>NZ_JAAORL010000002.1:0-333934 GCF_017696015.1 Prochlorococcus marinus CUG1415 | reverse complement strand
AAAAAGAATGAAATTTATGTTTTGTCTGAATTGTTTTACTTTAATTTAATTATTTTGCACTTTACTTAACTTTATTTGGAGAAATCTTTAATATTGTTGTTTAAAACCTTTTTTAGTTTTTGTGATTCTTGCGCCAATGTAAATAAGTAAAATTAGCCAAAATACTATTTCTAAACCTAGGTTAACCATGTGATTTACCTCTAATCAATAAAATTAATATAATTCTATTTTGATTACTTGGGTAGAGTTTTTATACTGATTTTTAAGCAAATTATTTATATTTTTATAAGAATATTTAAACTTCATATATTTCGACTATTAACATCGATTAAAAAACAAAACTGTAATAAGCAAAAAAAAGAATCAAATTTATTTTTAAATTCGATTCTTTAGATAAGTTTTAAGGATTCGTTTATATAAAACCTGGAATAATTTGACCAGTTGTTAAATATGCTCCAACTAGAGCTATAAAACCTAACATAGCGAATCTCCCATTGAGCTTTTCAGCTACTATTTTTTCTTTTTCTACAATTTTTGGTTCAGTATTTTTCATTAGAACCAGCCTGGAATAATTTGACCAGTTGTTACGTAGGAACCAACAGCTGCTACGAAGCCGAGCATTGCTGCCCATCCATTAAATCTTTCTGCTTCAGGAGTCATAATTAAAGAAATTAAATATGTAAAGAAATATAACATATTTGTTCATTTATGTAAAGAGAATTATCAGAAATTACTTTTTAGGCTCATAAGATCTCAGATATGCGACAAATATGGTACGAAATAAACTCTATAAGCGATATGGCTTTTACTCTGATTTTTATATATTTGAAACAACAAATATAAGCTAGAAGGTTTTCTTTTTAGGAGTAAATCCTAATTTAGAGGTAATTTAAATTAATTTATACACAATAGTCAGCGAGTAGAGATACGGGCCGACTCTTTTTAGTTAGAATTATTAGACTTTATAAAAAAAGTAGTTTTTAGAATTCAAATAATTGCTATTAATAAATTAGTTATTTAAAGACAAATGTCATTTTCTACCTATTACATGCATTTTATTTTTGCAAGAATTCCTTCTCTAATAACTTCTGACTTAGTACTCTATGTCTTACCTATTCTTATAGTTTCAATATTATTCTTTAGCCTTAAAATAATGTTTTTTAAGACTCCACAATTGAGAAAAGTGCAATAAAGAGTATCTGAGAATAATTGTTTTTTTGCATTTCCAAATTTAATTTATTTTGGATAACATACTTTTCTTGAAGGATACTATAGGAAATAGTTCCTTAATTGGGGATGTATTTTATCTAGAATCTAAAAAAAAAGGCTCAATATTGGACATTTGAAGTGCTAATGGTAAACATAGAGTTTTTTAAAACAAACCCTTTCCTTAAATAATTTGGCAAACAAGTGATCCAGAGTTATTCGATAGAAAAAGTATAAGTTTTTGAATCGAGTATGAAAAATTAAATAAGAAAATGCTCCAACCTCTTGTGATTGATTTAGAGAAATTCCTTGGAAAATTCCAATGAATTTAGCAGTTTCTTTGGAAGGTGTAGGGTCTATAAATATGATTCATATAGCACTTGGAGTTGTATGGTAGAGCTCTTTAGGGAGTAAAGATATTAATTAAAGAGGTAGGTTTTTGATATTATATGGGCGATTTAAAATTGGTAATAAGTACAGAAGTCAAAGTAATTATTTCTTTGATAATTCATTAAAAATACATAATGATCTTTGGGGTAATAGAAATCTTGAGAAAAATAGTGATGAAGGTTAAAAAAAGGGCTTTTTCAAGAAGATATTATTAATATGCGGGCAAATAATTTTTCAATAATTTATAGAAAATTGTCTAATTAATTTCAATGAAAAAATCAATCAGTATAAAATAGTATTTGATTAATTGATTAGTCAGATAGTTTTCTGCTCCATTCTTTATGTTTTTCATCTAAATTTGAAATTTTTTTTCCTAAAATCAACTGTCTTTCTAATAATTCCACTTTTGTAAGAGTGATTTCCTCAGAATAAAATTTAATTGGTTGTTTCCCATGTAAATTGTCTCCACTCATAGTAAATTTTGAAATTAGATAATTTTTACAATGAGAAAAAGTATATTACTAATTCTTTTATATTTTTTTCAGATTTGCGTAAATTAATGTGATAAAACAAATTAACAATATTTATGTTTTTACTGCTTTTTCATTGTATGAAGATTGCCAGATATATCTTCGACCATTGATATCTGATTTAACAGCAATACAATTGCAAGCAATATTCCAGAGGGCTTTGGGTATTGGATCAGGATTAAAAAGATAACCTTTTTTAAAAGCTTTTTTAATTAAGACAGTAGCCTTTTTAGCATGATAATGAGGAATTGTTGGACATACATGATGAACGACATGACTCGAACCTATATTATGGTGAAGAAAATTAAGGATTTTACCGTAAGGCCTGTCAATAGATAGAAATGCACCTCTCATAAAGGAAAATTCCGTATTTGAAAGATGAGGCACATCTGAATCTGTATGATGAAGCCATGTATAAACTACTAACCAACTATTAACTACTAATAAAGGACCAATATACATTGCAAGTACTTGGAATAAACCATACTTAAAAATAAAGAAAAAAATACTCAATAATGTTAAAGCTACTCCAATATCTGATATCCAAACTTTCTTAGCCCATATTGACGGCCATAATGCTTGGGAAAATGGTTTTATTGGCCAAAAATGATTGGAAGTCCCATATTTAATACCTCCTGTGCTACCTGTAAGTAAATAAGCAGGCCATCCAAATATTAGATGTAAAACGAGTTGAAAAATTCCGTAATTTTGCCTGCCTATGGAATTTGAAAAAAGTAATTCTTTTTCTCCACCAACCTTCTCTGTAACTCCATTTCCCTCAATAACTAAAGGAACATGAGTTTCACCATTGGTTACATTATTTGTGAATCGATGATGAACTGCATGAGAACGCTGCCAAGAAAAATAAGGAACTAGTAGTAATGAATGTAATAAATATCCAGTGATAGTTTCCAATGCCTTGTTCTGAGAGAAGGCCCCATGTCCACATTCATGAGCAATTACCCAGAATCCCATTGCAGTGGTACCTGATAGCAATGAGTAAACTATCCAAATTGGGATCATTTTTAGAGTTAATGGAATAGATAAACCTATTGCAAATACAAAAGATTGAATCAAAACTGTTTGTAAAAGATACCTCAAAGAAGTTTTGGTATTGCACTTGAAATAGTGATCTGGGATAACACCCTTAAATTCTTTTATGCTTGGAATATCTTTGTCATCTATTTCAAGCGCTTGGCCTTTAAGACCTGAAAATTTTATATTACTCAAATTTTTGTTAGGTAAGAATTTAGTTAAATAAAAATTAATTTATATATTCTATTATCAATCACAGTATATTTTTATGAAAATAATATATAGTTTGTTTTTTTCAATAAAATTTTTAAAACAAATTTTTTATACTCAAGCAAATTCATTTGATTCTAATAGTTTTAATTTTGTTATCTTATGAGAATCTCTGAATTTATCAATGCAATTTGTTTTTGCAAAGCTTATCCTTATCATTGATCTTTATTAAAGCTCATTTAATCTAAAGACCACGTATATACCTCTTTGGTATACCTGTTTGTTTACGCGGTTTTACTAAAATTGGTAAAACAATTACTCCTACCGTAAAAAGACAAATTGGAGCTACTACCATCAATATAGATTCTAAAGACATGAAATAATTTTGAATTTATTAATAAATAGCAGGATTTCTTTTTAAAGTCATGCGTATTTATATCTATTTAGATTGAATTCCTTCAATACTTCTATAAATTATTAAGCAAAAAAGAAAAAATGATTAAAAAATATCAATTTTCTTATAAATTATCGTATTTAATTATTCAGTAGTTTTCTTAAAGTAGAGGTTTTTATCATGAATGAAGAAAAAACATGGATGCTAATGACTTATTATTGTCCAACTCATGGCAATTTAGGTATGGTAAAACCGATTGAAATCACAAAAAAAGAAATTACTAAAAAATCCTTAAAAAAAGGCAGGAGTTCTAAAAATTAATTATTCATCATATACTTATAGCTTGAAGAAAAGGTAATAAATTTTGAATAAGATCTTATTTAATTAAAGTATTAAGAGATACTTATTGTTTATTTGAATAATTAATAATTTATCAACTTACAAACTTCTAGTATTCAATGCTTTTTAAACTTGATCTGAATCGCATGTCAATTCACATTGATTAAGATCACTAGATGAGATCTTTTCTAAAATTCTTAACATATCAATTTCTGAGAGCTCTCCGTTGTGGTTCCACTTTAAAGTTGTTTTCCTTTGTGGAGAATTTTTGCTATTCATTTTGATTCTCTCCTTTTAAATGAATTTCTAAACATCGCGTAATACATTCTTGATGACCATCCACAATACTGCATTCAGTAATACATTCAAAATATGAATTAATAGAATCTATTTCTGTATTCTGGTTAGTAGAAACAACTGAATCACTCATGAATTTGGTAGATTTATTTGAAATAGAGATATAGCACGAAATCATGGCTAATAATTTAATTTATTAAGTGTATTAGAAAAAATAAGTATTATTTACTAAATTAAAATTCCACTTAGTTTACCTTTAGAAAGGTAGTAATGATCTTCTTTTAAGCAATGAGAAAAATAACAATTTTTATTATTAAATAAGAGTTTTTTAAAGCAAGCTTTCAAAAAATCAGCATAAAGACTGATTTACTTTTCCGTAATTTAGTTAGATTATAAAAAAGTACACTTTTAGATTTTCAAATGAAATCAGTAATCAATTGGCTTTCGAAAATGTTAGAGAGTATGGCAAACGCTTTTATGCATCCTCTAACGAATCATTTACCCCCATCTATTGGTACACATGCATATAGCAGTATTCCTCTTAAAAGAAAATTCAGAAGAAAGTTTAATTAGCTATTAACTTATTGGGATTAATTTTTCATTTTTATTATCCCAAATAATATATTTGAAGCAGTTTGGAAAATCACTTAATTGTAAAAACTTTGATTGATGAAGCAAATGAATATTTGCTTTATGACAAGCTCTTAAATTGTAATTTGGTATTCTCTCGCAGAGATGATGAATGCTGTGAAAGGATATATCTGCTAAAAACCAATTTAGCCAATTAGGTATATTTAAATTGCTACTACCAAGAATAGCCCCATCGATGATATCCCAATTTTTTGTATTTTTAGCATATGCATTTTTATAGTTATGTTGGACGAAAAAAATACATATTAGAATTGCTGCTGATAAGGTTGATATAATTGAATAAAATGTTAAGAAAAAAACCAACCCAAACCATTTGGACATAAAAAACCAACCTGTTATTACTATTAAGTTATTCGTTACTAATTCAAAAAGTTCACTAAAATTATCACCGTAATCAGAAAAAGGTGGTTTAACTCTTGATTTGATAGCTAAAAATTCAGAAAATTCTCTGTTTTTAATTTTGATAAAAAACTCTTTTACTATATCTTTACTAAAATTAAAAATAATAATAATCAATCCTAATCTAGGTTTTAGAACTAAGTAATAAAAGCCACCAGGAAAAAGCATGATCCAATTACGACTTATTTTATAAAATATTTTTTCTCTTTTTGATAGAGAATTATAATCTTCAATACTTAAAACATCTATAGGCCCCTTGTAGATTTCCCAATTCCCATTATTTCTATGATGAAATGCATGGTCAATGGACCATGATTTCTGAGGAATGCCATTTACCAAACCAAGCAAAAATCCAAAAAATTTGTTGAGATTACGTTTTTTAAAAAGAGAATTATGGCCGCAATCATGCATTAATGAGAAGGTTCTAGAAGAAAGTAGCGTGAGCAGACAAAGAATAGGAATCAATAAGAAGCCTTTTATTAATAATAAAAAAGAATGATTTATTATTTGGTAAACAATTAACCAAAGAGATATTATTGGGATTATGGTAGAAATTATTTGATAAAAAGCCCTTAAATTATTTCTTTTTAGAAATGGCTTAATTAAAAAATCACTTCTTTTTACTTGCTTCATATTTTTTATACTGTAGAAATGAAGATAACAAAAAAAAATATATTTTGACTAATAACTAAAAAAAGTGTTTTTTATTGATATACCACTAAAGAATAAATTCTTTAGACATAGTTCTCAATTGATCTAGATTTAATCTCTCTAAGTAATTCTTAAAATCAGAAAGCTTCTTCGTTGATTCTGAGTCTTTAATCTCATAGAGAATGCTACTAGAAATTAATTCAATAAGATGATCTTTATCCATAGTTCCTTATAGTCCATTATTCCTGTTAAAAAAATTAAGGTCTTGAATTCGAGATCTTTAAGTAATTTTTAATAAGGTTTTCAACTCTTGTTCTATATTTCCTTAATCTGTCGTTTAATTCATTTTGTTCCTTATTTAATGCTTTTTTGTTTATCGTCAGATCTTTGTTCAAAGGTGAATTGAAATATTTTTGATATGCGATAAAAAAACTTCTATTGCTAAATGAATAATAAGAGCACCAATAATTAAAATTGGAGATGAATGAAATTCATAAAATGGAATTGAAGATGTTTTTATAAAAATTAAATTTTAGTTATCTTTTAACAAAAAAATGAGTAATTTTACAGCTGCCAAAGAATAAATAACTAATGATGATTAAATTAGTCAAGATTCTTTCATGAAGAAAATCATAAATAACAAAGAACCATGGTTTAAATGGCTAACGTCAGAACTGAATTCTTATGAAGCTTTTCAAGATTTCGCTTCAGGTAAAAATCCAGAGGATGTTGCAGAGGATTTTATATCTAAAAATAGGTTTGCTATTTCAGAAGTTTTCAAGAACTTTGATGAAGACGATAAAGATACACTCGATCAGTTTCTTAAATTAACTGAATGCGAATTGCATGTGTTTAGAATTCTTGAAAAGCAAATAGCTTCAAGAAACAAGATAAGATTTGTGGATTTTAAGAAAAGAAAAAAATAAAGAGTTGGTTTATATTCAATTAGCCTATAATTTTTTTTAGATAATGGTTAATAATCACCTTAATTTATGCCCATTTTTAATAAAAAAAGTGATCAAAACATTCCAGAAAAAATACATTGTTTCTATAAGGTAAATGTAGTTATGCTAAGAATAGATTTAGATTATTTTTGATAATTTATTAGTTTATATTTAAAGCTCTTATTTGCCATTACCGATCTTAGCAAATCCTAACTAGATCAAATAAAAGAACAATCTGAAAAAGGCTATGAAATTTATAGAGCAATATCCAATCTTTTTTAAATCTGTAATTATCCCTATTTTCAAAGATATTTGAGGAGCCATGAAAATAATTAAATAAGCTTTAAAACTAAACCTTTTTATAAATATTGGGAAAGTTAGCAAATAAATTATTAGATTCGCTAATTGAAAAAAACCAGTTCGATAGATATGAATCTTTTAAAGTCTCTAGATTTAACCCAAAAATCTTAATATGCATTTTAAATTTATCTACACATAAATTAAGATTCAAAGATTCCAAAAATTTTATCCTAAATTTCTCAACATGTTTTTATTTACTAAATAGGATCAAATAAATTTGTATGATTTTTATTTTGTTTTGAGAAATCTTCTTGATTCGGCAATGAGCAGAATCCGTCTTTGCAAATAATGTTTTCTTTTTCAATATTTGTAGTGTCTGAGTATGAATTTTTTTTGCGGTTATTTGAAGATTCTTTTAGCATTTTCAAGAAAAATTAGATCCAATATTAAATTAATAACTTAATTTTTTTTTATAGGCAACAAAATTAATATTAATTATTTATTTACTTTTTTTGATTTGGTAAGTCTCTCCAAAATAGTGCCATTACATAAATGAATAAAAATATAGTACAAATATAAAGTAAAGAATTGAGATGCATTTTTATTTATGAAAGTAATTATTGAAGGATAAGCCTCTTGAAAAACAAGAAATAACTATAAATTGAGAATTGTTTAATTTAGCAATCTTATAAATTCTAATATTTCTTTACGCTTTTTATGATTTTTCTAAACTTCCAAAATTTTTAATAATTATTTCTTATGAATATATATAATTTAGTAAAACTTATAAAGACTAAATATAAATAATATTAATCCAAAATTCTACATTTTTTTATTTTCTTTTGAGATATTTGTTTTAATCCTTATTTATTTCTTTAAGAGCTTTTCTACCTTCTTTTATAGTTCTTAAGACTAGCCACGAAAGAGAGGAAATAATAAAAACAGTTAGTGTAATTAGTGAAGCAAAAGTTGTATCAATTTGGGTTGCCATTTTAAGGAATTTTTATAGGTTAAATTTTAAATTTCGAATTCAAATTTAAACGTTATATCTTGAGTAAGCCGGTATTAACATTCCACCATCTTGATCGTCATTATTGTCATCATCGAATCCACCCCCAAGAATTATTTCAATGATAACAATTATAGCAATTGGATAAAGACACCAAAGTATTGCCGTTAGAGGACTTATTGAAGAAGAAGCTGAATACAATTCTGTCATGGATCGATACTAATCAAAAGAAACAACAATTGTGGATTCTTTGGTAAATGGTATTGAAGATTTCTATAAATATTCTTAAAACTTTTTCTGTCATAAGAATAAATCTTAGGTATATTGATATTTTTATACGTAAATATAAATTTGAATAATAATTCACTTCTACCTACTAAGAAACCAATAATGACATAATGAATCGTTCAATTGTAATTTTTTATACTTAACAATATTTGTACAATTTTGATTGAAAAACTATTATTTATCTTGATTTTATAAATTCTATGTTTTCTTTCACTTTTGATCCTTTGGCTGCGATATTTGGTATATCAGGAATTGTAGGCTTCTTTTTCTTCGTTACTGCTGCTAAGGGGACGTCCAGTATGAATACTAACCCAAACAAGGAATTAGACTAGAACTTGTTCACTCAGAAAGAAAATTGCGAGTTTAAATCTAGTACTTCTAAAAGGCCTTGTTTATTATTACTTATTCCATTGTCTAGAAATAAATTCAAGAAAATCTTTTAGATCCTCTTCAGGACAATTTGTTTGTTTTTGTAAATCAATGCAAATTCGCTTAATATTTTTATATGCTTCTTTTACTGTGTCGTTTTGCTCGATAACTTCGAAATATTCTTGATCAGTAAAAGGCATAATATTAGTTTTACTTTTGAAAATTATGTATTAACTATATTTTATCTTCATTGACTTAATAATAAAACAATAAAAAACCTTTTTCCTTACATTTAGCTATCAAACCGTTAATGTTTTTTAATACTCTTGGTTACATCCTACTCGCAGTAAAGTCCAGCTGTAAAATAAACTAGATCTCCAGGTTTAATTACATAAATATTTCCTGTTTAGGTACTTATAATCGCTTGGCTCACATTCCCAAATAGGCCAACTTTTTATTCCATACTGAATTATTGTGCTTGCACTACAAGGGGAAGATATTAGAACTTTCACGAAATAGTTTGGATGTGTTTTTTCATTTTACAAATAAAAGAAATATTTATTTTCGAGAATGTGTATTTCTTTACTGTCTTTTATTTTTTTTCGTTTATCATAAAAAAAATTTTCTAATTTATGGATGAGCTTTCTGTAATGTCAATTTCGCTATCTATAGCTTCCCTAGGAATATTTTTTTTATTTTTCGCTTCAAATGATGATGATGACCAAGATGGAGGTAAGTTGATTAAATCATTAGAAAGAATTAATTAATTAATTCCAAGTAAATAAAACATTTAATAGAGATTTATAACCTATAAAGCCTGCATAAATGCAGCTTAAGAAAATAACATAAACTTCCAATGTGCCGAGTCTTTTTTTCTTTAATGTTTTCATTGTTTTGAGTGTTTATAGGATAATTTTATTTAATCTGATTTTTATTAACATGAGTATTTTTTACATTAACTCAGAGATTAAAGAATTATTAATGTCAAGCCAAAAAATAAAAAACAAGTAAAAATTTTTATTTTTTTGGTAATTTCTCTTTCCTCATTCTTAGCAAAAAATAAGGAAATTACTGGAGATGTGCTTAATAAAGCCCATCCTACTCCTATGGGGAGGGTTTTAAACACAACTTGTTGTAGAAATATTCCTATATTTGTTCCAAGAAGTATTGAAATAAAAAATCTTTTTTGTTGTTTTTTGTCTATGTTTTTTAAGAAAAAATTAATCTTAAATCCTTTTAGACTTATCAAAAAAATTATTGCACCTAATAATCTTATTTCAGTTGTAAGGAAAGGAGATAAATTGCTTTGAAGGAAAACCATCCTTGATAAAAGACCTCCAAGAACAGCACATAAAACTGATAAAAAAGGAAAAGCAAAAATCTTAAAGTTATTTTTTTCTGAGAAAGAGGAGTTTTCCTCTTTAAAATCGTTACCTTTTCTGAGAATTATGAATAGCGAAATCGTTACTATAATTATTCCAACCCATGATTTAGTTGTTAAATTTTCATTAATAAAAAATTCCCCTGACAAAGCTGCCATTAACGGAGAAAGAGTTTCTATAGATAAAGTTTTTCTTGTGCCAATTGTTTGTAGTGACTTTAAATAGAAAGTATCACCTAAACCAATACCTATTATTCCACTAATTAGTAGTATAAATATGTTTTTTAATGCAGTTGTAGAACTTATATTGATAAAAGCAGGTATGAAAATTAAAAAAGCTATTATATTTTTTATTAAATTAATATCTACTGGTTTATATTTTTTAGTTTGCGCGCGCCAAATAAAGCAGGCATATGTCCAAGATGTAGCAGCTCCGAAAGCAGAAAGGATTCCAATCAAAACGAATAATTTTTAAAAATTTTATTTTATGAATTGAGTAAATGCTAAAAAGAATACATAAATAAGAATCAAAATCCCCGGTAAGTACTGAATTAGTAATTTGAAATTATTTTTTTTCATATTTTCTAAAATAATTTATTTTAAACAGTTTTTTTATTAGTAGGGTATAAACTCTCTAACTTTTTTCTTCTTTGAACTTTCGCATTAATTCTTTCTTCTTTTTCTTTTTTCTTGATCTCATCATTTATCTTATTTTGTCTATATCCAAACCAAAGTAGAACCCAAATAACAGAAGTAATTAAAAGAAGAGCAGTATATTGACCAGTCATAGGAAAACTGGCCTCAGAATATTTAACGTAAGAAAATATCAGACTCATTTAATTAAGTTAAAGCATAAGAATAACGACTGCGTTGATTTTTTTAGAAATTTAAAAATTAGTGAATTGCAGCTATCTATTTTGCATTTTTTTAAGTTTTTTATTTATTTTTTTAATAGTTTTTGGAATAATTTTTCTCTATAATTCCTTGCTATTATCAGATAGAAGCATATTGAATGATAAGTTTTTGGAACCTTTTGATTTAGCAGTTGTAGGAGGCGGTGCAGCTGGTTTTATGACAGCAATAACTGCTGCTGAAAATGGAGTAAAAAAAATAATAATTCTTGAAGGCACTTCAAAACTTATGGAGAAAGTAAGGATTAGTGGAGGGGGAAGATGTAACGTCACTAATGCAACATGGATACCGAATGAACTAGTTGAGAATTACCCCAGAGGTGGAATTCAGCTCTTGGAATCATTTAATCGTTTTGCTGCTGGAGATGTATATGATTGGTTTGAGAAAAAAGGGTTAAAATTAAAAATTGAGGAAGATCTAAGAGTTTTCCCAGTATCTAATTCTTCTTCAGATGTTATTGATTGTTTGAGAAAAAGTGCTTTATCAAAAAACGTAGAGATAATAAAAAAATTTTATGTAAAAGAAATTTCAAAAACTCCAGATAATATATTCAATATTTTTAGTCTTAAAAAAGCAAAGGTAACTGCAAAAAATATTATTCTTTCAACTGGAGGTAATCCAAGCGGATATAAATTAGCTCAAAATCTTGGACACACCATTGTTAAACCTGTACCATCGCTTTTTACTTTTTCTACAAAAGAACCAAATTTGGATGAATGTAGTGGGGTATCGATAAAGGGCATAGATATAGAAATTAAATTAAAAAATAAGAATTTTCAAAATAGAGGCGATTTACTAATAACGCATTGGGGGTTTAGTGGGCCAGCAGTGTTAAAACTTTCATCAATTGCAGCAAGGGAACTTTATAGCCAAAAATATAAATTTAATCTAATCATTAAATGGTCTTCTTTAAGTTATAAGGAGTTAAAAGAAAAAGTTAATCATTTAAGATTAAATAAAGGCAAGGTGAATCTTATTAATAGTAGACCTGTGCCACTATTAACAAAAAGATTATGGATTTTTTTATTAAAGAAAATAGGTATTAATAATGAGAAAAAGTGGGCTGATTTACTGGCGGATGAGAGAGAAAAAATAATAAATACTCTAATGAGGGATAAATATATAATTTCAGGCAAAGGTCCATTTGGAGAGGAATTTGTTACTTCAGGAGGCGTAAAAATTAATGAGGTTAATTTTAAAAGTATGGAGAGCTTAATTTGTCCAGGGTTATTTTTTTCTGGAGAAGTTTTGGATGTTGATGGGATCACTGGTGGATTTAATTTTCAACATTGTTGGACAAGTGGATGGATTGCTGGGATGGCAGTCTCAAAGTTAAATCAATCAATAATAAATCAGTAAGTAACAATTCAATAAGTTTATCTTTTTTTTATTAAGTATTAGACGGAAAAAGTTTTTTGAATAAAATTTAATTTTAAAGTTTTAATTAATTGGTGAAGATTAATGCAGAATCTTGTATCAAAAAAAGAAGAAGAGGAAAGAAGATTAAAAGCTTTAGCAGAATACAGGATATTGGGAACCAAGCCAGAATCATGTTATGACGATATTACAAAAATTGCTTCAGAAACATGTAATGTCCCTATTTCTTTAATGACTTTGGTGGATAAAGATAGACAATGGTTTAAATCCAAACAAGGACTTCCAATACAAGAAACTAGAAGAGATTGGTCTTTTTGTACCCATGCAATTAAAGAAAATAGTCCATTAATTATTAATGATGCTTTCCAAGATGAAAGATTTATAAATAATCCATTGGTAACAGGAGATCCCAAGATTCGTTTTTATGCAGGCTTTCCCCTTAGAAATAGTGATGGTCATAAACTTGGAACTCTCTGTGTAATAGACAGAAAGCCAGGAAATCTAACTACAAAACAATTTAATATTATGGAATTATTATCCAAGCAAATAGTTTCATTTTTGGAGCTTAGAAAAAAGTCATTAAACTTGCTAGATGCATTGTCTAATTTGCATAAACAGGAAGGGATTTTATCTGTATGCTCATATTGCAGAGAAGTAAAAAATAAGGAGGGGGATTGGATGCATTTGGAAAAATATCTTTCGAAAATTAGTGATATTAGATTCAGTCATGGGGTTTGTGATAAATGCATGGAAAAACATTTCCCAGATGTAATCGAAGTATGGAATAAAAAGGATTTTTTTGAAGATGGTCAAAAAAGGTATTTAGAGTCTTAGATTCAATACCTTGCTTTTAAGTTATTATTATATTTCTAAACAAATTCTTTATTTGGTGGTTAGTATTGTATAAATTTTGACTAGAAAATGTTATTAGGAACTTTATTAACAGGCGAAATCGCTAAAAGTGCATTGGTAGCATATATTCATTATTTAGGAATTATTTTGTGTTTCGGTGCTCTTTTGTTTGAAAGATTGACTCTCAAAGTAGGTCTTAATAGAATTGAGACTATCTCAATGATAATTGCAGATGTGGTTTATGGTTTGGCAGGAGTCGCAATATTGGTTACTGGTATATTACGTGTTAAGTATTTTGGACAAGGAGGCGATTTCTATACAGGTAATCCTGTGTTTTGGATAAAGGTTTCGCTTTACATTTTGGTAGGGTTAATTTCTTTATACCCAACAACAACCTATATCCTATGGGCAATTCCATTAAGTAAGAATAAATTACCTGAAATCTCAGAGAAACTTGTTAAGAGGTTTAAACTTATCATTACTACCGAATTAGTGGGCTTTGCAACAATACCTTTGTTTGCAACTCTTATGGCTAGAGGTGTGGGTTTAGGTTGAAAAATTTATTTCTAGAAAGAAATTGTTTAATAAGCACGAGCAAAAAATATAGATGGAGCTTAAGTTATAAAATTTCTAAATCTACAAAAGAAATTATTTTTATTGGTTTAAATCCTTCATTATCAGATGCAGTTTTCTTGGATAATACAACAAAAAAGATAATCAAAATATCGAAAAACAATAATTATGGCAAAGTAAAATTAATCAATCTATTTGCTCTTATTTCAAGCAATCCAGAAGAACTTTTTAATCGCAAAAACCCTGTTGGTTATCTAAATAATAATCATATTTATAAAAACTTAAAACACTGGTCTGAAAATAAAAACTGTGATTTATGGTTAGGTTGGGGCAACAAAGGGAAATTTCTCAATAGAAATAAAAGAATATCAAAAAAAATAATGCATTATAACTCAATTAGGAAAAATAATTTTGATAATCCTCTTGGACCTCTTTTCATTAAGAAAACAATTAAAGATAATCCAATACATCCTCTATACTGTTCTGATAATTCCATCCTCCAATCTTATTTTTAGCTAATAAGGCTGAAATGCAAACCATTATTTTTGGCTATTCCATTAAATATGTGTTAACTTCTAGTTGGCAATTCAAACTTATATGAAAGTTTCAAAGCAATTAAATAAACTAAAAAACTTAAATGTTGAGGCAGAAAAATGTTCTACAAGAGAAGAAGCAAAAAAAATAATTAATAAAGCAAATAAAGCACAAAGTAAAATTAACAAATAAATAAAAATAATTTTCCTTATTCATAATTTATAATTTTAAAACATATTTATTTAACCCAAAAATACAATATTTATTTCTAGGAATTTATGTCTTTGAAAATAATTAAAATAAGGAAATCGCACGAAAGATTTAGATCAAATAGAGAATGGCTAAATTCGATGCATTCATTTTCTTTTGCAGAGCATAGAGATCCAAAATGGGATAATTTTGGGAATATTAGAGTTATAAACGAAGATATTATTTCTCCTAATACAGGATTTAATACACATTCTCATGCAAATATGGAAATAATTACTGTCGTAACAAAAGGAGCAATAACTCATAGAGACTCGTTAAACAACTTTGGGAAAATTAATAAAGATGAAGTTCAAGTTATGTCTGCAGGTACTGGGATCTCTCATAGCGAGAAGAACGAAGAAAATGAGTCCTGCAAGTTGTTCCAAATCTGGGTAATCCCTAAAAAAGAAAATATCAAACCTCGCTATAAACAAATATCATTAAATGAAAAGTTGTGGGAAAATCTTATTTTTGATTATAAAAAAGGTCAAAATAATAAACTTTTTCTAAATCAAGATATTTCTTTATGGCGTTGTAAATACAAACCTATTAAAGAAAAAAAAATGCCATTAAAAATCGATAAATATAATTGGATACAAATAATAGAAGGTAATCTTTTATTAAAAAGTAAAGACCCTAATTTAAATATATGTCTCTCTTCTGGAGATGGCTTGGGATTTGAAGTTATTAATGTAAAAGATATTTCTATAGATACTGAAAAAGAACTAGATTTTCTTTTATTTTCAATGCCTTCCTTATAGTTTATCTATTACTCATCAAATCCTTTATTAAATGCATTTAAGGCTTGCAAAGCCATGTTAAGGTGAACTTCCATAGCACCAAGTGCAATTAAAGAATTTGGTGATTTATCTTTTAGTAAATTCTCTTTTCTTTTTGATAACTCGTGAATTAATTTCTTAGTTGAGGCTTCCCAATTGTTTATTAAATCGTCAAATTCTCTTTTTGCGGGGCTTTCTATTTCTGTTAATTCATCAGAAGAATGAGTATCTTTTTGTGCCTTCAGCATCAAGTAACTTAATTTTTTATGACTGATTGCTTGAGGTAAATTGTTAGATTCACTCATTTTTAATAATGAATTTATAGTCAAAATCTAACTAACTAAGTGAATATTTGCTAGAGGGGAGACGGTTGTGATGACCGACCTGAAAATTATTTAATGATCTTTAAATAAAAACTGAATTAATTAACCTTTAATTTTTTACTTATTAGTTTCTTGAAATGATCTCCTCGCTCTTCATAATTTTTAAATTGATCAAAACTTGAGCATGAAGGTGAGAATAATAATGTCCCAACCTTGTTATTTTGTAAATAATGAAAAACAAAACTTAGAAGCTCTTTCAGTTCTGAAAATTCAAAAATATCTTTTTTAAATCCATCATTAATAAGCGCTATTTTTAGGACTTTTGAGCTTTCTCCAAAAAGAAAAACACATTTAACTTTTTTCTTTAAAACTTTTATCCATTCACTGTATTCATTGCCTTTTAATCTGCCTCCAGAAATTATTATTATTTGACCTTCAATTGAATTTATTCCTGCAATAGATGAATCAAAATTCGTAGCTTTACTATCATTAATTATTTCCAGATCATTATTTTTGTAAATTGTTTCCATCCTATGAGGTAATTGTTTGTAATTAGATAAAGAATCTTTAATCTTCTTTCCAGATAATCCAACTTTTCTTGCTGCTGCTATTACTAATAGAAGATTTTGAAGATTATGCATTCCTTTTAAAGAAAAATGTTCTAGTTTGAATAGTCTCTTCCCTCTTTCAACAATGAATGCTTGATCATCTATCCAATAATCGCATTGAATTAAATTTGATTGATCTAAACTAGTTGTTATCCAAACCCCTTTTGATAGTGAACTATAGTGATTTCTTAGATTTTCATCGTCATAATTATAAATTCTAAAATCTGATTTTTCTAGCAAGCTTTTTTTTATGTTGAAATAGTTTTCAAGTGTTTTATGTCTTTCAAGATGATCTTCTGTGAAGGTTGTCCAGATTCCAATGTTAGGTTTTACTTCTGGAGATATTTCTATTTGATAACTGCTTAATTCAGCTACAACCCAGTCAATTGTTTCGTGTTTTTTAGAGTAAGCATATTTACATAAAGGTGTACCAATATTTCCAGCAAAAGGAGCATATAATTCATTCTCGCAGAGTATATGACTTAGTAAATGAGTAACAGTAGTCTTACCATTAGTGCCAGTAATACCTATCCAATTTGTGTCTTTTAAAATTTCCCATGCAACATTAATTTCTCCAATTACTTTAATTCCCTTTTTTTTTAATTGAATAATAGTTTCATGGTCATAAGGTATTGATGGACTTACAACAACAGATTCAATCTCTTTTACAAAGGGATGAATTTCTTCAAATACAAATTCTTTATTAAGAGAAACTAGTATATTAAGTTCCTCCAATTTTGTTTTTGTTTCTGCGAATTCTTCCCCATCTTTACTTTCCCAAACAATTACTCTCTTATTGATGCTTCTCAAATACTTGGCAGCCCAAAATCCAGATTTGCCTAATCCAATTACAAGATTAATTTTTTTTCTTTTACTTAAATGATTATTATCTATCATTAAATTTATAATTGCATTTATATTAAATCTGTTTGAGGGTTAATTCAATCATGAGATCATTCATTAGTATTTAGAGAATTCGCCAAATAAAAGTTAATTAATGGAAGATGATACTGCAAAATATTGGTTCTCTTGGTTTTATGAAAAGTGGGAGAAAAATGATCCAGGTGAATTAATAGAAAAGGGTTTAACCCCATCTCAGATTGCTGAGCGCTTTATTAATGAAAACCATGATAGTTTTATTAAATTATCAAAAAAAATTGATGAAAACAATCATGATGCCTTAACAGAATTTATGAAACTCTCAGAGAGCGAGTTACATATCTTGAAGTATTTTCTAAAGTTAGTAAAAATGAAAAATTTATAAGAAATTACTCAGTATTGCAAGGCTTTTTTCCCATAAATTTTTTCTTTCATTTTTATTAACGGCAAAAGGAGAAGTAGGAGATAGTTTTGGATGACCTCTGAAATTAAATTTAGGACCATAATGATCACCACCTCTTGCCTCTGGGGAAGTAGCTGCAAAAAGTTGAGGTAAAGCCCCCATCTCAGCAGATTGAAAAATAGGGCTAAATAATTCCATAGAAAATGTTTCTATTGGGCTAGGTTTAGGTTTCTGAGCAGTAAAAAGATTTGTTTTTGCTATCCCTGGGTGAGCAGCTAAAGAAAGTATATTTTTGTGTTTTAAATTCTCATTGAGTTCCAAAGCGAACATTACATTTGCCAATTTGCTATTGGAGTAAGATTCCCATTTGTTGTAATAGTTTTCTGCTTTCAGATTTCCCCATCCTACTTTGCCAAAAAATTGTGCACCAGAGGTAACCGTAACTATTCTCGATTCCTCTTTTTTTTCAATAATTGGAAGAAGCTTTAGGGTCAAAAGCATATGAGCTAAATGATTAACTGCAAATTGTATTTCATATCCTTGAGCACTAAGTGTTTTAGGCGGGTGCATTATTCCTGCATTATTGATTAATAAATCCAGATTTTCAAAACCATCAAAAATTTTGGACTGAACTTCAACTACATTGTTTAAATCTGATAAATCTAATTCTAAAGGTGTAAATATTCCTTCAGGATTAAGAGCTTTTAGCTTTTTGATAGTTTGATTAGCCTTCTCAAAGGATCTACAAGAAATGATTACATGAACATTTTTTTCGGCTAAGGCCTTTGCTGTGTAGTATCCAAGACCACTATTTGCACCAGTAATTAGTGCTGTTTTGCCCATAAGGTTAGGAATATTAGATGTTTCCCAGTTGGGAATTTTAGGTCTTGAAATAGTGGCAGTCATTTAGTAATCCTGCAAATTGCTTTCGAATTTAACTAGAACTTAATTACCATTCCACTGTAAATAATGGAATCCAGTATCGTGAGCTCTTTTTGAAGATATTAGTTAATAGTATTTTCAATTGCATACTGCCATTCGTTATTTTGAGATAAGCTTGTCTCTCTAAGCAACTGTAGTTTCCTACTATTTATTTTAATAACTATCCCATCAGTTGGATATTTCGCAAATATTTTTCTCTCTAACCAATTTTTTTTATATATTTCGATTTCGCTTGTAAGATTTGTGAAGTAACTCTCAGGGGTATTGAAGCCACATTTTTTAAGATAGTTAAGGGTTTCATATTGGTTAAGTCTTCCATTAAGTATTTGGAAACAGCAAAAGCTGAGACTGTCTCCAATCCTTTTCTTATCATTGAGGTATTTTCTTGCAATTCTTTGGGAAATTCCGGCAACTTGGTTTGTAGCGTATAGTTCACCTCTAATTTGAAAATCTCGTTTGATAGGAATACAATCGGGGACATTTTTAATTTGTTTGATTTTGCTTGTGACATCAAATCCTTTTTTTGTAATAGCCTTATTAAACTTGCCATTTATATATCTAATTGCAATAGCGCAGCCATCAATTTTTGGTTGAATGCTTAATCTTGTTTTTGTTAATAAACTTCCCAAAAAATCTTTATAATTTTCTTTAGCTAATTTTGGCAAAAGTCTATTTTTATTTTGATTAAAGTAGTCAAATTCTGGATGGGCAGGTATAAAGAGCTTCTCAAGCTGCTTAAATGCATCATCGGAAATTGTGCCGTCACCTATTCTATATTGTTCATCAAGATACTTAGTATCTCTCACTAATGAATTATTCATAATAATTTTGATAAATATTTAAAAATCTTCTAGAAAATTTTTATTTAAATAAAGATTTAAAATTAAAACCAGAGTTAAAAGTAATTTTCAAATAAATATCCTCCTACCCAGAGAGCGATCTAAGAGTATAAAATGTAAGGATTAGGAGTTTAAATTAAATACTTCAATCAAACATATTTACTTAAAAGTGAAATAGAAAAATTTCAAGGCTTAATTTGCAGGCTAATTTTTGAAATTTCAATCAATACAAAAAAATTCTTTAAAGTTATCAGAAAATGTCATTTTTATTAAAAGCTCAAAATATCTGGGACAATTTTGCGAAATACAAAATTAATGATTATGCAAAATTAAGAAATTTTGATTTTGGGCCAAATAACGAAAGTTCAGTTTCAAAATTATCACCTTTTGTCACACATAGAATATTATTGGAATATGACCTAATACATGATGTTAAAAGTAAGTACAAAATCAAAAATACAACTAAATTTGTTGAAGAAATATTTTGGAGAGTTTACTGGAAAGGGTGGATGGAAAATAAACCTAAAGTTTGGCAAAATTTTATTTCAGAAAAAAATCTTGATTATGATCATGAGCTATATGAAAATGCAATTAATGGGAATACAGAATTAGATTTTTTTAATTCTTGGGTACTTGAATTAAAACAGTATAACTATTTGCATAATCATACAAGAATGTGGTTTGCGAGTACTTGGATATTTAATTTAGGCCTCCCATGGCAATTGGGAGCAAAGTTTTTCTTTAAATATCTCTTGGATGGTGATGCTGCATCTAATCTCCTTAGTTGGAGATGGGTGGGAGGATTGCACACTAAAGGAAAGCAATATCTTTTTTCATCTTCAAACCTCAGAAAATTTTCAAATAATAGATTTAATGTAAAAAAAATAATCAATAAACAAATTTTTCTTGAGGAATTGAATCAAATTCCATTAGAAGATGAGATTTATAAAAATAATATGGATCCTAAATCAGATAATCTAGTTATGTTTGAAAATGATCTGCACCTTGCAACCCTTGAAAATTTACTTCCAAGCTATAAAAATGTATTCATTATCCTTCTTAAGAATGAACAAAGACAAATTAAATTGTCTGAATCTGTTTTGAAATTTAAACAAGATTTGGTCTCTGAATTTGTAGAGCATTTTGATAATGTTGAACAGATTGATCCTGATTTGCTAGAAATTACTCTTAAAAATATTGACGAAATAGACATTATTTATCCTGGAGTGGGAGAAAATTATGATTTCATAATTAAGTTTAAAAATTTACACAATAAAAATATTTTTAATCTTGTGAGGAATGAAGATTTAATTGCGTGGAAATTTGCCAAAAAAGGGTTTTTCAAATTTAAAGAAAACATTCCAAAAATCAATCAAATAATATTTGAAAATCATTCGAAAAATAATTTTTAACTTAGGGGAATTCTTAATCAGGAAAAGAATTCCTTAGGCAGCTAAGTATAAATACTTAATTAGGTATGACTTTTGCCGTTGAATCCACGATGGAAACTGTGAATAGTTATTTTTACTTAAGGATAATTTTTTTATAGTGCTTTCAACAATTCTTACAAAGTCGTTTAGCAAAGATACAGCTTTATTAATTCTTAGAGTTATTACGGGTACTGTGCTCATTCACCACGGTTATGAAAAATTAGCAAATATAGAAAATTTTGCTGATGCATTTGTGAGACCACTACATCTTCCATTTCCAATTTTTTTATCATATATAGCAGCATTTTCGGAGATAGGTGGTAGTTGGTTATTAATAATCGGTTTAGCTACAAGATTCGGAGCCTTAGCTATTGTTGGTACAATTTCTGTCGCCATTTATCATGCACTTGTTACTTCAGGGTTTAATATTTTCCTACTAGAGCTTTTACTTTTGTATTTTGCTTCAGCAACTTCAATTGCTTTGTCAGGGCCTGGTAATTTTTCTTTGGATGAAGTTATTATTAGAATCCTTAAATCAGAAGATACAGAAGAAAGCATATCTTCAACAAAAGTAAAACCTTCTTCTAAGAAATCTAAAACAAAAGAAGAAAATAATAAAGTGGGTTTATTGCAATTTCTTCAAGAAAATATTCTTTCAGATATTTCAAACTAACTTTTTAGGATAAAGACTATTAATTAGTTCTATTCTTTTAAGATATGAGTTCCTTTTCTCGAGTTTTATCTTAATTGTTGCTTCAGTAAGACTTATAAAAAGACCTATAGCTGTGACCCAAGATAAAATAATAAAAAGGTTATCTGGAATTTCTGAGAAATTCATATCAATAATACGTCTTTTTTTAAACTGACCGATCACTAGATCTTTTTCAACTTAAATATACAATTTAGAAATATTCTATGGATTAATTTCTGTTTTTTTCCATTTATATTTCTTTTCCCATAGATATCTTTTATGAATAGGCTTTTCTAATTTAAGAAGATCTACTGAATCGATATCAAAATTTAGAACTATAAAATTTTCTGACTTGGGTAGATTGGATGATATCTCATAAGCAGATTGCAATTTGTGGTTGATTTTCTCTCCGGGAGATCCCCAGAACCAAGAAGATTTTGATGTTTCAGATAATGTATCCCAATAATTTTTATTATCACTTAACTCACTTATTTTTCCTTTGAACCTATATTGTGATTTGGTTTTAAAAAAAAACCATAATATTTCTGCATTAGGGTTGGATTTTAAATGCTCAATTTTTTCACTTCTTCTATCTGAAAAAATAATCATTGAAGTATCTTTATTCCATCCTCTGAATACAACTGTTCTTAATCTAGGCTCATTTCTAACGCTAACTGTTGCAAGCTGTATCCATCTATTGGAGGGTGATTTGCCCTCTTTTTTTCTAGAAGATTTTAAATCTTGCCTCCAACTGGGTAAGTTGTTATCAGGCATTTACTTTAGGCAATATAAGACCACTTTTCTTTTTGTATTCTTCGAATGAATCATATTTTGAGAGCGATTTATCTTTTTTTATCATTCTTGGTAGAAAAACTATAGAGAAAAATACTGCAAGAATTACTAATGGTATTAAACTCATTGAAAGTATGGCGAATGATAGATAAATTAGTATTTCTCCTAGATAATTTGTATTCCTTATATTTTTGAAAAATCCTTCTTTAATTAGATCTTTTTTTAATTTAAGAGAAAAATATTTTTGGGCATCACTAGCAAAGTGTAGAAACACACCAATTATATTTATAGATACAGATGCAGCTATTACTATATTTGGAACAGATTTCTGAGATGAGATAAGAATGTATGGAGCTACCCAGTAACTTCCAAGGAAAATAAAACCAGTAACTGAAGTTAAAAAATTGATTTTTTCTTTAAAATAAGGATCTGGGAATATCTTTTCTTTTAGAAGCCAAAGTAATCCATAAGTACCATGCAGGGCTAAATAAACGTAAGGAGCGATCGTAAAATTATCAAAAAAAATCATAAGACCTATCACTACAAATGCAGTGAGCCCCTTATGGAGATTAATTATTTGATTAAGTTTCATCTTTTTTTAATAATCTAAAAAATGAAATTATTTTCTGTGGATATAACCTAGGTCGTCAAAAGTTTTAATGGGCGATACTGGATTCGAACCAGTGGCCACTACCGTGTCGAGGTAGTGCTCTACCACTGAGCTAATCGCCCCAATTGAGGAATTTTTAATCCCCCTTATAAGAAAATAGCAGGTTGCGTTTCATTTTCTAAGTAATTTAACTTTCCATCGTTCTCTTTTGGTTATTTCTAAATTTAGAATTTCGATAAATCCTTTATTTTCAAGTTCTAGTTTGTCGCCAATTTTTAGATTAATTGTTGGCTTATTAACTTTGCTTCCATTTAATCTGAGCATTCCATTTTCTATCCTTTCAATGATTTTGGTTCGTGATACCCTAAAGCCAGCTGAAGCTATAGCATCTAATCTTGTTGAAGCTTCTACTGTATTGACAAGTTTTTTTGATCTTCCAGAAGGTATTTGTAATTCATCTATACCTACTACATTAACTTTTACTTTTACGTCTCTTAAATAAAAAATCTTTTCATCTAGATGCTTAATATTTGAATTATCAATTATCCCTTGTGCTCCCCTATCGCCAATAGTCCATATATCTCCAACTTTTATTTGATTAACCCCATTTTCAATTAAGAGGGTTCTAAAGTCGTCTTGTTTAGCATTATCAAATAAAAAATTTCCATTAATTTTTATTCCTTGAGCTGGAAAATTACTTTTTAGCGCATCCTCTTCAGGAATATTATCTCCTCTAAAGCAAGCTATCCTAGATCTTTGAGAAGAGGAGAATCCTCCATAAATAAAAAATTTGAAATCATTTAAATTTTCAAAATCTTTTAAAATCTCTTCGCAAACATAAGTTGAATTAAACCCAGTCCAATAAGTTTCCCAGTGTTTGTAGGCTAAGTTAGCAATATTTATTAATTCCTCAGTTTCTTTTTTGTAGTTTGAATTTATTAAGATCTCTTTTAAATCAATCATTTAGCCTTCTAAAAAAATTATATCTTTTGCTTCTGATTGTTTTATCAAAGCCCATGGTAATTCAGCTCCAATTTGATTTTCAAGTAGCACAAGCCATTTGCCCTCTTTATTAAAATTAATAATCGATCTTAACTCTTTATTTCTATTAATGTTGATACTTGCAGAAGAAACAATGCTTCCTAAATATCCTGAACCCATTCCTAAAAGACCTCCAATTAATGATTCACCGATGTTATTTAAACCAAGAAAGCTGAAGGTAGATAAATTTGTCATATTAGAAAAAGCTATTCCAGCTATAAACCCAAATGGCATTAGCCATCTACTCATATCTTGTTGTCTGATCTTTCTATCAAGTTTAGGATTTAAGATTCTTATATCTTCAAAATTTTGAGATTTGAATAAGATATTTGCTTTCGCATTGAGCAATTCTTTTTCCTCTGATGATATTTTCTCACTTATTGGTGGGATCAAAATAGCTTCAGAGAGCATTACTGATTTTTCTTTGAAAACATCAAATAGCTGGATACATTTATCAATGTCTTCAAATATCACAATACTTTTAGTCAAATTTCAATCCTCAAATGTTTGTGTGTTATTCAAATTAATAAAATAAGATACATACACTATAGATTAAGTTAAAGTAAAAGATTAAAGAACCAATCTTAAATGACAAAAGTTCTCATTACAGATCCAATTGATCAAACAGGAATCGATATTCTTTCACAAGTTGCTCAGGTTGATCAGAAGATAGGAATCTCAGAATCTGAGTTAGCTTCCATTATTAAAGATTATGATGCTTTAATGATTCGCTCTGGTACTCAAGTGACTGAAGAGATTATTAATTCTTCAAGTAAACTGAGAATCATTGGGAGAGCAGGAGTTGGAGTCGATAATGTAGATGTTAAGGCTGCTACGCAAAAAGGAGTCCTTGTTGTTAATTCTCCAGGGGGTAACACAATAGCTGCAGCTGAACATACTATAGCTATGATGTTGGCCTTATCTAGACATATTCCAATTGCTAATAGTAGTACTTTGCTAGGTAAATGGGAGAGAAAGAAATTCGTTGGGAATGAGCTTTATAAGAAAAAATTAGGTGTAGTAGGTTTAGGGAAAATTGGCGCTCATGTAGCGAAAGTTGCTAATGCATTAGGAATGGATGTTTGCGGATATGATCCCTTTGTTTCAACTGAAAGAGCTCAACAAATCCAAGTTAAACTATCTGATCTTGAAGATTTATTCCAGCAATCCGATTATGTAACTTTGCATTTACCACGCACACCAGAGACAGAGAATTTAGTAAATATGGAGGTGCTTAAAAGTATGAAAAGTAGCGCAAAATTAATTAATTGTGCTAGAGGAGGCTTGATTGACGAAGAAGCATTAGCAGAAGCTTTAAATAAATCATTGATTGGAGGTGCTGCAATAGATGTCTTTTCAAAAGAACCTTTGGAATCTAATTCACCACTTTTGAAGGTTGAGAAGAATCTTATTCTCACCCCTCACTTAGGAGCATCTACTAGGGAAGCTCAAGAAAATGTAGCTGTTGACGTTGCAGAACAAATCAGAGATGTCTTGCTTGGGTTATCTGCGAGAACTGCGGTAAACATACCAGGTTTGGGCCCTGATATTATGGATAGTCTAAAACCTCATTTGCAGTTGGCTGAAACAATGGGTCTGCTTATAAGCCAGCTTTCAGGAGGACAGATACAGAAACTAGAGGTTAAGCTGCAAGGCGAATTTGTTCAACATCCATCCCAGCCATTAATAATAGCAAGTCTAAAAGGGCTTCTTAGTAAAGCTTTGGGAGATAGGATCAATTATGTTAATGCTTCTCTAGAAGCAGATTCAAGAGGCATTTCAGTAGTCGAGAGTAAAGATGAGGCAAGACCTGAATTTGCTAGTGGATCGCTTCAGCTAACTACTTATGGAGATAATGGTGACCATAGCGTAGCAGGAAGCATTTTTGCTGATGGAGAATTAAGAATTATTAGTATTGATCAATATCCTGTTAATGTATCGCCAAGTAGATACATGCTGGTTACAAGGCACAGGGACATGCCTGGTATTATCGGTAAGCTTGGTTCTTTATTGGGTAGCAACAATGTAAATATTGCCTCAATGCAAGTTGGGCGCAAAATTGTTAGAGGAGAAGCTGTTATGGTTCTAAGTATTGACGATCCAATTCCTAATAAGTTGCTTGACACCATTATTGAAGTAGAGGGAATTACAAACGCTAATCCAGTTACTTTATGAAGAGACTTGTCCTCGTTAATGGAAACTAAAGATTGGTATAAACTAACTTTTCTGATAGATAGTGATTCAGAAGAAATTATTATTTGGAAATTAAATGAGCTGGGAATATTTAGTTTTTCATTTGAATATTTAATTAAAAATGAAAATAAAAAAGAGGTGAACATATGGCTTCCAGTCGATGATTGGGGCGAGAGTTCTAGGTGTGGGTTTGAAAAAATAATTAGCAAACTTCTAAATATTTATGATCCTAAGAATCAATTTTTTGACTGGATTATTATTAAAGAGGAGGATTGGTTGACAAGCTGGAAGAAATATTGGGCGCCTGAATTAGTAGGAAATCATCTTTTAATATTGCCTTGTTGGATGAATCTAAATGAAAAGTTTAAAGATAAAAAAATCATAAAAATTGATCCTGGAGCAGCCTTTGGTACAGGAAGTCACCCTTCGACTTATCTTTGCTTGGAAAAAATGGAGAATATTTTCTTTTCTGATAAAAAGATATTAGATATTGGGAGTGGTAGCGGGATTTTGAGTGTCGCCGCAAGATTGCTTGGCGCTAAAGAGGTTTATGCAGTGGATAATGATTATTTAGCTATAAATTCAACAAAATCTAATTTCCAACTAAATTTCGGTGATTTAAACAATTTAAATACATATTTGGGATCTTTTAATGAGGTAATTTTAAAAAATCAACTCACACAATTTGATTTTGTTTTATGCAATATTCTTGCCGAAGTAATAAAAGGAATGATTCCAAATATTTATAAGTGCTTGAGAAACAATGGGGAAGTCATTTTCAGTGGAATTCTGAATTCACAAAAAGATGAAATTATACGAATATTAATTGAAAATAACTTGAAATTATTGGATGTATCATCTAGAAAAGATTGGGTTTGTATTTCGGCGCAAAAATCCGGAAATCAAAACTAACTATAAGTTTTTCTTATTGATACTCTTCAATACATTTTATTGTGTCATTTTTTACTTCAAAATCTCACATATTGACTCAATCAGTGTTAAATATGTATTAAATAGGTATTAATATACCAACAATTTTTTTTTTTAAATGGCTTCTTACAAAGTTACACTCATCAGCGAAAGTGAAGGTCTCAATTCAACAATTGAAGTGCCTGATGATCAATATATTCTAGATGCTGCTGAGGAGCAGGGCATTGATCTTCCTTATTCATGCAGAGCAGGAGCTTGCTCAACATGCGCAGGTAAAGTTGCTTCAGGAAGTGTTGATCAATCAGATCAGAGTTTCTTGGATGATGATCAATTAGAAGCGGGTTTTGTTCTAACATGTGTAGCTTATCCAACATCTGATGTAACAATTACAACTCATGCCGAGGAAGAATTGTATTAAATATAAAAAATTAACTTATTTAAGTTGAAAATTAATTGTTTCTCTGCCACCCTCTAGTAAGGTGGCTTTTTTTTGTGAAATGAATAAATTCGAATTGTTTAAAACAGGAAGAATTCAATCAAGTTATGGAGGCCAGTACAGTTATAAGGTTATTGGAGCATGTTGCAGACTTTATGATAGGGAAGAGTTGCCTTGGCCCTGTTCAAGGCTTGCTTGGAGAAGTAAGGAGCCTAGTTGGAGAAGAATAGGTTCTAGATTCGTAGCAGATATGGCTTCAAGAAAATGTCCCTCTTACTCTGTTCAGATTCTGGAGCCTGGATCAAAACCTGTTGAAACAGTAATTACTCTTTTTTCAAAGAAATTTTCTGCTGATATACAAGAATGGTGGTATAGCAAAAAACCAAGCTCAAAAGAGCCTGGCAATATCTTCCCATCTGAAGCTAGTTAGGATTTATAAAGCTTAAGCTTTAGGTGTCGCAGGGATATAACCTGCTAAACCTGTGCATTCAAGACTTTCAAAAGTATCTACACCAGTTTTGGAGTTAGTCCCACTAGCTCTTTCACATAATGCTTTTCTCTGAGCAAGATCAAGATTTGCCTCACTAAAGTCTGCCCCATCAATGTTTGCACCATCAAAAATACTTTTCATTAACTCACCATTTGTGAGATTCGCATCTGAAAGATCAGCATTATCAAAGCGAACAGCATATGCTATGACATTGCTCATGTTAGCCCCTTTGAAGCTAGCATTTTTTGCAGTTGTTACGCTCATATATGCACCTTTAAGGTTAGATTCACCTAAATCTTGACCTGATAAATCATATTTCACATATTCAGTATTTTGAAGATCCTTACCATGTAGGTCACCTTTCAATACGTCTACCGATGAGGGATCACTGGGATAGAGCGCGTTAGCAGAAATTGGATTGAGTAACAAACCAAAAAACAATGGAAGAAAAATTAAAAGTCTTTTAAGAGACTTGTTTAGGAACGAAGAAAAAGTAACCATTTCGATCGACATCAAATAGATAAACCTATGACTATTATTTCATGGGTTGGTCATTTACAACCCTCCTGCTCACGAACTGTTGCAGTTTATTTAATTTCTGCAGTTAGAAAATCTTTTGCAAGGTGAGTGTTGGGGAAAACTTTTTGCGCTTCTTTAAGCAAATCGCCTGTGGTAATTGAATTTTTACTAGTGTATCTTGGACTAAAATGAGTAATAATTAATTTTTTTGCATTTGATAATAATGCTGTTTTCGCAGCCATGATAGTTGTGGAATGTAATTTTTCATAGGCCATGTTCTCATCCTTTTGGGAAAATGTAGATTCATGTACGAGTAAATTGGCATTTTTTGATAATGATACAGCTGATTCGCTAAAGACAGTATCTGTGCAATAAACAAAACTTTCACCCTCACGGGGAGGCCCGCAGAATTCTTTCCCATCAAATGTCCTCCCATCAGCTAATACGACTTTTTTACCTTGTTGCAATTCTGAATAGATTGGTCCGGGTGCTATTTTCAAAGACTTTGCTTTTTTGATATCAAATATGCCTGGCTTGTCTTTTTCGCTCACTCTATAACCATAAGCAGGTATTTTATGTTTAAGGCAGGCGCAATTTACTTTTATTTTGTTGTTTTCAAATAAAATTTTATTTTCTGATGCAAAATTTTCAACTTCCACAAAATGCAATGGGAACGACAACTTGCAAAAACTACTACTAAGCGCAGAATTTATAAAACATTGAAGTTCTGAAGGACCATAAATTTCAATACCCTTAGTATTACCTGATAAACCTAAGGTAGCCAAAAGGCCAGGCAAACCATAAATATGGTCTCCATGCATATGTGTAATAAATATTTTTTTGATTTGCGAAGATTTGATATTGCTTTTCATTATTTGATGCTGTGTTCCCTCTCCACAGTCAAAAAGCCAAACTTCTGAAGATTGCGATAATTTAAGAGCTAAGGAAGAAACATTTCTTTTTAAGGAAGGGACTCCTGAACTGGTTCCTAAGAAGGTTATATTCACTTATTATGATATTTTTATTTTGATATCTGGATTAAATTTAGACTTTTAGTCAAACTTAGGCAAATTAACAATTTGTTTTTTAAACAAAGTGATACTTAAATTAAAAAAAAATTATAGTAATTGTTGTCTGATTAGTATTTTATTTTTTTGTTTTTTTCAGAGTGAAACTGTTTTTGCTTCTAGTGAACCAATAATTAGAGTTTTGATATCAAAAAATAATAATATAAGGATTAGATCAGATAAATCAATTCCTTTAACAATAGAAGGAAAGATTTTTTCAAATAAAAAAATAAAAGGTTTAACTTTGAAAAATGAGAAAAATAGAAAAGTTTTATATTTTGATAATAATAAACAAAAAATATATGATTTAAAAAGTAATCACCAATTTCAAGTTAGATCTTCTGATGGAAGAGGTATCTGGGTAGGTCAGAAAAGATTTTCTGGTAAATTGAATCTCTTTGTACTTGATTCTGAAATATTGGTAGTTAATGTTTTAGGAATTGAAAAATACCTAACTAGTGTTGTGGGTTCAGAGATGCCAACAAAATGGCCTATCGAAGCATTGAAAGCACAAGCAATTGCTTCTAGAACTTATGCTTTAAAGCAAAAGGGAAATAATCTATTTGATATAGATTCTACCCAGAGAAATCAAGTTTATAATGGCTTAGAGTCAAGAACTTATAAAACTATCACAGCCGTTAAAAGTACAAGATCTTTGGTTTTGACCTATAAAAATAAGTTAATTAATGCTTTGTTTCATAGCAGCTCAGGTGGAATGACAGAAAATAGTCAAGATGTATGGAAGAATAAATATCCATATTTATCAAGTGTGAAAGATTTTGATCAAGAAAATCCTAAATTTAGATGGCAAAAAAAGTTTTCAAATAAAGAATTAACAAATTTATTTCCCAAGATTGGGGGATTAAAAAATATAGAGATTCTTAATTTGACTAGTACTGGGAGGGTGAAAAATGTAAAACTTTTTGGAGCGTATGGTTCTGATAAAATGTCTGGGGTAGATTTAAGAAAAAGATTAGGTCTCAATAGTAATTTCGTGAGATTTAAATTTTTTGAAGAAGAACTAAATAATAAATTTCCTATAAAAAAAGGTTTAATAGTTTTTGGACAGGGATCTGGACATGGAGTAGGATTGAGTCAGTGGGGTGCAAAATATATGGCGTCTAAAGGACAAAAAGCTAAAAAAATATTAAAGCATTTTTATAGGGGTGTCCAGATTAAACCTTTTAGAAAAGATTACCTCTAAAAATTATTTAGCATAAAGGACTAATTTTGGATTTATATTAGTTTGTTCTTTATTTAAGAAGCCTATCCCAAGTAGTAATTTTCTTTTATCTATAACTTTTATGGGTTTTTTATAATCAAAAGTTTTGCTTTCATTAAAGTAATTAATATCAAATTTAATTGCTCTTCCAGTTTTCCAAAAATTTATATCTTCTTCTTTATTTAAGATAAATGTTGAAATGTGAGTAAGAGCAGAAATTGTTGGAATAATCAAATTTGCCGTGTTTTTTTTATCGTTTTCTTTTTCTATATCAGATATTTTTATAGAGTTTTGTTCATTAAATCCACAAGCTGAAATTCTTTTTAGTTTTAGAAGGCAGCCCTCGGAATTGAGAATCTTACCCAAATCTCTTGCAATTGCTCTTATATATGTCCCCGCAGAACATTTGATTTTTATTTCTATGATTCCGTTTATTTGGTCCCATTTTATTAATATAAGTTCGTCTATTTTGACTTCTCTTGGTGCTAATTCAAAATTTTCATTCTTAAAAGATTTTTTATAAGCTCTTTCACCATTGACATGCACGCTAGATACTTTTGGCGGAATTTGTTTAATTATTCCTCTAAATGTATTTAAATATTGATCTAATTTCTCATCATTGATTTTAGGCCAATCTTTTTGTTTAATTATTTCTCCGTGAATATCATCAGTGTTAGTTCTTATCCCTAATTTAATTTGACCTATATAAGTTTTCCCCTGAGGAAGATATTGAATAAATCTTGTTGCGCTGCCTATCGCTATTGGTAATGTTCCTGTAACCTCTGGATCAAGAGTTCCAGTGTGCCCTACTTTTTTTGTATTTAGTAACTTCCTTATTTGTCTAACACAATCATGAGAGGTACAGCCTTGATCTTTATTAATTACTAAGAATCCATCTTTAGTTTCCATTTTTAATATTAAGAATACTTTGTGAAAGATTTATTACTATCCTATGATTTTTCTGTTGGAAATTTAACGTAAGAAATTGAAAAACAATATTTTTATATTAAAAGAGTTTTTAGATAATGCTTTTAATTTGAAATTACATTTAATGGAATACTTATCTATTAAAGAATGTGATTTAGATGGATTCCTTGCAAATGCTCAGATGAATTTGGCAAATTTACATCCTGGAGATGCTTTAAGCGATGTTTCAGATTTTTATACTGAGATTGTTGGAGATCGTCATTTAGCTGATTTAGCTGCTTGGCATATTACAAGCAAGGATTATATCGCTGACACTTTAAAACTTCAGCAGAGATTTTCTAGAGATTTAGTTTTGGATTTTGGAGGAGGGATTGGAACGCATGCCTTGGCTAATGCGATGTCGTCAAAAGTTGAGCATGTTTTTTTTGTAGATATTAATGAAACAAATAGAAACTTTGTTGAATACAGGGCTAAGGAATTAGGAGTCGAAAAAAAGCTTACTTTTTGTAAGACAATTAAAGATACACAAATATCCAAGTTTGATACTATAATTTGTCTTGATGTTTTGGAACATCTTGCCGATCCAGCTTCTCAACTTGAGATTTTTAATAAGTTGATGGATTCTAATTCTATTGCTTTATTTAATTGGTATTTCTATAAAGGAGAAAAAAATGAATATCCATTCCATATCGACGATATTCAAGTTGTTGAGAAGTTTTTTAAGAAGCTTCAATCAATGTTTTTAGAAGTGTTTCATCCTATTCTTATAACTACAAGAGCTTATAAGAAAATTAGATAACTATATTAACTCTTTTTCTATTTCTTAAATTCCTTTTAATGCTTTCGAAACTGACAGTTCCTTCTTTGAGTGCAAAAAGAGTGTCATCTTTACCTTTGCCAACATTGTTTCCTGGCAAAAAGGATGTACCTCTTTGGCGAATTAAAATTGATCCAGCGGTTACTTTTTCTCCACCATAAGCTTTTACTCCCAATCTTTTGGAATTTGAATCTCTACCGTTTCTTGTAGAACCTGTTCCTTTTTTATGTGCCATTAGAAATGTTTAATTTGTAGATTTTTCAGTTTTTGGTTTGGTCTCCTTTTTAACAGTTTCCTTTTTTGAAGAAGACTTAGAAGTGATTTTACCTAGTGATATCGATTTTACCATAACTCTAGTAAGTTCTTGTCTGTGACCCATCTTTCTTCTTGTCTTTTTTTTCGGACGCATCTTATAGACAAGAATTTTTTTATCTCGTTTGTGTGAAACTACTTCTAATTCAATTTTTGCATCTTTAACATAAGGTTTACCAATAGTGATCGAGTTTTTATCCTTTAAAAGTAGAACTTTTTCGAGAGTTATCTTATCTTTTTCTTTAGCATTTAACCTGTCTATGTCATAGTATCTATCAACTTCGAACCAAAATTGTTGGCCTGAAGTTTCTGCTATTGCATATAATTCACCACTTTTAGAAGAATTGTTTGAAGAGTTTTTAGAATTAGTCATATCTTAAAGATGCTATTAGGCTCAAATTTATAATTTGATTAAGCCAAATAAGCAATCATAATAGTTTGTTTATTTTCTTATTTTGTAGTGTAATAAGTCAAGGATTGTTTTAAATCTTTTATATCAATTTGAGGGACAATAACAATGGCAGCAAGAAAAACATATATTTTAAAACTCTATGTTGCTGGGAATACCCCTAATTCAATGAGAGCTTTAAATACTTTAAGAGAAATTTTAGAAAATGAATTTAAAGGAGTCTATGCCTTGAAAGTTATCGATGTACTTAAGCAACCTCAACTTGCTGAGGAAGATAAGATTTTGGCTACCCCAACCTTAGCTAAAATTTTACCCCCACCGGTAAGAAGAATAATTGGTGATCTTTCTGATAGAGAGAAAGTTTTAATAGGCTTAGATCTACTTTTTGATGAATTAACTGAAAATGAATATAGTGGAGATAAGTAATACATAGAAAACTTTTATAATTAAAGATAAATTTTATATTTATTTTTTATTTAATTTTCGTTTTGAACTAACTATGAAAGATAAGAAATTTGCCAAATCAAATAAAATGCAAGTTCAAAAATTACCTACTGGTATAGAAGGATTTGATGATGTTTGTAGAGGTGGGTTGCCTGTATCTCGAAGTACTCTGGTGAGTGGGACATCAGGAACTGGTAAAACTGTTTTTTCGCTCCAATACTTACACCATGGAATTTGCAATTTTGATGAGCCCGGGATTTTTATTACATTTGAAGAATCACCTTTAGACATAATAAGAAACGCTGCTAGCTTTGGATGGGATTTACAAGAATTAATTGACCAAAATAAACTTTTTATTTTGGATGCTTCTCCTGACCCAGATGGTCAGGATGTTGCGGGTAACTTTGACTTGTCTGGTCTGATTGAGAGAATTAGTTATGCAATAAGAAAATATAAAGCTAAAAGAGTTGCAATAGATTCAATAACTGCGGTCTTTCAACAGTATGACGCCATATACGTTGTTAGGAGAGAAATTTTCAGACTAATAGCAAGATTAAAGGAAATAGGTGTGACAACAGTTATGACTACAGAAAGGGTTGATGATTATGGTCCAATTGCTAGATATGGAGTAGAGGAATTTGTATCTGATAATGTTGTCTTATTAAGAAATGTTCTTGAGTCAGAGAAAAGAAGAAGAACTTTAGAAGTTTTGAAGTTAAGAGGTACTGTACATATGAAAGGTGAATATCCATTTACTATGGGAATGGATGGTATAAGTGTGTTTGCTCTTGGAGCCATGAGATTAACGCAGAGATCCTCAAATATTAGGATTAGCTCTGGAGTTAAAGATCTTGATGAAATGTGTGGTGGAGGATATTTCCAAGATTCCATCATCCTTGCCACAGGAGCTACTGGTACAGGTAAGACAATGCTTGTATCAAAATTTGTTGAAGATGCTTATAACAACAATGAAAGAGCAATACTTTTTGCATATGAAGAATCTAGGGCTCAACTGCTTAGAAATGCAACTAGTTGGGGAATAGATTTTGAAAAGATGGAAAGTGATGGATTATTAAAAATCATTTGTGCATATCCTGAATCAACTGGTTTAGAAGACCACTTGCAAATCATAAAAACTCAAATTAATCAATTTAAACCAAAAAGAATGGCAATTGATTCTCTCTCTGCATTAGCCAGAGGTGTAAGTTTGAATGCATTTAGACAGTTTGTCATAGCAGTTACAGGTTATACAAAACAAGAGGAGATAGCAGGCTTTTTTACTAATACTGCTGAAGAATTTATGGGAAGTCATTCTATAACTGATTCTCACATCTCAACAATTACTGATACCATTTTATTGCTCCAATATGTAGAAATAAAAGGTGAGATGGCTAGAGCTTTAAATGTTTTTAAAATGCGGGGATCATGGCATGATAAACGTATAAGAGAATTTATCATTACGAATAAAGGTCCAGAAATAAAAGATTCTTTTTCTAATTTTGAGCAAATATTTAGTGGTGCACCTCACAGAATTGTACCTGATCAAAATGTTCAAAATGTTTTTAAAGGGTTAGATAATAATTAAATAATTTCGCTTATTTCACAGACTTAAAAAGCATCTTTATTTTGAATAGCTTTTGTTAATAATTCATCTTTATCAGATTGTGCTAAGGCTAAATCAAACCAGAAGGTTGTTCCTACTCCTAATTCACTAGCCATACGAATTTCTCCACCATGTTTTTCAATTATTCCTCGCACTATTGATAAACCTAAACCAGTTCCTTGCTCAGTATGCACTGCATTCTCTACTCTATAAAAACGGTCAAATATCTTCTCTTGATCAGCCTGAGATATTCCTGAACCTGTATCCACAATTTCAATTCTTACTTTTGGTAATGGTGACACTAACTCACACTGAGGTCCCTCAAAAGTATTCTGTGGAGGGGAGGCAGGACAAGAATCTGGCCAAGTATAAGCTCTTATCATAAGGGTGCTATTTTTTGGACTAAATTTCAATCCATTACCCAGCAAATTATCAAAAACTTGTAAAAGTAAATCAAAATTTCCAAGAATAAAAGGAATATTCTCTTCTATATCATGCGCTAATGAAACATTTTTTTCTGTAGCATTAAGCCTGTAATTTCTTAGAGTCTGTTCTATTGCTGGTTTGATATTCATTTGTTCCAGTTGGATTATTTTCCCAGACTCCAATCTTGATAAATCTAATACATCATTTACTAGCCTTGTTAACCTATCAGTCTCTGAATTAGCAATACCCAAAAATTCTATTTGTTCTTCATCAGAAAGCTGATCTTTTAAATCATGAAGAGTCTCTACATAACTTTTGATATTAAATAGTGGTGTTCGTAATTCGTGCGAAACATTGCTAATAAATCTGTTTTGTGCCGCGTTAAGTTCTACTTCTCTTGTTAAATCTTGAATTGTTACAGCAATCCCTTTTAATTCAACTTTGTTTGTGTCTAAGACAGATTGTAAGACAATTCTTAGAGTTCTAGCTGGTTCTCCTAAGCTAAATCTTAAATCATCCTTCTCTTTCTCTCTATTTAAAATGGATTCTATATTTGTATGTAAATCGTTAGATAAAATTTCTGGGATTTCATTTAAAAAATGTTTTCCTTCTAAGAATCTTCCTTCCCAACGAAATAATCTTTTGGCTGTTGGATTAGTAAGTACAATCTTGCCTTGTGAGTCCAATAATATTGCTCCATCCGCCATAGTAGCTATTAGTGATTGTTGCTTTATTTGTGCGGCTTTAAGTTCTTCAATATTTGCTTCGTCATAATTTTCTAACTGAGTAGCCATTCGGTTAAATCCATTTAAAAGTTCTCCTAAATCTCCTGTCATAGGTAAAGAAATTCTGGATTTAAAGTTTCCTTTTGAAATTTCTCTGACACCTCTTACTAACTCCCTTACAGGTCTAGTAATTGTTAATGCATTGAATACAGCTCCGAGTATTACCAAAACCCAAATAGAAATGAATACTGCTATTGTTACTTCTTTAGTAAGCGCAGCACTGGCCAAGGCTTTCTTATTAGGTGTAACTCCTAAAGCTAAAGTTCCAAGATATTTGCCTTTCCATAGCATTGGGACAAATACATCTGTTACTTGCCCCTGAGGTGTAGCATGCTGCCTTACTAAGGGGAATTGTGGCCTTTTCTTTAATTCGGATGGTAGTTTTAATCTTCTAGTAAGCTGTAACTGACTATCTGAACTTGTTGGAGTGGCACTAATCGGTATTCCAAGTTGCACTATGTCTTCAGCATCAGTGAAAAATATATAACGTAGGTTGCGACTTGATCTCCAAAATTTCTCAGCTACATTTGAAATTTCTTTTTTTTGGTTATTAGCAACTAATTCTGTGACATTCCCAGATAACAATAAGCCAAGATCTCGAGCATATCTAGTGTCATTCATTCCTGCATCTCTTTGAATACTATTTAGTGCAAAAAATGTGATCCCTGTCATTAGGAGACTTACAACTAGAGTTGCTATTGCTAACAATTTTGTTCTTAAACTAAATCCACTCCACCAAGCAAGTATTCTATTAATCCAATAGTTATTATGTATATCTTGTTTATCGGCGGGATTATATTCTTTACTTTCGCGATTATTAGCATCTACCATAATGCTAATTCTCCGTAGAAAGTTTTTTTCTCACTTGATGCCCAATATCATTTCTAAAGTAAATACCATCAAACTTAATTTCTTTTAAATTTTTGTATGCCCTCTCAAAAACCATATCGAAATCTTTATCTTGACAGACAATACTTAAAACTCTTCCCCCATCGGTTAATAATTCGCCATTTTTTCCCGTAGCAGTACCTGAGTCGAAAATTTGACAATCAATTGAGTCGATCTTTCCTATTGTTATTGGGAAGCCAGTTTTATATTCGTTAGGGTAACCTTTGGAGGTCGCGATTACACAGCCACTAACTTTATCAGAAGTACTAATTTTTTCATCACCAGTTAAATTTCCCATTGAGCATTTTTCTAAAAGAGAAACAAAATTTTTATCCATCAAAGGCATTATTGTTTGGCATTCTGGATCTCCAAATCTACAATTATATTCTATAACTTTGGCTCCAGATTCTGTGATCATTAATCCAAAATAAATTACACCTTTATAAGTAATATTTTTTCTATTTAGTCCATCTATTGTCGGTTTAATTATCTCCTTAGTGATTTTATCAAGGTTATCTTCTGTTAAAAGAGGAGCAGGAGAATAAGCACCCATCCCTCCTGTATTTGGCCCTTTATCTTTCTCATTTAGTCGTTTGTGGTCTTGTGCGGTTGGAAGTAATACATATTTCTGTCCATCGCATAGAGCAAAAACTGAAACCTCTGGCCCTTGAATTTTTTCTTCTAGAACTATCGAATTCCCAGATTTACCAAACTTACCATTGAAGATTAATTCTGCTGCTCTGAAGCATTCATCTTTTGAATCTGGAATAAAAACACCTTTGCCTGAAGCTAGACCATCCGCTTTAACTACCAATGGCATCGGTGATGTATGGATAATGTTTTTGGCTTCTTCTAGAGAATTGACTTTCCAAAAGTTTGCAGTTGGAATATTTGCTTCACGCATAAATTCCTTTGCCCAAGATTTGCTGTATTCTAATTTTGCTCCATCTTTACCAGGGCCAAATACCTTAAAGTCTTTTTTGCGAAGAAAATCTGCCAATCCATTTGCTAGAGGTATTTCTGGTCCAATTACAATTAAATCTATTTTTAAAAAATCAAGCTTTTCGACTAATTCAATTTCGTTGTTTATATCAATTTTTATTCTTTCACACTTATTTATTCTTTCTGAACCAGAGTTGCCAGGAATTAAATAAACTTTTTTAACTAATTCATTTTTTTGAATAGCCCAAGCCAAGGAATTTTCTCTCCCGCCATTTCCAATTATTAAAATATTTTCTAATCTATTGAAGATCTTAGAACTTGTTGAATTAATACTCATAAATTTGTTGTTGAAGGTTATGAGGTTTCGATGAATAATTAGTTAAAATGAAATAAACTATTTAAAGTTGATCTCTAATAAATATGTTAATTAAAAATTCTACTTTTAGTAATCAAATAAGGTCTTAAATTAATGAACAATAAACATGAATTGATTTATGAAGGTAAAGCAAAAAAAGTTTTTTCTCATGATGATATAAATAAAGTAATAATTGAATTTAAAGATGATGCCACTGCTTTTAATGCGTTGAAAAAAGCTAAATTTGAAGGGAAGGGCAAACTTAATTGCCTAATAAGCGCAAGAATTTTTGAACTTCTTATAAAGAACAATATCCCAACTCATTTTATTGAACTTAAAAATGAAAATACAATGATTGCCCATAAAATAAATGTAATTCCCTTAGAAATAGTTCTTAGAAATACTGCTTATGGTTCTTTGTGCCAACAAACTACTATTAAACCTGGAACTACACTAGCAAAACCGCTAATTGATATTTATCTCAAAAATGACCAACTTAATGATCCGCTAATTACAAGAGATAGAATTGAATTAATAAATATCCTAAGCTCTGAAGATTTAGATTTAATAATTGATTTAACTTTAAAAATTAATGGAATCATGAAAAGTTTTTTTAAAAATATTCAGCTTCAACTTGTGGATTTTAAGTTGGAATTTGGTTACGACTGTAAGAAAAATATACTTCTTGGCGATGAAATAAGTCCTGATAATTGTAGATTGTGGGATATGAATCAGAAAAATGATACAATTGTAAGCCTAGATAAAGACAGATTTAGAAATGATTTAGGTGGTCTAATTGAAGCTTATAGTGAAATTAATCAAAGAATAAACGATTTCATCTAACCCAACTCAATAAATAATGCTTTATTTAAATTAATCAAAAGTACTATGCAAAAACATTTTTTAAAATTTAGAAAGGTTTTCACAAATTTTGCTTGCTCTCCCTTGATTTTGATATCTAATAATTCAGAATTAGCTGCTAAGTATTTGCCAAATGACTTAGAGCGAAAAATTACTACGTTAGAAATCAACAATATTAACAATGGTTTATTTCAAGGATTTGATATTAAACAAGAGAAAAATTTCTTTGTTGCAGAAAATAAAAAAAATATTGATGAAGAAAGTGTTCTTATCTCAGAAATAATTATCCAAGGTTGGGAAAATCATCCTGAGGGCCGGAAACTTGAATTAGCTGCATATGATTCGATGAGTATAAAACCAGGAAGTATTGTTGATAATCGAATTTTAAACCAGGATCTAAATGCAATATATGCTAGTGGTTGGTTTTCTGGAGTAAAAATAGAATCTCAAGATGGCCCCTTAGGAGTGAGACTGATTGTAAATGTAGTCCCTAATCCAATTTTGAAGAAAGTTGAACTTAAACCAATAGACTCTGTAATCTCAAGAGCATATGTAGATAATATTTTTAATAATTTTTATGGTACTACTCTTAATTTAAAAGAATTACAAAATAAGATTGAAATAATAAAGCAGCGTTATACAAATGAAGGTTATTCTTTAGCCAGAATTACTGGCCCAGAAAGAATCTCAGATGACGGGATAGTAACATTGAATGTCTCTGAAGGTATCATATCTGATATAAAATTAAGATTTCCAGGGTCTGATGGTGAATCTATTATCGATGGAAAACCTAGAAAAGGAAAAACAAAAGACTGGGTCATAAAAAGAGAGTTAAAAACACAACCTGGTACCGTATTCAATAGGAAGGTTTTAGAAGCTGATATCAGTCGACTCTATGCCACATCATTATTTGATGATGTCAAGGTATCTCTTGGTCCTGATAATTCAAATCCTGGCCAAGTCATAATTTTTTTAGATTTGAGCGAGCAAAGAACTGGATCATTAACTGGTGGCATTGGTTATAGCAATAGCTCAGGGATCTTTGCCTCAATTGGTTTGCAGGAAACAAATGCGCTTGGTAGAGCATGGTCTACCAATCTCAACCTAAATTTTGGAGAATATTCAACAACCTATAATTTTTCTTTATCAGATCCATGGATTAAAGGAGATAAACATAAAACTTCTTTTAGAACAAATATTTTTCTTAGTAGAGATTATCCACAAGAATTTAAAAGTGAAAATAATGGAAGAATATATGCTGTAGATGATACAAATACGTCAAACTTAGATACTTATTCATCAGTAGTTTTAGAAAAGACAGGAGGTGGGTTTTCTTTCTCAAGGCCGCTTAACGGTGGAGATCCATTTAAGCTCGCTAAATGGAGAGTTCTTGCAGGTATGAATTTCAAGAAAGTAAAGATGATTGATGGTGATGGGAACAAGAAACCTTATGGTGATATGACGCCAACGACAGGTAATATAAGCGATATTATCTGTATTGGATTTACGCCAAATAATGGGTCATGCCCTGCAGAAAATACATTGGTAAGTCTTATTGCAAGTACATCTAGAAATAATTTAAACAATTCTGTTAACCCAACTTCAGGAAATAAATTAAGCTTTGGTACCGAACAGTTTGTTTCAATGGGGGAAAACTCCCCAACTTTCAATAGAATGAGAGCATCATATTCATTTTTTGTACCAACAAAATTGATAAATTTAACCAAAGCATGCAAGTCTAGTAATTCTACTAGTGAAGATTGTCCTCAAGCTATTGGTTTTCAATTTAAAGCTGGAACAATTCTTGGGGAATTACCTCCTTATGAAGCATTTTGTATGGGTGGAACGTCATCTGTTAGAGGTTGGGGATCTTGTGATTTGGCTGTAAGTAAAAGTTTTGTTGAGAGCACAGTAGAATATAGATTCCCTGTTTGGAGAATGATATCTGGAGCTTTATTCGTTGATGCAGGCAGTGATTTAGGTTCTCAAAAGGATGTTCCAGGTAAACCTGGTAAATTATTGCAGAAATCAGGTTCTGGTTATTCCCTTGGAGGGGGAATTGGAGTGAAAACACCAGTTGGACCATTAAGATTAGATATTGCTAGTAAGGATATGAGTGGAGATTGGAGATATACACTTGGAGTGGGATGGAAGTTTTAAGTGTTTTCTTGGCCTACTAATTATGATTACTGCTATACCTTAGCTGGTGTTATCTCCAAAGAAGGTGTAGGCCTTCATAGTGGAGAAAAAACAAGTGTTACAATTTCTTCTTACGAAAAAGAAGGATATTATGTTTCTTTCAAGGATAAACCAAATGAGATTTTTAAGCTAACTCAAGATTTAATTGGCAGTACAATGCTCTGTACGGCGGTGAAATTAGGTGAAAGAAATTTATATACTATTGAACATTTATTATCTTCAATGGCTGGATGTGGCTTAAGTTACATACATATTGAGGTTGATGGGAAAGAAATCCCACTTTTAGATGGATCGGCAATTCAGTGGGTTAGAAATTTTGAAGAAGTAGGAATAAAAAAGGCACCTAAACCAGATAATTTTTTTCGAGAGATTAATAAATCAATAATTTTAAATAAAGAAGGCTCAGTTATAGCAGCAACTCCTTCTAAAAAAACTACAATTATATCTACCATAAGTTTTTCCTATAAAGCAATTGGAAATCAAACTTTTGTGATTGATTTGAATCCAAAAAGTTTCGTTGAAATGATTGCTCCAGCAAGAACATTTGGTTTTAAGGATCAATTTCAAGAGTTAAGTGAACTTGGACTAATAAAAGGAGGAAGTTTGGAAAATGCCCTTGTTTGTGATGGTGATAAATGGGTTAATCCTCCATTAAGATTTGATAATGAACCAATAAGACATAAAATTTTAGACCTGATTGGGGACTTGGCTTTGGTAGGGTTACCTAAGGCTCAAATTTTAGTTTATAAAGGATCACATTCTTTAAATGCTTTATTGGCCTCATCGTTAAAAAATTAACTTTATTTTTAATTGTTTTGGAAAAGAAATTATCAAGTGAAAATAATCAACTCTCCTCTGAGAACATATTAGGTTTATTACCTCACAGATATCCTTTTGCTCTTGTGGATAAAGTAATAGAGCATATTCCAGGGAAGCGGGCTGTAGCAGTAAAAAATGTAACTATAAATGAGCCTCAATTTCAAGGACATTTTCCTGAAAGACCCCTAATGCCAGGAGTACTTATTGTTGAATCAATGGCTCAAGTTGGGGGAATAATAGTAACGCAAATGCCTGATCTCCCTAAAGGACTTTTCGTCTTTGCGGGAATCAACAATGTTAAATTTAGAAAACCTGTTATCCCTGGAGATCAATTGATAATTAGTTGTGAATTATTGAGTATTAAAAGACAAAGATTTGGCAAGGTTAAAGGTGAGGCACACGTTGATGGGAAGTTGGTTTGTGCTGGAGAATTAATGTTCTCATTAGTTGACTAGGGAAATGGAGAATAAAAATACTGAATTAAAATCAAGCTTTAGAGGTGTGAAAGTGCACCCAAATGCATTTGTTGATCCAAGGGCAGAATTACATGATGGAGTTATGATCTCTCAAGGAGCTATTGTCGGTCCTAATGTGACTATCGGGAAAGGAACCGAAATAGGACCGAATGCTGTTATTACGGGAAGAACTCAAATTGGTAAAAACAATAAAGTTTTCCCAAATGTTTTTATAGGTTTGGATCCCCAAGATCTTAAATATAAAGGTGCTTCTACTGAAGTAATTATTGGAGATAAAAATACTTTTAGAGAATGCGTGACTATTAATAAGGCAACGGATGAAGGAGATAAAACTATTATTGGTAATAATAATTTGTTAATGGCATATACTCACATAGGCCATAATTGTGAACTTGGAAATAGAATAGTTATATCAAATAGTGTTCAAGTTGCTGGCCATGTAAAGGTTGAAGATCAAGCTATTATTGGTGGTTGTTTAGGTGTTCATCAATTTGTACATATTGGATATTTAGCAATGATTGGAGGAATGACAAGAGTTGATAGAGACGTACCACCTTTTTGTTTAGCTGAAGGACATCCAGGAAGATTAAGAGGTTTGAATAGGATTGGTATTAAAAGAAGTGGTTTGCTTGAAAATCAGGATTTTGATTTAAAACTTTTGCAAAGTACGTGGAATTTACTTTTTAAGTCCAATAATGTAATGTCTGAAGCATTAGAAATGGCAAAAAAAGGCAAATTAGATTTTTCTTCAAAAAAATTATGTGACTTTTTAAAAGATTCAATCTCAAAAGAAAGACGCGGCCCAATGCCTTTAATAAATTAATGAATAAAAAAATATTTATAAGTACCGGAGAAGTCTCTGGAGATTTACATGGAGGTTTATTGTCAAAAGCATTATTTGATGAAGCTAGAAAACATTCAATTAATTTAGAGATCTATGGACTAGGTGGAGAGAAGATGAAGAATGAAGGAGTCCACCTTCTTAGAGATACTACATCTATAAGTGCGATAGGAATATGGGAGGCTTTACCTCTAATTATTCCCATGATGAAGGTTCAGAAAAAATTCTATGAATCCATCAAGAAGTGTCGGCCAAATTGCTTAATACTGATTGATTATATGGGTCCAAATATTAAAATTGGGACTAAATTAAAAAGATCTAGAAATAGTCTTCCAATTTATTATTATATTGCTCCTCAAGAATGGGCATGGAGGGTTGGTAATAATAGCACTACAAACTTAATTAATTTTTCAGATAAAATTTTTGCAATTTTCAAGCAGGAAGCAAACTTTTATAAGAGGAGGGGGGGAAATGTTATTTGGATTGGACATCCAATGATTGATTTAACGAAAAAACTACCCTCGAAGAAAGATTCGAGAATAATTTTAAAACTTCGATCAAATCAGAATATCTTACTTTTAATGCCTGCATCAAGACCCCAAGAGTTGAGATATATATTACCTACCTTCTTGAAAGCCGCAAAAAAATTACAATTAAGATATCCAAGTCTTGTTGTTTATATTCCATCCTGTAGGAGAGTTTTTGATGAAAGATTTAGAAAGGGTTTAGAAAAATATGAAATTCAAGGTAAGGTTATTTCTCAAAAAGATGATTCTGAATTGATGCCTTATATTTATTCATTAACAAAAATAGCTTTATGCAAATCAGGAACAGTTAATATGGAATTAGCTTTATATGGAATACCACAGATTGTGGGATATAGAGTCAGTAGAGTTACTGCTTTTATTGCAAAAAGAATTCTCAATTTTAAGGTGCGTTTTATTTCTCCTGTTAATCTTTTATTAAAAAAATTAATAATTCCTGAGTTCGTCCAAAATAATTTTAATGAAAAGAAAATTTTTTATAAAGCTTGCAGGCTTCTCGATCTAACTTCAGAAAAAGCAAAAATAAAAAAAGGTTACACTCTTTTAAAAAAAGAATTAGGGGAGGAAGGAGTAGTTGATAGAGCAGCCAAAGAAATTATTAAATCCATAATTTGAACTTTATAATAGAAAAATGAAATTTTTTTTACCTCTGATAATTGTTTTTTCAATATTAATAAACCCTTTAAACACTAATGCAGAAGAATTAACTCTTGCAGGAGGTTGTTTTTGGTGTTTAGAACATGACTTAGAGTCCTTAAAGGGGATCAAGAATGTGCAAAGTGGCTATTCAGGTGGAAATTTACAAAATCCTACGTACGAAAATCATGATGGGCATCAGGAAGTGGTTTTGGTTAATTATGATTCCAAATTGGTAAGTTTACCTGAGATACTTAGGCTGTATTTGAGAAATATTGACCCTCTTGACGGAAAAGGACAATTTTGTGATCGTGGAGATTCTTATAGGCCAGTGATCTTTTTCAAAGATTCAAACCAGGAAAGTTATGCAAAAGATGCACTTGTTTCCGCCTCTAATGAGTTGCGAGTGCCATTAGAAAAAATATCTGTAGAACTAAAATCAAAAGGTCAATTTTGGTTGGCTGAAGAATATCATCAGGATTTTGCTGAGAGAAATGAATTGAAATATAAGTTTTACAGATACTCATGTGGGAGAGATCAGAGGTTGGATAAATTATGGGGTGATAACGCTAGATCTACTAATCCTTGGTCCGAATGATTCTAGATAGAATTATTTATTTTTAATCCATTGAACAAGAGTTTTAACTCCAAACCCGGTTGCACCTGATGGATTAATCCCCTTATTCTTATCAGTCCAACAAGTCCCAGCAATATCAATATGAGCCCATTTAATCTCTTTATCAAAGAATTCCTCTAAAAACAAAGCTGCAGTTATTGATCCACCTGCCCTAGGACCTGTATTTTTCATATCAGCTATATCGGACTTTAACCCTTCTTTATAGGATTTTTGTAAAGGCATTTGCCATAACTCTTCCCCAGCTTGGGCCGATGCAGCTTTTAGATCATTTGCTAGATCATTATTATTGCTCCAGAATCCAGCTACATCATTACCTAATGCAACCACAATAGCTCCTGTTAAAGTGGCTAGATCTATTATTGAATCCGGTTTTAAATTGGATGCGTAAGTTAAAGCATCAGCTAATGTGAGTCTACCCTCTGCATCAGTGTTATTTATTTCAATTGTCTTACCATTAGATGCCTTAACTACATCTCCAGGATGTACTGCAGATCCATTTATCATGTTTTCGCAAGCTGCCACAATAAAATGTATTTCTAGCCCCTTTGGTTTTATTGCTCCAAGTGCTTTTGCTGCTCCTAAAACTGCAGCGCTTCCGCCCATATCATATTTCATCATTTCAATTTGAGATGCTCCTACTTTCAGGTTGTATCCTCCAGAATCAAAGGTTAAACCTTTACCAACAAGCGCAATCTTTTCTTTTATAGGCCCCTCTGACTTCAAAGTGAGATGTATAAATTTAGGATCTAGATCAGAACCTTTTGCCACAGCTAAATATGCACCCATTCCTAAATTTTCACAATCTTTTGCCTCTAAAATTTTTACTTCCAAACCATGCTCTTTAGCTATTTGAGAAGCTTGCATAGACATTTCCTTTGGCGTAAGACTATTTGGAGGGGCGGCTACCAGTCTTCTGGCTAGTTCTACACCTTCACATATTTTTTCTGTCTCTTCAAAGCTAATATTTTCAAATTTCTTTAAATTCAAAAACTCTATTTCTTTCAGAACTCTCTCTTCATCTTTTTTCTTGTTGAATCTATTGTCCTTATAGGCAGATAATCTGACTGATTCCGCTAATTGATTTATTTCTAGTTTTGAATTTATTAATTCCCAAGGTAGCAAGATGCTGATTTTTTCATTTTTATCAACAGTTTTCCTAATTAGATTTCCTATGGAGTTTTCTATATCACTTTTTTTTAGGTCTTTCGATTTTCCAAGACCAACTATGATTAGAGTTTCTAATTTTTGATCTAAAAATTCAAAGCTTAGAGTTTCCCCTTTCCCTCCTTTGAATTTTTTTTGAGTAACTTTTTTTAGTAATAATTTTGGTTCAACAACAAATTTTATGTTTTCAAGTTGACTTGCAATTTCTTCCTCTAAAACTCCAAAAATTAACGAAGCACCTTGCCAGTTATCTAGATTTTTTTGGAATGTGGAAAATTGCATTTGTAAAATGGATTTAATTAACTTTTAGTTGTTTGTGAAAGTAGTTGTCCACCTATCTCGGGTTTCTTTATTAAAAGGTGGTAACCATAAATATATCAGTTGCTGTTCTAATTTACGTCTTAACTTTACTTCTTTAGGTACATCTAAGAAGAAACGAATATCTTGGTGACTTGAGAGGTTGTTATGGTTTAGGGCTTCTTTGTAGTTCATGAGATAATTTTTACAGTCATGTTCTCCCTTCCATCTTTTATTTGCTAAATTTGTTTCTCCAATATAAAGAATGATTTTAGAACTCTCCATCGAGTCAATTACAAAATACATTGCTGGACCATTGTGTATATATTGATTGGTTCTCCAAAAGTTCAATGATAATGGCTGCAGGGAAAACGGATCAATTTTTCTTTCTTTGGAAATTGTATTTATAGGAAGACTTGCTTGGTGCAAAGTTTTATTTTGAGCATCTTTTGAAATTTTTAATTGGTGATTATGGATTCTATTTCTCCATTCAGTAAGGATTTCGCCTTTGATTTTTAGATTATTTGAGTTTTGAAAATTAATTGATGTATTTACATTTGAACTAAATAATTCAAATTGTCTATTTTGGTTTGGAATATTATTTACGTTAAATTTTTCCAATATTTAGAAAACATGTCTACTAAATTTAATTCTGAAAAAATATAAATCAAAGAATTATTTATAAACTAAAATTTATTAATGTTCTAATCAATTTAAAAGATTCTTGTTATCTTGTAATTGAGCCTCAATCTTGCGCAGTAAAAATAGAAATGGGATTCTTTGAGTCAGACATAGTTCAAGAAGAAGCTAAAAAGCTTTTTACAGATTACCAAGAACTTATGAAACTTGGTTCTGATTATGGAAAATTTGACAGAGAAGGAAAAAAGATGTTTATAAAAAGAATGGAATCTCTTATGGATCGTTATAAGGTTTTTATGAAGAGATTTGAATTGTCTGAAGATTTTCAGGCCAAAATGACAGTAGAACAATTAAAGACACAGTTAAGTCAATTTGGAATTACTCCTGATCAAATGTTCGATCAGATGAATAAAACCTTAATAAGAATGAAGGATGAACTTGATAAAACTTCTTAAATTTAACGGTTAAAGCTTCATGTCAGATAATTTAATATTGCCATCATGGCTCTCAAGAGGAATAGAAGAATATTTCCCAAGTAAGGAAACAGATCAAACTTTTTCGGAGATAATTGATCATGCGAAAAAAAATAATAAAAAATTAAGGGTTAAACTCGGAATCGATCCAACTGGAACAGATATTCATCTTGGGCACAGCATATTGTTCAAAAAACTTAGGGCATTTCAAGATAATGGTCATGTTGCAGTTTTAATTATTGGAGATTTTACTGCTCAAATTGGAGATCCAACTGGAAAAAACAAAACAAGAGTGCAGTTATCGGAAAAACAAGTTAAGGAAAATGCAAAAACTTACTTAACCCAACTAGGAATGGGTAAACCAGCTAATGAATCTATTTTAGATTTTGATTCAAAAGATAGAATAGAAATTAGATATAACAGTGAATGGTTAAAAGGACTAGATCTTAATTCGATAATTGAATTAATGGGGAGTGCAACAGTTAGTCAAATGCTTGCTAAGGAGGAATTTAATAAAAGGTACACTTCACAAGTTTCAATTGCTTTGCATGAATTCTTATATCCATTATTACAAGGTTACGATTCGGTGGTTGTTCAATCAGATATTGAGCTTGGAGGGACAGATCAGAAATTTAATATTGCAATAGGAAGAGATCTTCAAAGGCATTTTAAACAAAAACCTCAGTTTGGTATTCTGTTGCCAATTTTGACAGGTTTAGATGGCATAAAGAAGATGAGTAAATCTGAATTTAACACCGTTGGTTTGACTGATGACCCACTTTCAATGTATTCAAAATTAGAAAAAGTACCCGACGATATAATACCTACCTATTTTGAATTACTTACTGAATTAGATTTAAGTTTGCTTGAAAAATCAAATCCTCGTGAATTACAGAGAAGAATGGCTTTAGAAGTTACTACTTTATTCCATGGGACTGAAGAAGCATTAAAAGCGCAATCAAACTGCGAAAAATTATTTCTTGGACACAAAGAAAAAGTTGGAGAAATTCCAGAAATTTCATTAAAAGAGATTGTTTTTCCAGTAAAGTTTTTTTACTTGCTAAGTGCTCTAAAACTTTTCAAATCAAGCAGCGAATCCAAAAGATCTATTAAAGGTGGGGGAGTAAAAATTGATAGTCAGAAAGTAATAAATCCTGATTTAGTTTTTGATTCAAAAAATGAATTAGAAGGGAAGATTTTACAAATTGGAAAAAAAATAATTAAGAGGTTTGGAAACTAAAAATTGATGAATAACGGATTTAACTCAGAAGATAAAATAATATTGGCAATTGATGGGCTAGATGTAAACCAAGCAAAATTACTTCTAGAAAAATGTCCCAATATTAAGTGGGTAAAAGTTGGTTTAGAGCTTTTTGTTAGGGAAGGTCCAAGAGTTATTGAAATTTTAAAAAGTTTAAATAAAAAAGTTTTTTTAGACTTAAAATTTCATGATATTCCAAATACCATGAGTGCAGCATGTTTCCAAGTTTCAAAATTAGGGGTTGATATTATTTCTATTCATGCTTCAGCAGGTCTAAAAGCTCTTAAGGATTCTAAAAAAGCATCTTTAGAAGGAGCCTCCTCAGTCAGAGTAAAACCTCCATTTGTTGTTGGAATCACTGTTTTAACAAGCTTTTCTCTTAAAGATTTTCAAACTGATCTTGATAGAAATAATTCAATTGAAGACAATGTATTGAGACTTGCAAAGTTGTCTTTTGATGCTGGATTAGATGGATGTGTCTGTTCCCCTTGGGAGGTAAAAATGTTGAGATCTATTTATAAGGACAATTTTGAATTAATTACACCAGGTATCAGGTTAAAGATTGAGAATAAAGATGATCAAAATAGAATTATGACTCCCCATGAAGCTATTGATAATGGCGCTTCTAAATTAGTCATTGGTAGATCAATATCAAAAGCTATAGATCCTAATAAAGCTCTAAAAGAAATATTTGAATCTATTAATTCTGGTTGATTTTGGATTCTTCTCCCTTGAGCAATCTTTTCATGTTTGTTCTATGTTTCCAGATTACTAATAATGCCACAATTAAACTTATGAAAAAGTATGAGTGCATAAAATTGCCGAGGTAAAAAAACATAAAGATAGGAAGTAAGAATGCAGCGGAAATACTGGATAAAGAAACAAATTTAGTTTTTGTTAGGACTATTAAAAAAATCCCAAGAGCCGCTAGTCCAACTTTCCAGGAAAGAGCTAAAAACATACCTAATCCAGTCGCAACAGCTTTCCCTCCTTTACCTTTGAGCCATACTGGCCAAATATGTCCTGAGATAGCTGATATGCCTGCTATAACTTCTATTAATCCTTGAGCTGTGTAATATTGAGCAATTTTTACTGCAATAAGGCCTTTCCCAACGTCAACGATAAAGACAAAAAGTGCCGGCCATTTCCCAACATTTCTTAAGACATTTGTGGCACCTGTAGATCCAGAACCTATAGTCCTTAGATCTATATTTTTAAGATATTTTCCAATTAAAAAACCTGTAGGAAGTGAACCTAAAAGATAACTTGTAAAAATTATTAAGATATTCATAAAGATTAGTTTAATTCAAGATCATCGTAAATTTCACTATCTGAACCAGCAAATGCAACCCATAATGGGAACTGAAGTATTGGAATTTCAACAGATGTTTCTGCTGCATCAATAATAATAAATGGTAATTCTTCATTTGCTTCTAATCTGTCAGCTCTTTCGATGACACCTTCAGGCCTTTCAAAAAGAACAATCCCACTGTTAGGTCCAAAGTCATCTCTTGTGAGACCAAGTGAATCTTGAAGTATTCTTCTCCATTCTCCTAATCGTTCAGGCTGCGAAGCTAAAATAAGAGTCTGAAACTGATCACCATATAATTCCCCAAGGATAGATATTAAACCAGCTGATAATAAGGCATTTTTTTGTCGAGATCCTCTACTTTCAATAGAACCTCTTCCACCCATATTAAAGAACCAATCATCCATAATTTCAATATCTGATGAATCAAGACTTCGTCTTAATTTCCAAGGTTCAGCATAAAAATCAGGTTGTTCTATGAAAGTTGAAAAGCAGTTTCTTATAATCTTTTCATCTGGCTTAAATGTTTCAGAAAGAGCAGGAACATTAACTACATTATTTGTACTAGTATTTTCCTTCTTCTCATCCAGTGGAGAAGGCTTTACGATTATTGGTTGAGAAACTAATTCAAGTTTTTCAACGTTTTGTGAAAGATTCTGCAAAGCACCAGTTAAGTACTCTTGAAAGCCCTTAACTCTTTTAGCGATATTATCTGACTGCCCTTTAAAATTTGAATCAATATCTTTTTCTAATTCAGTTTTTTTTGTTTCTAAATTTTTTATTTCTTTAACTAAATAGTCTTTTTTTGAAACTAGATCTCTAAAAATCTCATTAGAAATTTCATCAAAGGATTTGTTTGACTTGTCATTTTTTGAAGTAATTTTTTTATTTTGCTTTGTATTTTTCTGACTAATTTGTTTGGATTTATCATCTGAAATTGACTTATCTTGTATTAATTCCTTTTCAGGATTATTGTTTGAAATTTCTTGATTGGTCATTTAAATAATTTTGATGATTAAGAAAAAACTGAATTTTAGGAATTTTTAATTTCCAGGGAGTCAACTTTTTTTAAAAGTTCATCTTTTAATTGCCTTGGATTAAATAATATTGGTAATAAATGAGGACTGGACTTTTCTCTAAAATAAAAAATACCTGGGATTATAGGAAAAAAGAATTTCCATGATATCCAGTTCTTAAATGGAAAAGTTCTAATCTCTTTACCTAATTGTAAAACGATAAAATCATCAGTTGTTATTTTTATTCTTAAGGTAAATGACTGAAGCAATAAAAAAAAGCTAAAAGATGCAGAAACTATTGTTGGCAAAGAACCAATATTTAAAAATAAAAGCATAAAACTTAAAACTATTAGAATTATTGGTAATTGAAATGATGGTGATATTATTACTGGTTCTTCTTTTTTTGAATTAGTGTTAAACATAGAATCATCCAAATAAAATTTGCGTTAATAATACATCCATTAAAGATACAGTAACGAGAGTAATTACAACCGCTCCTGTTGTACTTGTTCCAACTTCTTTTGGACCACCTTTAGTTGTGAGTCCATATCCACAAGCAATAATTGAAATAAGTAATCCGAATACGACAGATTTTATTAACATTGAAGTTAAGTCTGTACTGGTTAAACTCACATTACCTGATCTTACAGATGTCCAGAAAACTATTGGAGGAACTTTATAAAAAATTGTGCTCCAAATTTGTCCACTCCATAAAGCTACAGATAAAAACAAAAGACACTGTATCGGAGACATTATTACCATCGATAGTAACCTTGGAACCACCAGATATTGGACTGGTTCGGTCCTTAACATTGTTATAGCCTCAATTTGTTCTGTAACTTTCATAGTTCCCAATTGAGCAGCATAAGCAGTGGCAACCTTCCCAGTCATTAAAGTAGCAGTTAGAAGAGGAGCCATTTCTCTAGCCATTCCTACCGCTAATAAACCTCCTATTTCACTTGATACCCCCATGCTTGTCAATTGTGATGCTACTTGAATATTGAAGACTGTACCTGCCGCTATTCCTGTAATTAATACAATTAACAAACTTCCTGGACCTGACTCCATAAGTTGGTCAAAGAGATCATTTTTGGAAATTTTACCTCTGAAGATAAAATTAATTGCTTGCCCGCCAATGATTAAGCTGCTTAGAATTCTTTTGAAAAACTTAGGGTAATACATATCTTTATATTAGTTCTTAATTAATTCTTGATCCCATTCCCTCATAATTAATAGACCCCAGTAGACAAGTATAGAAGGGATTAAACCCATGCAAATCCTTACTGTTATTAATGCAGAATCTGGTTGATTCATATCAATAATCCCCTGACAGGCTGCTTGCTTGAACCCAGTAAGAGTGAGAAGATAACCAAATAATCCAACGCTTAAAGCAATACCTAATTTTTGACATAAAACCATCCAAGCAGTATAAATTCCTGCTGCCTTCTCTGGGTCATGATCAATAGCGTCTGGCAATAAAGACCAAGGTATTAAATATGCTGTTGATGCACCAAAACCAACCAACAAAATTGTTAGAAATAAAGTTAACATTTTTATAGAATCTATATTGAAATTAGTAATTTCAAAATTATTTGACAATGGAGGTAATATCATTGCAATCAAGCAACCAACAATCCATATAAGTCCACCTATTTTTAATGCTTGAACTCTTCCATATTTATTAGAATAAAAACTCCAGACTTGCAATCCTAACAGAGCACTTATTTGAAAAGGAATGATAATCCAAAAGGATACCCCTCTTGGTACATTCATGACTTGTTGCAAATATATTAATGAAACTGTTTGCATTAACTGAAGGCCACACCAGAGAAGTAAATAGAGATATATCACTTTTATAAAGATTTTATTCTTTAAAATACGCTTAAATTGATTTTTTATAGGCTGTATTTTATTGATAGGTTTTCTTGCGATCTTTGCATATGGAGCTAGGCCCCAAGTAGAAAGTAAAGTAATTATTGTAACGAACGTGCCAGATATTCTTCCCATATTTAGGTAACCAGTATCTCCTTTGCTTAGAAATATTGCACCTACTGTTAATCCTGTTAAAGAAGCTAATATTGAGCCAGTAAATCTGGCGGCGTTAAGCCTAGTTCTTATATTTTCATCTTCACTAATTTCTGTGGATAATGCTCCATAAGGAAGATTTACAGATGTATATGCTGTCATATACAAAATTGATGTGCATATGTAATAAAAAGTTTTCTCTTTGAGGCTGTAATCATTGGGTATCCACCACATTGCAGCTAAAAAAATCCCCAAAGGAACTGATGCCCCAATCATCCAAGGTAGTCTTGGCCCCCATCTTGATTGGGTATGGTCGCTCATCCAGCCAATCAAAGGATCATTAATTGCATCCCAGAGCTTGATTATCATCAAGATAGAGCTTGCTATCCAAGGAGGTAATCCAGCCACACAAGTAAAGAATGGGAAGAGGTAAAAACCAAATTGAGCATTAGCAAGGCCTGTTCCAGCATCTCCAAGCCCATAGGAAAGCATTAATCTTGTTCTTGACCCCGATATTTTTTTTGAGTGTGAATTTTCCAATCTTTTTAAGTTGTTGACTGTTTGATAATGTATTATTGCAATGGTAATTCTATTACTTATTGCGGGCGTGGTTTAGTGGTAAAACCTCAGCCTTCCAAGCTGAAGATGCGGGTTCGATTCCCGCCGCCCGCTTTTTAGAATATATTATTTTTTGCTCCAAATACTTCTTCTGAAATGATTAATAAGGAGCTTCTACTTTTTATTGAAACAGATTGTTCATTAACAATTAAAGGTACAAAAATCTCAGACATGCTAGTATCGATAACTTTTAACCAATTATATTCACATTTTGGCAAGGGGAAGTCGATACTTTTTGAATATGCATTTAAACCTATCCAGACCAGAGGATTATTTCTACCTTTGTTTATGCTAAAGGCAACTGTGTGAGACCAACTACTCCAATCTGGGCTATCTAACTTTGTTCCATGCCAATGATATCTTGGAATATTTTCATGGTCTTGATTCTTCGGAAAAAATGATGGATAAAAAATTTTTATAAGTTTTTTTCGAATTTTTATAACGTATTTAAAGTATTCTAACAACTCTAAATCTTGTAGAGCAGGATCCCAATTCATCCAACCCAATAAATTATTTTGGCACCAAGAATTATTGTTGCCTCCTTGGGACCTCCCTATCTCATCACCCATAAGTATCATTGGAACACCTTTAGATATAAGTAAACTAAGAAGAAGATTTTTTTGTTGTCTTTTTCTTAAATCATTGATTAATAAGTCTGTAGTTGGTCCCTCTATACCATGATTCCAAGAATTGTTATGGGAATCACCATCTTTATTTTGTTCTCTATTGGCAAAATTATGTTTTCTATTGAATGTTACTAAATCTTTTAGAGTGAACCCATCATGCGAAGTAATAAAATTTATTGATTTTGGGAAAATATTATCTTCTTTGTAAATAGATGGACTACCTTTTATTTTATCGCTCATATTCCAAGCTGTATCTTTATCTCCCTTCCAAAATCTCCGCAAGTCATCTCTAAAATGACCATTCCAAGTGAAAGTATTCTTGGATGGGAAATCACCTAATTTATATAAACCACCACAATCCCATGGTTCACTTATCAATTTGATATCAATAAGTTCTGGTTCACATTCTATATCTTCAAAAATTGGAGGATTATCGAGCGGCGAAAGATTTTCTCCTCTTGATAGGGCAATTCCTAAATCAAATCTAAAACCATCAACTCCTAATTCACTCGCCCAACATTTTAATGATTCAATTATTAGTTTTCTAACTAATCCTCTGTTTGCTGCAATAGTATTACCACAGCCAGAGACGTCCTGATAATTTTTATCTTTCCCAATAAAGTAATAAAGATTTTCATCTATACCTTTCCAAGATATTGCCGGTCCTTCAGAATCTCCTTCAGACGTATGATTATATACAACATCTAATATGACTTCAATGTCTGCTTTATGACATTCCTCTACTAATCTTCTGAATTCCTCTCTATTCTTTTCGGCGGATTCATTCGAAAGATATTCAAAATGTGGGGTAAACCAATTGATTGGACTATAACCCCAAAAATTTTTTAGACCATTTGGTGCATCAGTTGGATCAAAACAAAAAATTGGAAGTAATTCAATTGTGGTAATCCCCAGTTCTTTAAGATACGGAATTTTTTTTAAAAATTTCTTAAAACAACTTTCATCTTTATCAGTTGATTCAGTGAAAGCTTTGATATGGAGTTCATAAATAATTGTTTCTTCCCAAGAATGTTTCGGTCTTGGATAATCCTTAAAATTAAATAATTTTCTATCGCAAACAACGCTTTTAAGACAAGAATTAGTATTTTCTTGCGTTTTTAATGCATTTTCTCTTTTATAACTTCCCCATCCAGTAATGCCCCTTGAACATGGATCAAGTAATACTTTTTTTTCATAGTTATTATTAATATCATTATTTTTTTGTTTTACTCTAAAACCATAAATACAACCTTCATTTAGATTTTTTATTTCCGCATGCCAGTAAGGACCTGTATTATGATTCTGATCTAGTTTCAATATACTTTTTGGCGAAATAGAGTCCTCTTTCTCAAACAATAAGATTTCTACATATTCTGCATTTGTGGATATTAGGGAAAAATTAACCCCTTCTGAAGTTAGAGAACTTCCTAAAGGAAATGGGTTACCTTTATTGATATAAGTCACTGTCTCTTTATCATTGAGTAGTTAAATATTGAGATAATTTATTCAAATTACTGATATTTGAATAATAGATGCAAAATTAAAAAAAAAACAAATTTAAGGTTTCACTAATCAACATCATGCAACCTTGGAGAATCTTTATTATCTAAACTTATTGTAATTTATCCATCCATCTGCTCTGTGAATAAACGTTTTTGAGAGAAAGTTTAAGCATGAGAAAACTAGATTTTCTTGATTTCAAAATACAAATTATGCTGTTTCATGTGATGAGAAGGAAATATATCTTGAAATTCATAAAATATAATAAATAGTTCAAATTTTTAATTTCATCAACTTTGGGCATTTCCCCCCTTGATCAATGAAGTAAGCCTTTTTAAGGCTAAATCCAGTATTATCAATGGTTTTAAGTGATTCCCAGATACAGAGTTTATTTTTATATAAGAAAAATGTTCGGCTATTAAATTAAATAATATAGCTAAAAATGTCTTTAAGATTTGTATAAAGCTTTGCGCCGCCGTGATTTTCGGTTGCCGTATTCGTATTTGCTCCATATGATGTGCAAGATCGAGGTTTTTAGACTTGATTAAAACTCTTGTCTTTTTAAATCTCTGCTTTACAAAAAATTCAATGAACAAAGCTGATTTAGTAAATCTTGTTGCTGCTCGTACCGAGCTCACAAAAACGGATGTTTCTTTAGTTGTTGATGCAGCTATTGAAACTATTGTTGATTCAGTAGTGGAAGGCAAAAAAGTCTCCATACTAGGATTTGGTTCTTTCGAGCCAAGAGATCGTTCTGCGAGACAGGGATTAAACCCTAAGACAGGCGAAAAAATAGCAATACCTGCTAAAAGAGTTCCTACATTCTCAGCGGGTAAACTTTTTAAGGATAGAGTTCAAGGGTAATCTTTTTTAATCTAATTCTTCCTTTAAAACTAAGATGCTCTTGGAGAGCATCTTTTTTTATGAATGGCAATAAAATATTATTATATTTACTCCTGAAATTTTTAAAAAATTATTCCAAGTTTTATATCTTAAGAAGTGATGAAAATTTTAACTATTTTACTCTTGAAATTTTTATTATTATCTAATTGCCTTATGGCAGAAACAATACCAACAAAGTCCAAGATTTTAAAACAATCCAGTGAATGTATTAAAGATTCTCAAAAACAAATATGTAGAGAATTAGTTTCTCAAATAGAAAAACTGCAATTAGTAGAATTTGATCAAAATAGATTCAAATGTCAATCTAGTTTATTGGGGTTGCAGTCGGAACTTATTGAAGCTTATTTTTTAAAAGAATCCTACAATGAAAAAATGTCATTTATGATCCCATATGTGATTAAAAATTGTTAATTATTAAAATAATTTCTTTTTTTGGAATATTATAAATTTGTTATTTAAGTTGGTATGGTAAAAGGTTTCTCTGATAAAGAAGTTAAGAATGAAGATCAAAAACAAGATTCAAAAAATGAAAAAAAAGGATTAGCTTCTATTCTAAAAGACAAGAAAATTACTTATACTTTGCCAAGTAAAAAACAACAAAATATTCTTGCATCAATAGTACTTGGCTTGAATGGAATTTTATTACTCTTAGTTATCTTGTATCTAAATAATCAAAAATTCCATGACTTTGTTTTAAATATTGGACGTTAACTATATTTTTAGATCGAATATTTTTTTTAGATGATATATTTAAATTTTAGAAAATTTTATGAAGGTCGTTAATTTAGTTTTTCAAATATTTTTTTTGTTAGCACTTGCTTTATTATTTATATATTATTTAACAGGTATTGACTCTGCTTTTGAGGCAGATCAGTATTGTCATTCAGATCTCTCAAGTTACGATAACTTTTCTGGTAATTATGAGTGTGATCATGATACTGAAACACATCAGTGGATACTTTACGAGTCAAATGACAACAAAGAACCAGCTAAAATTATTAAGAAATTTAGGTACAAATTTTTATAATTCAAATTTTTTATAAAAAAACTTTGCACATATTATGGAAATTATGGCTGTAATTGTGAAGGTAAGATACTGATATATGCTTCCTTCTAAGTAAATTTTATTTTTATAAAGAGGATAATCTATGAAAGAACCTAATGTTCCCCATATTATTACCCATAAAGATATGTATAAGAATACTTTTATTGGATTAGATTTTTTTGCTTCCATTTTTAATTAATACCAAAGATTGAAGAGGTTACAGGTCTTCCGTTGAAAACCAACTCAGTTAATATCAGCATTAAGAATCCAATCATTGCTGCTCTACCATTCACAAGCTCAGCGCTGCTATTAAATCCAAAAACATTCTTTACTTCATCCCCCTGATTATCTACCCATTTTGAGTATGCATTGTCAGTTAGTGATTCATTAGTAAAATCATCATTTTGATTTTCTATTGGATAGTTTTCTTCTTGCATAGATTCTTTTTGTTATATATTAATAATTTTAAAACTAATTTATTATTAAATTAAACTTGAAATTAAAATAAAAATTATTATCCATAAAAATTGTAATCTCAAAATTAATTGACAAATTAAGTTAATTTTCTCTCCAGTGCAAATATCTCCATTTGCATTAATTATTGGCTTTTCAATAATTTCATTTTTATATTTACTTTTTCCTCCCAATTTAATTCCTGAAATGTAAGCAAATATAGCTTCTGAAATCCCAGAATTAGGGGAATCATACTTTTTACCGTCAAGATAACTTTCTTTTATGATTAATACATACTCATTAATTTTGGAACTTACTAAAGGTAATGTTATTAAAACTAATCTTGAAGGAATAAAAGTAAACATATCTTCGATTTTTGCACTGAAAAAACCTAAATATCTAAAGTAACCATATTTGTAACCTATCATTGAATCTAAAGTACTTATGGCTTTATAAGACAAACCAAGTGACAAAGGCCCTGGTAGAAAAATTGAAAATTTCATTAAAACAATTCCAATAAACATCCAAAATAGTGGCCCAAATATTCCATCAACAGAGTTTTCGGTAAGACTCTCGGTACTAGACCTCAACAGATGTTCTAAAGATGATGACCTTACATCCCTACTTACTATTCTTTGCACTTTATCTTTGATTATTCTTTCATTTTGGCCATTAATTTCTTTGTTTTCTATTAGCTCTGCAATCTCTTTCACACTTGAAATCAGTCCTTTAGTCGCGATACAACTTGAAAGGCCTATAAAAATTAACAATCCACTAAAAAAATTATTTCTTAATTGCATATAACTTAGTTCTATCAATTTCCCTAGACTAAAGCTCATTACAATAGTCGATATAGCTACAATGAAACCGCCCCAAAATAATATCTTTTTATTTTCTCCAAAATTATTTATGAGGTAATCCGATATTTTCTTTATGTAAAAGCCAATTATTTGAACAGGGTGGATAAAAAATCTTGGATCTCCGATCAATAAATCAAAAAGAATCGATCCAAGAAATATTAAAAATAAATTTATTTCAGCCAACTGAACATCGAACGCAGACCTTTACCTACTTTTTCAATTTCATGTTTTGAATTTTCTTCTCTTAATTGTGTCATTAAGGGCTTATTGTTATCGCATTCTTCTACAAAATTCTTAGCGAAAGTTCCATCTTGAATATCTTTTAGAATTTTCTGCATTTCTTTCTTTGTATCACTATTGATAAGTCTTTTGCCACTTACATAGTCTCCATATTCTGCGGTATTTGAAATGGAATCTCTCATTTGAGATAAGCCCCCCTTCACCATTAGATCAACAATTAGTTTAACTTCGTGTAAGCATTCGAAGTAAGCAAGTTCTGGTTGATATCCTGCCTCTACTAGAGTTTCGAAGCCTGATTTGACGAGTTCTGATAAGCCTCCGCACAAAACCGCTTGTTCACCAAATAAATCAGTTTCTGTTTCTTCTTTGAAATTTGTTTCAAGTATCCCAGCTCTCGTTCCGCCAATCCCTTTAGCATAAGCCATCGCCAACGATCTTGCACTTCCAGAAGAATCCTGCTCTACTGCGAATAATGCAGGAACTCCTTGACCATTCTGATATTCCCAACGAACAGTGTGTCCAGGTCCTTTTGGGGCAATCATTACAACATCTACAAAACTAGGAGGTTTGATAAGTCCGAATCTTATATTAAACCCATGAGCAAAACTTAATATCTTTCCTTCTTTTAGGCTTGGCTCTATTTCTTTAAGATATACATCTTTCTGAAACTCATCTGGGAGGAGAATCATTATCCAGTCTGCTTTTTCGCAAGCTTCAGAAACACTAAACACTTGTAGACCATCGCTAATAGCTTTACTTTCAGACTTACTTCCTTTGTATAATCCTACAATTACATCCATACCGCTGTCTTTAAGGTTTAGGGCATGTGCGTGACCTTGTGAACCATATCCTATTATCGCTATTGTTTTATTATTTAAAAGACTTAGATCTGCATCTGTGTCGTAAAAGAGTTGCGTCATTAGTTGTAGCTTCTTTGCATTTAATAATTAATATTTTAGACATTAAACGTGTAAATAAACCAATAAATTATTAATTTAAAAATGAAAGTTTAAATATTAATTTAGAAAATTTAAGATTGATTTGCTTCGCTTGGATGTGTGATCACTCTATCAATTAGGCCATAGTTTTTTGCCTCTTCTGCACTTAGAAAATAATCTCTATCTGTATCCTTTTCAATTTTTTCAAATGATTGACCTGTCATATCTGCCATAGACATGTTTAACATATCTTTAATTCTTAAAATTTCCTTGGCCTCTATTTCAATATCACTTGCTTGGCGTTGAGATGTGCCTCCTAGGGGTTGATGAATCATGATTCTGCTATGAGGTAAAGCTACTCTTTTACCTTTAGTACCGGCGGCCAATAGGAAGGCACCCATGGAGGCTGCTAGGCCTACGCATATTGTTACTACATCACTTTTTACGTATTTGATAGTGTCATATATTGCCAAGCCAGCAGTAACTGATCCTCCTGGGCTATTTATATATAGATAGATAGGTTTGGAATTATCATCAGAATCAAGATATAGCATTTGTGCAACAAGGCTATTAGCAATACCATCATTAACTTCTTGTCCAAGAAAAAGAATTCTTTCAACTCCTAGTCTTGTATATATGTCAACCCATCTTTCGTATTGACTTCCGGGAAGTCTGTAAGGCACGCTTGGAGTTCCTATTGGCATGATTTTAAAGTAATTGTTTGTGAGAGTTAAATTTTATTTGGTAAATCTTTTTGACTTGTGAGTATTCTATCGATCACTCCATAATCTAGGGCTTCTTGAGGATTGAGATAACTCATCCTGTCGGAGTCTTTAGAGAGTTCTTCTATAGTCTTCCCAGTATTACGAGAGAGAATCTCCAGCATTGATTTTTTATTTTTCAAAACTTCCTCAGCTCTTATTTGTATATCGGTTGCTTGACCTCTTGCTCCGCTTATAGGTTGATGTAAAACAATAGAGGCGTGCGGAAGAGCTGCTCTTTGACCCTTGGTTCCAGATGAAAGGATCACTGCAGCAGTCCCCATTGCTTGACCGATACAGATTGTATGTACTGGAGGTTTAATGTAGCTTATGGTATCGCAGATAGCGAAAGCTTCTGTTTCGAAACCAACAGCGTCACCAGTGTACCAACTTGTTCCGGTTGAATTGATATAGAAATAGATAGGTTTTTCTGGATCCTCAAACTCAAGGTAAAGAAGTTGAGCAATTATTAGCTCAGTAACATCCATTCCTAATTGTCTCTTCGCATCATCATCTGAAAATAATGGTAAACCGAGGTAGACAATTCTCTCTTTTAGTAAAAGAGAGGGCAGATCTGGGGGCGGAGTCCTCATAACGGTGTTCTCGCCGTAATAAGGAGCAGATACAGTCATTTGTATCACAAAAATAAGATTGATTTGATTCTAGCTAGATTTAGCCCTGTGTCGCTGGTGATTTAAAAGATTTGTTTGACTCAGGATTATTTATCAGTTTTCCAAAGACCATTCTTCCTGTGGGGGTTTGTAGTGCGCCTGTTATGACAATATCTAATCTGCTTCCGACAAAATCCTTCGCTTCATCAATAACAACCATTGTTCCATCATCTAAATATCCTATACCTTGCATTTTTTCTTTACCCTCCCTAACAATTTTTATATTAAGTGATTCTCCTGGTTGTACTTCTGGCCTTAAAGCAATAACTAGATCACTCAAATTCATAACTTTTAATTCTTTAACTTCAGCAATCTGAGAAAGATTATAATCAGCGGTAATTAAAGTTCCTGTCATATCCTCAGTAATTTTCAGGAGTTTTTCATCTACCCCCTTACCTTCATACTGTGTAGGGTTGATTACAAGTCTTCTTCCGTATAACTCTCTTAATTCTTTTAGCAATTTTAGACCTCTTCTGCCCTTAGACCTTTTTTCATTGCTGCTTGAGTCAGCTAAGGTTTGTAGTTCATCCATGACACTTTGAGCAACAATTAATTGTCCTTCCAGCAAGCCGCAACTTAATAGGCCATTTATTCTGCCATCAATAATTACACTAGTATCTAGAATTTTTGGACTTGCCGCAGGGAGTATTCCTTCATTAACTAGATATGCATCAGTATTATTTGGATTGAATAATCTTAATAATGTCCTTCCATGGGTATCCGCCAACTTATAACCAAGCACACCAAAGAAACCATTGCTTAATATGGCTGCCAAAGGTTTTGCAAAAAAGACTTCTCTCGGGAATGGGATTAATAGTATTGGGGCAAGAAGGAGATTCGCAACAAGTAATCCTAAAATTAATCCAACTGACCTACTAATTAATAAATCCGTAGGCATTGTCCTTATTTGATCAAGAAACGTTTTTCTAAGTTGAAGGAATATAAAACCAGCTGCTAATCCTATAAAAAAACCTATTATTGCTAAAATAATTCTAAAACCTTCAACATTAGACACCTGTTTAAGTATGTCTACTGGCAATAAATCAACTCCAAGCCATCCTGAAGCAGCCCCAGACAATACAAATAAAATTAATACTAAGATATCTGTCATATCTATAATCTACTAGGATTTATTAATTGAGTAAATAAGGATTTTATTTTTTTCGATCCTTAATATCTTTTTGGAGCTTAAAAATCTATTTAAATTATGAATAAGTATCCAAGAAGCGCTTATATACACATCCCTTTTTGCCATAGAAGGTGTTTTTATTGTGATTTTGCTGTTATTCCAATAGGAAACAAAGTTGAAACTGTACAAGGTTATGGAAGCAAAACTGTTAAAGAATATTTGCACTTTTTATACAAAGAAATATTGTCAATCAAGCATAAATCACCTCTTTCGACAATTTATGTAGGAGGTGGCACACCATCAATTTTGGATCCTAAACAAATAAAAGAATTAATTGATATTTTTAAAGAACATTATGGAATTGACTATGGTGCTGAAATTACTATGGAGGTTGACCCAGCTAGTTTTAGTCAAGATGATCTTTATGGATTCATAAATGCTGGGATAAATAGATTTAGTCTTGGAGTACAAAGTTTTAATAATCAGATACTTCAAAAGTCGGGAAGGCGACATTTGAGAGAAGATGCTGAAAAATCTTGTTTATGGTTGAAAAGAGAATATGATTCTGGGTCAATAAAAAGCTGGAGCTTAGATTTAATTCAAAACTTGCCACTTAGTGGATATAAAGAATGGCAAGATGACTTAAAAAAAACCATGACATTTTCACCCCCACATATATCTATTTATGATTTAAATATTGAAAATGGTACTGTTTTTAAAAAATTACTTAATTTAGGAAAATTAAAACTTCCAAGTGATGAAGAAGCTTTTAGAAATAGTGAATCAACTCATTTAATTTTAAAAAACTCAGGGTATTCAAGATATGAAATCTCAAACTATTGCCTCCCGCGGCATCAATCGAGACATAATAGAGTTTATTGGAGTGGTTCAGGCTGGTGGAGTTTTGGTCAAGGTTCCACTAGTTCACCTTGGGGGGAAAAGTTAACTAGACCAAGAGTTAGTAAAGAATATAAAGATTGGGTAATTAGACAATACGAACTTAATTTAGATTCATCCCTAATTAATAAGGATTTTGTCTATAAAGAACTTGATGAGAAAATAATGTTGGGATTGAGACTTAGAGAGGGTTTAGATATCTATGAGGTGTTTAAAGAACAAAACTGGGAAAACAAAAAATTTCAAAGTAACTTTAGTAAATTGCTTCAAGCATGGGAAATATTTTTTGAACGTGGATTATTAGTTAGAAAGGGTAATAGATTCTTTTTATCTGAGCCTAAAGGAATGGAGCTAAGCAATCAAATTCTTATTTCCATGTTTAAGTGGTGGGATGAGATTAATTAAGATTAATCATATCCTTTTTGTCATAGCTAAGACCATTGGTATCACTTGCTTTGCTCTGATCTTAGATGATAAAAAAATCCCTTCAGAAACTTCTTTAACAAAAGGTAAAGCAAATCTCTTCAAAGAAATAATTTGATAGTTGATCTAAATTAGATGGTATAGCAATCCTCTTTTTTATAAGAAGCAATGATTGAAAATAATAATCATCCAAAAAATAAATCAAACGATTATTTAATCGATGGATGTTTATTAATTATCTTGTATGCCTTGAGTCCATTTATCTTGTGCTTTGTTGTACTTTCCCTTGTTGCAATTCCTAACTTTCCGAAAGTTCAGTCAATGGCAAGAGCTTCTTCAGTAAAAAATGGTTTACTCACTGTTACTAGAGAATGTGTGGATAGAAAGACTAAAAACAAAGCAGACTTAACTTGGAATAGTATTGAGACCTTTTTAGATGAAAATGAATTTATAGGATACGAAATTCAAGCAATAGATCAATATAGTTGTTTCAAAGCTAAAGCTCTACCTTTAGATGGTAGAGATACTTGGTTTGAAGTAGATTTAAATCCAAAGACTGGCGAAGTTATTAAAACTTGTGGCGATTCAACTAAAGAAGGATGTGAAGATGGAAATACCTGGTAAAAGGGTTTTTTATAAGTTTTAATTTGAGAATGAATTTAATAAGCTTTTTTTGTTTCTTCCTACTTAAAAACTTTTGCTAATACTAGCTTTTCGGCTAATTGCTACTTGCCACAAAATGTAGGTGATTAGTTAAGTCTTTCAGAGTCTACCCATTCTTTTAATTTATCCTCAAATAATTTCTTTCCTTGAATAATCGGTTGGCAAAATGGTGGTTGATCATCATTAAGGCCTAACAAATCTGCAGTAACTCTTACTTGTCCATCACAATAATTACCTGCACCGATGCCTATTATGGGAATGTTTAAGTTATTTTGTATTTCTTTAGCTAGCAATTCAGGAATATGTTCAAGAACTATTGAAAAACATCCTAATTTTTCAAGAATTGAAGCTTCTTTCTTGATTTTTTCTTGGCTTTCTAAGCTTTCTCCTTGTTTCTTTAAACCTAGATTTAAATAGCTTTGTGGCGTAAGGCCTATATGACCCATAACAGGGATTCCCATTCTTATTAATCTAGAAATAACTGTTTGTATTTCTGGTTCAGCCCCTTCTACCTTTACAGCTTTTGCATAAGTGCTTTGAATAATTTTCCCTGCATACTCCACAGCTTTATCCTCTCCACATTGGTAAGTCAGAAAAGGCATGTCGGAAACGACCAAAGGTTGATCTTCGATTTTCTTTTTAAACCCTCTCGAAACAGCATTAGTGTGATAAATTATGTTTTCTAAAGTTAATGGCAATGTAGATTTGTATCCTAAACAGACCATTGCTAAGGAATCTCCTACTAGCACGAGATCAGGATTAGCTTGTTCTGCAATGGATCCTGATATTGAGTCCCATGCAGTTAGTGCAATAATTTTTTGAGATTTTTCTTTATACTTAACGAGGTCTGAAGGTAACATAAGAAATTTATGTATCTTTTTTAATCAAGAATTGCTATTATTGTTATGACTCGGCCTTTCGCGGTTTTAACGCCTAAACCTGGTCAGGACCGGAAGGTAGCAGCCACAAGGGATGCTTGAGGCAGGCGAGATAACCGAGTCACTCTATTTTAACTAATAGTTAGTCTATATCTTTCTTATTCTGCATTAACTTCAAAAATTCTGGAATATTTGCTCCTAAGTCTTTATTATTGGAATCATTATAAAAAGATTGATTAGATAATCTGTTTCTAATTCTTTGTTGCTTCAATGGTTGGTTTGTATCAAAACCAGTTGCAATGACGGTAACTTGTATCTCTCCTTCCATATCTTCGTTTACTGCTTGACCAACTATTATATTCGCATCCTGATCTACGACATCACTAATAACTTCTCCAACTGAGTTGACATCGTCAAGAGTCAAATCTCTCCCTCCAGTAATATTTACAAGGCAACCTTTTGCCCCATCAATTCTTCCTGCTTCTAGTAATGGACTATTGATGGCCGCTTGAGCAGCTTCTATCGCTCTAGATCGACCAGATCCAATACCCACACCAAGAAGAGCTGTACCGGCTTCAGTCATGACTGATCTCACATCCGCAAAGTCAAGATTTACCTCGCCTGGGCGTGTAATTACTTCACTTATCCCTTGAACCCCCATTCTTAAAACATCATCTGCATTCCTAAACGCCTCTTGAATAGAGGCACCAGATGAAACTTCTTTTAACCGATCATTTGGTATGACAATAAGAGTATCAACATTTTCTGCTAACCTTGCAATTCCTTCTTCTGCTTGACGCATTCTCCTTTTCCCTTCGAAAGAAAAAGGTTTAGTTACTATTCCAATTGTTAATGCACCGCTTTGCTTTGCTACTTCAGCAACAACTGGAGCTGCTCCTGTGCCAGTACCTCCACCCATTCCTGCTGCTATGAAAACCAAGTCGGATCCCTCTAGTGATTGTTGAAGCTCATCTCTAGATTCTTCTGCAGCCTTTTGACCTATACTTGGATTTCCTCCCGCTCCAAGCCCTCTTGTTAAATTCTGACCTAACTGGACCCTTCGCTCAGCAGAGGACTGCAGTAAGGCTTGCGCATCAGTATTAAGAACTCTGAATGACACGCCTTCAAGATCACTATCAATCATCCTGTTTACAGCGTTACTTCCACCTCCGCCCACACCAATAACTTCTATTTTGGCGTTTTGGCTTGGAAGAATTTCTCTCGATTGATCAAAGTTTGGATTGTTACCGAAGCTCATCTCTTAAATAGGGATCTAATACTAGTATTGGGTGCATTATGAACTTACTAAGCTCATCTGTAGGAGTTTGTTGAGGAAAATCCTTAAAATATTTAATTATTAAATATTTTGTTTTAAATGCTAAACCCACATCAACACTACAATAATTAAAAAAAAATATTTAATATCAATTTTCAAATATTAGGGTTTGAACACTTTTATTTTTGGTTTATTTGGATTAGTAAGATCAATATTATCTATTTTCGTAGAAAAATTATTTTTCTTAAATTCATTTTTTAGGTTATTTATTATTTGTAATTGATAGGTGATTAAATTTGGGTTGAATCCTAAGAATATTGTTTTTAAATCCTTTTCCTCAACTGTTAGAAACCCATTGGTTGAAAAAGTTATTTTAACTATATCAAATTCATAATTCTCTTGGGCAATTAAAATTTCAGATAATATTTTTTTGAATTTTTCTTTCCAACCAAAAACTTGTATAGTTAATTTGCTCAAATATATATCTTCTGCATTTTGTTTGTTGATAAAAATTCCATCTTTATCAATAAAACCTGAGATTTTTTCGTCATTAAATATTCTTTCTCCGTATGCTATTGGAATTCTTGTTTTCATATGAACTTTCAAACCAAAAGGCAATATTTCTCTACGCACTGAAACATTCTTTAGCGATAAATTTTGTTTTAACTCTTTTTCTAAAAAATTAGTTTTAATAAAAATTAATCGGATTGGAAATTTTAAAGATGAATTTTTTACCAGGTCACTCTTCGAGAATAATTCACTCCCAGAAATTCTAATGTCCTGAATATTAACCTTTTTTAGGGTTTTTAAACTTATTAAGCTTGTCGAAAATAGAAATAAAATTAGAAATAAAAAGCTTCTAGGGTGAATTTCTTTTTGGTTTTTCACAAATCACATCGAGCCTTTTCCATTAATTGGTCCATCCATTTTCTCGCCTGTTCTGCATCTGAAAATGGTACATCCATCTCTTTCCCATCACCTACTAATCTCAACCTGCACTTTCCTTGAGATTCATTTGTTAGAGGAGCTTCTCCTGAAGTTAGGGCCATTAATTCAACTAATTCTAGTTTCTTGATTATGAAACTATCTTTTTCTTCAAATGTACCAGCTTCAAATGCGCTCCATCTTAATTCCCCATCTTTTAAGGACGCTGCACCTGAACTATCTAACTTACAAAGTTCAGAACCATTCGCCCAGCTCCTAAAAAGATTTTGCCTTCTTCTTTCTAACCATCCCAGAGCAGTTAATAAAACGAAGATAAATAGTAATGGCAACCAAAGAAGTCCATGCAACATTTGATTTGAATTATAAATCTAGAGATATATCTACTAGTTTAGCCACAAGTTCTTCAATATTTAAACCTGAAGCTTTCCAAAGCATTGGAAACATACTTTTTTTTGTGAAACCAGGAATTGTATTTATTTCATTTAACAAGATTTTATTAGACGATTTTTCTAAAAAGAAATCTATTCTTGCAAAACCAAAAATATTAAGTGCTCTACAACTTCGAACTGCAATTTTTTTAATTTCTTTGGTGATTTTAGAATCTATTTCAGCTGGGATAGTTATCTGATTATTTAAGTTGTATTTTGAATCGTAATCATACCAATCACTTTCGTAATTTACTTCGCCTATCTCAGAGGTTAAGAGTTTTGCATTTCCAATTATTCCGCATTCAATCTCTCTTACCTCTAAACCTTCCTCTATTAAAATTCTTTGATCTATTATCCTAGCCTTTTCTAATGCTTCAAATATTTCACATTCATTTGTGACTTTAGAAATACCAAGAGATGATCCAGAGTTAGATGGTTTAACAAAAACAGGAAAATTAAATTTTTTTAAAATCTCATCAATCAACTTATTTTTTACTTCTTTATCACTGAGATCTTTATTTTGAAAAACTAGATAATTAACTTGTGGAAGTTTAAGATCTGAGAAAATTGTTTTCATCATTATTTTATCCATTCCTAGAGCAGAGCCTATAATTCCACATCCGACTAAAGGTTTCTTAGTAAATTTCAGTAAGCCATGAATTGATCCGTCTTCACCATTAAATCCATGCAGAAGGGGGAACCAAACATCAACATTTTGAAAATTAATTCCTTCTAGGAAGTTAATTTTTTCTTGATTAAAAATTTCTTGTTTTATTGTTGTATTGTTTTCAATTTCATCAATTAGGATCTTCTCTGAGAGATCACTATCAAACCAAACTCCATATTTATTTATATAAAAGGCTCTAACAGTAAAGCGTTGTTTGTTTATTTTTGAATTAAAGGCTTGAAAAACTGTTTTTGCAGAGGATATCGATACTTCATGTTCATTAGAATCCCCACCAAATATTAATCCTACACATTTTTTATGTTTCCTGATCATTTAGTAAAAGTTATAAGCAAAGTTCGCCTGTTAAAGAAAAAGGTCTTGCTTCATTTATTCTGACATCTATCTCATCTCCCAATGCAAAATTAAATTTAATGTTTTTGGGAATCTCTACGAAAGTTAATCTATTAGTCCTAGTTCTACCCATGATTTGTGAAGAATTTTTTGGATTTAAACCCTCAATTAAAACACTTTCAATATTATTCATGTATCTTTGATTTCTACTCCTAGCAGTTTTCTCGACCAAAGCATTAATTTCATTCAATCTAGCTTTTTTTAATTCTTCAGGAAGTTGATTAGTCCAAACTGCTGCAGGCGTATTTGGCCTTGGAGAGTATGCTGCTGTATTTACTTGATCAAAGCCAATATCTGATATTAGCTTTAATGTATCTTGATATTGTTGTTCGGTTTCTCCTGGGAAAGCAACTATTGCGTCAGCTGTGATTGATGCATCTGGCATCAATGATCTTATATTCTCGATAATATTTTTATACTTTTTGATAGTATATCCTCTTGACATTTGTTTTAAGATTTCATCATTTCCACTTTGGAAGGGAATATGGAAATGTTCACAGACTTTATCAAGTTCATAACAAGCTTGAATCAATCTTTTTGAAAAATATCTTGGATGACTAGTAGCAAATCTTATTCGATTAATCCCATTAACATCATGAATATAATATAAAAGATCTGTTAAAGTATTTTCTTTTCTACCCTCTTTTGTAGTTCCTGGCAGATCTCTACCATAAGCATCAATATTCTGACCCAAAAGAGTAATTTCTTTAAAATTATCATCAGCTAATTTTTGTATCTCATTTTTTATCGCATTTGGATATCTTGATTGCTCTTTCCCTCTGACAGAGGGAACTACACAATATGAACATCTTTCATTACATCCATAAATGATATTAACCCAGCCACAAATAGAGCTTTCTCTTCTGGCACTTGTTATGTCTTCAGAAATGAAGATTTCTTCTGTGGCAGCCACTTGATTTCCTAAATCAACTTTCCCCAGAAGATTCTCAAGGTTGTTTACGTGTTGAGGCCCCATTACTAGATCGAGTTCTGGGACTCTTCTTAGTAAGGACTCCCCCTCCTGCTGAGCAAGGCAACCTGTAACAACAAGTTTTAGGCTAGGTGTTTTGTGCTTTCTTTTTGCTTGTCTTCCTAGAAAGCTATAAACTTTTTGCTCCGCATTATCTCTGATAGTGCATGTATTGTATAACACCAAATCGGCATTTAATTCATTATCTGCTCTGGTATATCCCATTTTCTCTAATGTCCCAGCCATTCTCTCAGAATCAGCCTTGTTCATTTGGCATCCAAATGTAGTTATCCAATAACTGCCAGTAGTTGAATTCTTTTCAAATTTTTTTGCGTCTGGTTTTGTTAGCACTTTGCTAGGAATTTTTTATGATTCTTTAATTCAAAATTACAAGTTAAATAATTTTGCTGCAATTTTTTTGAGGGCGAGCGAGGGGATTCGAACCCCCGAATAGCGGCGCCACAAGCCGCTGCCTTAACCACTTGGCGACGCCCGCCTCACATTTATAAATTTAACAACTCAAGGTAATTTTTCATAGTTATTTTTATCATTTATCGAAATTTGAATTATTTTATTATTCAGTAAAGTTTTCTTATGATTTAAAATAGAAGAAAATTAAAAAATTTGAGTAATTCCGGCACCGCTGAGGTTCTTATTCCCAGAAGCCTTTGTTTAATAGAAGATTTTGATAACCTCAATATTGATGTGGAGGAATTTTGTTCAGTTTCTATCATTTGGGAGAATGGTTTTGTTTCAGAATTAAAGCCTTTAAAAAATAAAGATAACAAACCAAAAAATATTCTATTCCCAAGATTTGTTGAGACGCATTCACATTTTGATAAATCTTTTACATGGGCAGATTTTCCTAATCTGGAATCAAACTATGGAGGAGCATTATCAATAAACCTCGAAGAACATAAAGCTAGAACTACAGATAAGGTTCTTGAGAGAGTTGAGAAATCATTAAAACTTGCTATAAAAAATGGATACAGAGCGATTAGAAGTCATATTGATACATACAAAAGTCAATCAATTAATATTTGGATTGAACTTTTCAAATTACAAAAAAAATTTTCATCTGAGTTGACTTTACAATTCGTTGCTCTAGCCCCATTGGAATTTTGGGATACTTCTAATGGAGAAGAGTTGGCAAAAATATTTTCCTCTTATGGAGGAATTTTAGGAGGTGTTATTGTTCCCCCTTTCAATAAAAAAGATACAAGCAGATTTCTCGCAAAGATGCTTCTTCTCGCGAGTAAATATAAATTAGAAATAGATTTGCATATAGATGAATCGATCATTGAGCCTGGAGCAGGAATAAAAGTTTTATTGGAGACAATCGAAAATTTAAAGATTAATAGTATTCCAATTACTTGTAGTCATTTGAGTAGTCTTATTTCTCTAAGTCATAGAGAGATTTTAAATTTAGGAGAAAAAATGGCTAAAAAAAATATTAAAGTTATTGCTTTACCTCTAACAAATTTTTGGCTGCTTAATCGAAGTAATAAAACTACCTCATTAAAAAGACCAGTTGCGCCAATAAAGCAATTACAAAAAGCACACGTGGATGTATCTCTAGGTAGTGATAACGTTCAAGATCCCTGGTACCCATTTGGTAATTTTGATCCTTTTTATATGTTGTCTTGCTCGATACCTATGCTTCAACTAAATCCGTGGGAGAGAATGACTCTATCTTCTGTTTTTTTAGCTCCAAGCAGATTATTAAACTTAAAATGGGATGGTTTAATTAAAAAGGGTTGCCCTGCCGACTTTGTAATTTTAGATGCACAAAGATGGGCAGATGTTTTTTCGAGTACCTTAAAGAGAAAAGTGTTTATAAAAGGCGAGTTATATTGCTAATCGGCTAATTTATATACAAAACAATAAAAATTTTATTAATGACATCAAATAGTTTTAAATTTATAGACAAATTTAGAGAAGTCAAAAACTTAGAGATTATTGAAAGCCAATCTGACATAAAAAGACTTTCAAAAGATTTTTATAACTACTCTCCTATCCTTACTGAAAAATTAGACGAATGTATTGCTGATTTGGTGGTAAGACCTTGTGATCACAAAGCGGTAAAGGAAGTAGCAGAAATTTGTTGGAAATATTCTATCCCACTTACTTTAAGGGGTTCAGGTACAGGTAATTATGGACAAGCCGTCCCATTGTTTAAAGGAGTGGTAATGCAGATGAGTCACTTTAATAAGTTAGAAGAATTTGATCCAGATACAGGTTTTGTAAAAGTACAGTCTGGCTGTGTTATGGGAGATTTGAATAGACAATTAGAGAAATATGGGAGGGAATTGAGGTTATTTCCTAGTACTTGGAAAACTGCAACAATTGGGGGTTTTATTGCAGGTGGATCAGGAGGTATTGGCTCCATTAGGTGGGGATTCTTAAGAGATCCAGGAAATCTTATTGGTTTAGAGGCAGTGACGATGAATGAAAAACCTGCATTATTAAAATTTGATGCTGAAGAATCCGAACCTCTAAATCATGCTTATGGGACTAATGGAATAATTACTTCTTTATTACTTGCTACTGATATCAAACGTAAGTGGTATTCAATAGTTATTGACTGTATTGAATTTGAAAAAACAATAGAAATATTAAAAACTCTTACGAGCGCAGCAATTGATCTGAAACTAGGAGCAATTCTTGAAGAAGAAATTGTAGATCAAATGCCAAAATGGTTTAAAAGTAATTCTAGAAGTCACAAGATATTAATTCAATCTACTCTTGGAGGAACAAAAACCATCGAGCTAATTTGTAAAAAATTCAAAGTTGAATCTACCCTTCTTGGGGAAGAAGAAAAACTCGTCAATGGAATTTCTGAAGTCGTATGGAATCATACAACTCTTCATATGAGGTCTAGGGATAAAAATTGGACGTATTTACAGATGCTTTTGCCACTTAATAATGAATTAGAATTGATTAATTTTTTGAGAAAAAAATGGGGTAAAAAAGTTCTTTGGCATTTAGAGGCAGTTTCTCAACAAGGATCACCGCGATTAGCAGCTTTGCCTGTATTAAAGTGGAATGGGATAGATGAATTAAATGAAATAACGGAAGATTGTAAGAAACTTGGTGCGTTTATTTTTAATCCCCATGTTTTAACTGTCGAAGGCGGAGGCCTAGGAGTGGTGGACGCAGATCAAGTAAAAGCGAAATTAAAATTTGATCCTAAAGGGCTATTAAATCCAGGAAAATTGGAAGGTTGGGAAGTAAAGGAACAATTTAATATTTAACATTTCTGTTTATTTGCAAATTTAATAAATTCAGCAACTAAAAAAATAGAACCTGTTAGAACAGGATGATTAGGTGGCCACTGTTCTAGGGAAAATAAATACTCAATGGCAAGTTCAAATCTTTTAAATTCAATTATTTTTTGAAAGTCAATTTCTTTAATCTGAGAGAGCTCGTTTAATTGCCAACTAGGTTGGTTTGGAACTGGAACAAGTAATAAGTGATCATTTTTCTTTAGCAGTGTTTTTAATATTGCGTAAATATCTTTTTGTCTTTGGACACCTAAAATCCAATAAATTCCTTTATCTTCATTCTCCCAATTTCTTCGCTCATTAGAGAGTGCTTTTGCAGCAGGATAATTATGCGCACAATCTACCAGAATTTCTTTTTTGAAATAATTTATTATTTCTAGCCTTCCTTTCCAAGCAGTATTTTTAAGACCTTCAGATATGTGTTTTTCTTTAATGTTAAATCCCAAATTATTCAGCGCTTCAATTGCTCCAACAGCTACTGAAGCATTTTGCTTTTGGAAAATTCCTTTTAATCCAAGCTCATAGCTGTTTGAAATTGAATCTTTCCAGATAATTTCTGCTCCAACCTCTTTAATTTTTTTGGTTATTAAATTTTTAACTTGACTATTTTGGTTGGATGAGATGACTATCGAGTTTTGTTCAATAACTGCTAATTTTTCTTTAGCAATTTTTTCAATCGTATCTCCAAGAAATTCTTTATGGTCTAAGCCAATATTCCCAATAGCAATTATTGGTCTAGATTTATGGGCTGTTGTCGCGTCTAATCGTCCCCCTAAGCCAGCTTCAAGAATGAGCAATTCAACTTTTTCATTGTCAAAAAAATTTAGTGCGCAGCAAATGATTTTTTCAAAAGGAGTTAATTCAAATGTTGAAAGATTTTTTTCTATTAATCTATAGATTTTTTCAAAATCAGCTTTGTTAATATTTTTTTTATTAACTCTAATCCTCTCGCATACGTCAAAAAGATGAGGAGATGTCGTTACACCAAAATTCTTTTTAGCTTCAAAAAGTATACTTTCTAAATATGCCGCTATTGATCCTTTCCCATTTGTACCAATAATTTGTATCGCAGGGATATTCTTGCAAGGATTACCAATTTCTTGAAGTGCTTTTTTAATTCTTGGTAAACCTAACTTGATATTATCCCTTTCATATTTAGGTGATAATAATTCAAGAATTTTTAAATTTGTATTTTTCAAAATTTAAATTGCTATAACTCTTCAAAAATTGAATTTAGCTTATCCAAAAGAATATTAATTTCTCTTTGCGATATAACTAATGGTGGGACAATCCTTACAACGTTTCCTCCTGCAGGAACTACCAGTAATCCTTTATCAAAAGCTTTTAATGTAATTTTTTTTGCATCAGCATAATCATCATTGATCACCAGACCTTGTATTAAACCTAAACCTCTTTTCCCGCTAATAATATTTGGAAATTTTTTTGACAATTCTTCAAACCCAGCACTTAATTGTTCCCCTCTTAGATAAACATTATTGATAAGATTTCTTCTATTTATTTCTTCTAATACAGTTAGGGCAGCTTTACAGGCGAAAGGGTTTCCTCCAAAAGTGCTTGCATGATCTCCTGGAGAAAAAATGTTGGCTTTTTCTTTTACCAATAATGCTCCAATTGCATGACCTCCGCCTAATCCTTTAGCAAGGGTGAATCCATCAGGTTCAATTTCTAAATTCTCATAACCCCACATTTTTCCAGTTCGACCTACTCCACTTTGGACCTCATCTAAAATGAGAAGAGAATGATATTTATCACATATATCTCGCAGGCTTTTAAAAAATATTTTACTTCCAGGAATTACGCCACCTTCTCCTTGTATTGGTTCAACTAAAACGCCGGAGATTTTTTGATCATTATTTTCACACTCTTCAAATAATTTTTTTACCGAATCAAAATTGTTAAATTTAAAAAATTTGAACCCTTGAATCATTGGTTCGAAACCTTTTTGATATTTGGGCTGTCCAGTAGCACTCAAGGCTGCCAGCGTCCTTCCATGAAAGCTGGATTCTGCTGCGAGAATAATTGATTCTTTACCTTTATTTGTTGTATTCCCATATTTTTTAATTAATTTAATTGCTGATTCATTTGCTTCCGCACCACTGTTGCAGAAGAAGACTCTTTCGGCACAACTCATATTTGTTAAAGTTCTGCTTAATTGTTCTTGTTCTTCAATGTTGTAGAGATTGGAAATGTGCTGAATCTTTTTTAGTTGAGTTGATAGCCTTCTTCTTAAAACTCTATCGCTATGTCCAAGACTACAAGTTGCTATACCAGCAACTGCATCAAGATACTTTTTACCCGTTTTGTCCCATAGCCAACAACCTTTTCCTTCTTTGAAAGATATATCGAATCGACTATAGGTATTCATCAAAGTGGGAGCGGTCGGACTTGAACCGACATACCCGAAGGTGCCGCATTTTGAGTGCGGTGCGTCTACCAATTCCACCACGCTCCCAAGGCTTTTGAAAAAATTAACCTTTCTATTATAACAAAAATCATTTTATTGACTATTGTTTTGATCAAGGAACAGTGATCAAGATAACGTTTGTTAATAGTTAATTTTTCCGAAAAAAAACATAGAATTATATTTATTGAATTTGCTGATAATAAATAAGATAAAAATGCATTATTCAACATTTGTGATGCAACTATGTAGCAAAAAATCAAAAAAGAACCTATTTTTAAGAAGTCAGCTTCATAATCAGTAATATTATGTTATATTAAAAGAAAAAAATTAAATGACTAAAATTAAAGTAAAAAATTTATCTTTACAATTCGTTCCCTACCTTTTCATTGCAGTCACTATATTGACAGCATTTGGTTCTAATAATGGAACTTGGGCATGAATGATTTCAAGATTAGTGGTTTAAATAAAATTTGGTCTAGTCGTTTCTTAGTATTATTTCTTATATTTTTAGGTTGTATTTCACTTATTAATATTGCTTACGTTTAATTAATTTATTAATTTCCCAAACTTTTTTGCAACTTAGGCGGCTTTATATCTAGGAATATCTGCAGGATCTGAATTCATTTTAAACTCCTTATTCTTCAAGGCTTTTTTGTTAAACTCTCTATTTATTTTTATACCCAATATTTTTAGTTTTGATTCAAAATTTTCATACCCTCTATCCAAGTGTTCTAAACCATAGATTTTACTAGTGCCTTCAGCTATAATCCCAGCAATTATTAATGCGGCTGAAGTCCTCAAATCAGATCCAACTAGATCCATTCCCTTAATTTTTTTAACACCTTTGATATGGGCTATATTTTCATTTAATTTTATATTTGCCCCCATTTTATTGAGTAAATGAACATGGTTCATTCTGTTTTCGAAAATTGTTTCAGTTATCTTTGATTCGCCATTTGCGATTGACATTAAAGTTGTAAATGGTGCTTGCAAATCAGTTGGAAATCCTGGGAAAGGAGCTGTTTCAATATCTACCCCTTTAATCTCTTTACCCTTGATTGTAATTGAATTACCTTTAATCGTAATTTTACTTCCACTTTCTTGAAGCTTATTCGTGACAGCTTCAAGATGATTAGGAATTACAGGAGAAACTGTTATCGAAGAGGAAGTCGCTGCAGCAGCTATTAAAAAAGTGCCAGCTTCTATTCGATCCGGAATTACTTTATGAGTACAACCACACAGATTATTAACACCATCAATAATTATTTTTTCTTTGCCCGAGTCGTAAATTTTTGCACCCATTTTATTTAGCATTTGGCATAAATCCTGAATTTCAGGTTCTCTTGCAGCATTCTCAATCGTGGTTCTTCCTTCCGCTAATGATGCTGCCATTATTAAAGTTTCAGTTGCTCCTACGCTTGGGCACTTTAATTTGATATGTGAACCATGTAGTTTATTAGTCTCGTCCTTTATTCTTGCTTTGACAATTCCTTCTTCAATAATAATTTCCGCTCCTAAGGCTTGAAGTCCATTTATGTGCTCATCTATGGGCCTTGAACCAATATTGCAACCTCCAGGTAAGGGGACTTTAGCCTCTCCATATTTACTTAATAATGCACCTATACAAAAGAAACTAGCTCTTAATCCATTAACAAGTTCATATGGAAGTTCTTTAATAGAAATATTTTTAGGATCTATCTCTAATCGATTGTTTTTTTGTATTAATTTAACACCTAAACTCTTTAGGATATTCCCCATTTTTTCAATATCAGTTAGACGAGGAACATTCTCAAGAATTATTCTTTCATTAGTTAGCAGTGATGAGGCTAATAAAACTAAGGCAGAATTCTTAGCGCCACTTATTTCAACTTTTCCATGTAAGTTACCTTGGCCAAAAATCTTTAAATTTTGATATTTAAGATATGACTTCTTTTTGCTTACGCAAATCATTAAGGCTTAATTTATTAGATTCATCATGACAAACGATAACTTGTAAGTCTACCCCATGTAACGTCTTAAATATTAATTAAAAGTGAAAAGGTATTTTTTTTAATTTCTTAGGAAATAAAAATTCAATAAATAATTGATCAAAACATTAATACAATTAGAATATATTTGATAACAAAATTTTCAATTTCCTCATAGAAAATACTTTTTTAAAAATAACTAGTAAAAACAATAATCTAGTTAAAAGATTTAGATCATTCAAAAGAGGATCATCTCCACAAGATCAAGACTTTTTTTGCATAGAGGGCACTCATCTCATTAAAGAATTGTTGAAGTCTGGGAAAAATCCCTCAAAAATTTTAGTTACCGAAAAATGGCTAAGAAAGAATCAAAATCTAAGCAAAAAATTTCAACAGTCATTAATAAATATTGTCTCAGAGGAAGTTTTGGCATCTGCGATTTCAACAATTAATCCAGATGGGATAGCAGCTTTAGTAGAGATTTCATCAATACCTAATTATCACTTTAATAGTAATGATGATTTTGTTCTTGTTCTCGATAGAATTCAAGACCCTGGGAATATGGGCAATCTTTTTAGAACTGCTCTAGCTGCTGGTGTTGATGCAATTTTTTTAGCTGGAGGTGCGCACCCATTAGGCCAAAAGGTATTAAGGGCATCTTCTGGCGCAGTTTTTCACCTCCCATTTAAAAGATTTGAGGGTACTGAGGAAAAAACAATAAATTCTTTATTAAAGTCTGTATCTGAATTATCAAATGTAGGATTTAAGGTTTTTTCTACTAGTAGCCATAATAAAAGTTCAAAAAAACCTTCAAAACCCTACTGGGAAATTGATTGGTCTAAGTCTACTGTCTTGATTTTGGGTAATGAGGGGCAAGGTATTCATGACAAAATTCAAGAAGCATTTAGTGAAACAATTACAATTCCGCATAGTAAGCTTGTAGAATCATTGAATGTGGCTTGCGTTGCAGTTCCGTTATTACTAGAACGAAAAAGAGTCGCATACACCTCTAAACGTAGATAAAAAGTGACTGATTCAAGTTTTGATTTTGATTTAATCGTTATAGGAGCAGGATATGGAGGTTTTGATGCCGCCAAACATGCTGCTGGTAAGGGACTGAAAGTCGCAATAGTAGAATCTTCTGATATGGGAGGCACTTGTGTTAACAAGGGTTGTGTTCCCTCTAAAGCTCTTTTGGCTGCAAGTGGAAAAGTCAGAGAAATAGCTGATTATGAACATTTAGCCAAATTTGGTATTCATGCTTCTCCAGTAAGGTTTGAGAGATCAAAAATTGCAGATCATGCAAATAATTTAGTTTTAAATGTTAGAGAAAATTTAACAAAAACTCTTAAAAGGAGTGGGGTTGAAATTATTTTGGGTATTGGAAGACTTGAAGGGAATCAAAAAGTGGGTGTAAGAGATAAAAACGGAGTTGATAGAATCTTTACTTGTAAAAATATTGTTATAGCAACTGGTTCTTCTCCTTTTGTGCCTCGTGGAATAACTTTGGATAATAGAACTGTATTTACTAGTGATGATGCCGTTAAACTTGAATGGCTCCCAAGATGGATAGCTATTATTGGAAGCGGATATATAGGATTGGAGTTTGCGGATGTTTACACTGCCCTAGGTTGTGAAGTGACTATGATTGAGGCTCTGGAAAATATAATGCCTACATTTGATCCAGATATTACAAAAATTGCGAAGAAGAACCTTATTCAATCAAGAGATATAGATACAAAATCAAATGTCTTTGCGACAAAAATAACACCTGGATGTCCTGTGAAAATAGAACTGACAGATGCAAAATCTAAAGAAGTTTTAGAAACTTTAGAAGTTGACGCTGTACTAGTGGCAACTGGCAGAAGTCCAAATAGTAATAATCTAAATCTTGAGTCTTTAGGGATCGAAACAGTAAAAGGTTTCATTCCTATAGATGATCAAATGCGGGTTAAAAATGGTAAGGAAATAATACCTAACATTTGGGCTGTTGGAGATGTAACTGGCAAACTAATGCTTGCTCATACAGCGGCAGCGCAAGGCACTATAGCAGTTGATAATATTTGCGGCGGTAACGTCGAAATTAACTATAAAAGTATCCCTGCTGCAACATTTACTCATCCTGAGATTAGTTCAGTTGGTCTCTCTGAAGCTGAAGCTAAAGAAATATCGGCAAAAGAAAATTTTACTTTGGGAGTTGTCAAAAGTTTCTTTAAGGCTAATTCAAAAGCATTGGCTGAATTGGAGAGTGATGGGATGCTCAAATTAATTTTTAATAAAGATAATGGGAAAGTTTTAGGTGCTCATATTTTTGGGTTACATGCAGCTGATTTAATTCAAGAAATCTCAAACGCTATTTCAAGAAACCAAGATGTAATTGAATTATCTACTGAAGTACATACTCATCCTACACTTAGTGAAGTTGTTGAGGTCGCATATAAACAAGCTGCTTCTCAAATAAAATAGTTTTTATCATTAATGGAAATAAGACGTAGGCCTCCAAATCCAACCGTAAGGGTAGAAAATTTAGAATATGCTGTACCTCATAGAGAAGCACAAGCAAAAAATATTCTCGAAGAAATTGTATGGCATAAGGACATTGAAATAAAGAATTTTAAAAAAATAGTTACTCTAGAAGATCTTATAAAAAAGATTAGTAATCTTCCTGCTCCTAAAGATTTCTACAAAAGTATCTTAGAGTCGAAAATTAAACCAGGGGTGATTGCTGAGATTAAAAAAGCTAGTCCTAGTAAAGGTGTTATCAGAGAAGATTTTCATCCGGAAGAGATAGCTCCTTGTTATGAAGGATTAGGGGCATCATGTATTTCAGTGCTAACCGATAAAAGGTTTTTTCAAGGTAGTTATGAAATACTCGAAACTGTAAGGAAATCAACTAATCTACCTTTGCTCTGCAAGGATTTTATTATTTCTGCTTATCAAATTTATAAAGCAAGGTTATCTGGTGCTGATGCAATATTATTAATCGCGGCGATTTTAAGCGATGATGATTTAATTTATTTAAAAAAAATTGCTGATAATTTAAGGATGAGCGTTCTTATTGAAGTTCACAACGAGAATGAATTAGAAAGGATATTAAAGTTGAAATCTTTCAATTTAATTGGAATAAATAATAGAGACTTAAAGACTTTTAAAACAAATTTAAAAACTTCAATGGATTTGATGAATATATATTCAGATATATTTTTAAAACAAAATATTATTCCTATTAGTGAATCAGGAATTCATTCTGCAGAAGATTTAGAATCCCTTAAATCTGTTGGAATTAAGGGAGTATTAATTGGTGAAACTTTCATGAGAGAAAGTGATATTGAAAAATCTTTCAAGAAATTATTTAACTCAATTTAATTTTGGCTTCAAATCGTGCTATAAAATTGAATAAACAGAGTTGTACTGAATATATATGCAGGCCGTAATAATAACCGGTATAGTTGCTGGATTTGTGCATGTTGTTAGTGGTGCAGATCATTTAATTGCAATGGCACCAGCAGCTATTAATAATCCCAAAAAAGCTCTTGAAAATAGTTTTTCATGGGGCCTAGGACACTCTTCTGGCATCCTCTTGTTAGCTTTCTTAGCGATTTTTATTAAGGATATTACGCCATTAAACAAATTTTCTAATATTGCCGAATTCTTAGTGGGAATTTCTCTTCTAATTGTTGGAGTATTTGCGATAAAAAGTTCTTTTCAATTAAGAATCCACTCGCACTCTCATAAGCATGAGAATGGAATTGCCCATCGTCACTTTCACTTTCATGTTAAGGAACAAAAAAACAATAATAAGCACTCCCATGCTTTAACAGGTTTAGGATTGCTACACGGTATTGCTGGAGGTTCACATTTTCTTGCAGTTCTTCCTGCTTTAGCACTACCTATAACAAGTGCTTGCTTATATTTGATTTCATATTTAATTGGTTCACTAATTAGTATGAATCTTTTCACTTGTTTAATATCTTTTACGACCTTTAAAGCAAGTCAAAAATTTATTAAAAGATTAATAGCTATAGCGGGAGGGCTTTCCATTTCTATGGGATTATTTTGGATTCAAAGAAGTGCTTCTGTTTTTTTGAACTAAAGAAATTTTTATAATTTAGGAATCATTAATTTAGAGGTGATAATACCAATTATTTTTTCGTTATTTACTAGTCCGAATTTTTTACTATCTTCGCTAAATTCGATATTGTCACCAAGGACCTCTATATTATTTTGATTCACTGAAATTATCCTTTTTATAAGTGTTTTATTTTTAAGTGGATGATTAAAAATAACTATTTGTCGATTTTTTAGTCTTGATTTATTTTTTTTATATTCTTTAAAAAATACAATATCCCCTTCTTCAAGCGAAGGTAACATAGAATCACCACTAACAATAGCGGTTTTTCTTAAACCTAAGATAAATAAAATTAAATCAAAAAAACTTTTGAAAATAATTTAAATTAACTAGCTTTTACAAAAGCATCTGATCTTCCTTTTGATGCCCAGAAAATATTATGAATCTTTTCTACATAACTCATTAATTCTTCAGCTTGAGCTAAATCAATATTAACTTTGCAAGCACTGCATAATTTAGCTGCCTTCCAAATAGTTTCATGAAGGTCTGGATAAGTTTCCAAATGGACAGGTTTAAAATAGTCTGTCCACAATATTAGAATTTCTTTTTTTGTCTCTTTTGCTTGCTCTTCTTTAATTGCAACATATCTAGAAAATGTATTATTGTAAGCAGCCCACTCTTCAGAGTTAGTACTTGAGGGAGCATCTAGTGCAATAAGTTTTTTAGTCATTGATAAAACTGCTTCAGCAGCAACTCTTGTAGATGCTGGGTCATATACACCACAAGGACCGTCGCAATGTGCATGGACTGTCATTGTGGATTTTCTATTTAAAAAAGAATTGATGAATTTACTTAACATTTCGTATATTTAATGTTGTACATATATTACTTGGAGAATAACTAAATTGAAAAGTCTTAGAAATTTTTCTTACTTAATTTAATTGACTTTTAATAATTCAACTTCAAATATCAAAGTTGCATTAGGAGGTATTACATTGCCTGCTCCTCTTGATCCGTAACCAAGTTCAGGAGGAATTGTTAATTTTCTTTTCCCTCCAACCTTCATACCTGCGACCCCTTCGTCCCAACCTTTTATTACTCGTCCGGCACCTAAAGGAAAGCTGAATGGAGCTCTACCGATACTTGTATCGAATTGTGTTCCGTCTTCTAGAGTTCCTGTGTAATTTACAGTAACTGTTTGACCAGTGATGGCTTCATCTCCTTCCCCATTTACGATATCCGAAATAATTAGACCACTTTCTGTAGTCCTTGAGTTGCTGTCTGATGGTTTTTCTTCTGCCATAGCGAAAAATATAGGATTTGGATCTGATGGGTCTAGTTCAAATAAATTATTATTTGAAACATTTGATGATTTTGCAACAGGTGTTTTTTGAATTGACTGAGTTTCTGATTCGGCAGCATTAACAACTTGTGGTGAATTAAATTGACTGAAAAGAGTTAATGAAACACAAAAAACAAAAACTGCAAAACTAATAAAGACTTCTTTCACTTAAATTTTGAAAGTTACTAAAACTAAGTTTACAGAATGAAGGTACAATAAATGGGTGATTATAAATTTAATTTCGTAATTTTAGATTGTTAATCCCGACTCAAATTAAAAGTTTAAGACAATATTTTTACCCTTGTTTAGGAGGAATTCTAGGAGGTATTTCTGTTGCAACTCACTTTTGGCTGATTTTTATGCCGATATCTTTATTTATTTTATGGAAGGGAAGTGAGAGAAAAATAGCAAATTTTTGGTGGGGGTTTTTCTTTGTTTTAATAAGTCATTCATGGTTATATGATCTTCACCCATTGACATGGCTTGGGTTCTCATGGCTTGCAAGTTTAATAATCACTATTTCAATATTATTATTTTGTGCTTTTTTGGGTGGGTTATTAGTTTATTTATGGGGATTATTAGTTGAAATGATTCTCTGGAAAGAGGATGTTTTTAAAATGAAAATATTACCTTTAACAGTAAAAGTATTTTTTTTATCTTTAACTTGGGGGATTGGTGAATTGATACTTTCTCAAACACCTTTTTTTTGGATAGGTTTAGGAGAGAGTCTTGTCCCAGGTGATATTTATCTTGCTGGTTTGGCAAGATGGATTGGCGCAAGTGGTTTATGTGTATTTCAATTATTGATTGGATTTTGGATTTTTTTTAGTCACGGTAGATGGATAAGAAAACTTTACTTTAAAAAAATATTTCTTTTAGGCCTTTTGGTTATTATTTTCTTACATTTATTTGGAGGTTTAATCACTCCAATAAAAAGAAATTATGAATATCCAGTTGCTATTTGGCAAACGAATATACCAACAAGAGAAAAATTAAAAATAGATGATGAATTTATTAAAGAAAAACAATCTGTCGCTCAAAAATATGCTTTATCCAACAAAGCAAAACTTCTTGTTGCTCCTGAAGGAACTCTATCTAATAATTTTTATTTATCTCAAGGCATTAAGGTTAATACTTTGGCAGGAGGTTTCAGAAATTCAAAAAATGAGTTAAGAAGTTCTTTACTCGGATTTCAAATTGGAGATAAATCTTTTACCTCTTTTATAGATAAAAATAGACTTGTTCCGTTAGGTGAAAAAATACCTAAATTTCTAAATAGTTTTTCAAGAGGATTATCTGCAGTAGGAGGAATTCAACCAGGCTCTGATTCAAGATTTTTTGATCCTAAATTTACACCTCCATTAGCAGTAGCTATCTGTTATGAAATTAGTGATGGATTGAAAATAAGAAAGGCTATTAATAGCGGTGCAAAACTAATAATAACTACAGCAAATTTAGATCCCTATCCAACTAAGCTTTATAATCAATTCCTATCTTTGGCTAGATTAAGAAGTATTGAAAATAAGAGAAATAATTTACTCGTATCAAACACCGGCCCTTCGGGTTTAATTAAGGATGATGGAAAAATAATTCAGCTTTTAGATTTAAATGTTGAGCAAAATGAAATAGTTTTCCCTAATTTTTCCTCCGAAAAGACTTTCTATACAAAATTTGGAGATAAACCTATTTTGTTATTGTTTATATTTTTGATGGGATTAAATTTCTTTTGGAAAATTAATTAATCCACCACCTAATAAAATTTCTCCTTTATAAAAAACTGCAGCTTGTCCGGGCGTTACCGAACTTTGACTTTCTTCAAAAATTAATTTAAATGTTTTAGTTGGATTATCTAAATTTTTCAAAGGAATTAAAGTCCCTTTTACTGGATGACTTCTATATCTGATTTGTGCTTCTACTTCTATCTCTTGTTTAGGTTCTTCAATTGAAACCCAGTTAACCTTACTAATTATTGCTTCTCTATTAAATAGATCACTTTTATCTGCTACGTACACTATGTTTTTTCCCTTGTCTAAACTTTTTACATATAATGGCTCCGGCCAAGCAATGCCCAAACCTTTTCTTTGACCTACCGTAAAGTGCTGAATTCCATTGTGAGTTCCTAGGACTTTACCATTTACATGCATAATTTTTCCTTCTTTGGGTTCAATATGTTTGTCGATAAATTTCTGCATTGATCCATAATGCTCAACTAAACATAAATCTTGACTTTCTGGTTTTTGAGCAGTTCTAAGGCCTAATCTCAGGGCTTCCTTTCTGGTTTGTTCTTTTTTCATTTCACCAAGAGGAAACTCTAATCTGCTAAGTACTTCTTGTGAAAGAGAATAAAGAAAATAACTTTGATCTTTGTTCTCGTCCGCACCTCTGAGAAGAAGGAAGTCCTTAAATACAATGCTCTTGCAATCAAGTTTTTCAGCATAAGATGATTTTTTAATCCTTGCGTAATGTCCGGTCGCAATATGAGTAAAGTCTTTTTTGTTTATTGCATAATTAAGCATCTCTTCAAACTTCACATTCTTGTTGCACATCGAACATGGAAGTGGAGTGAATCCTTTCTCATAGCTTTCAGTTGTTTTTTTAATTACCTCTCTTTCGAATATTTCTCTTGAATCTATTATTTTATGGTTAATTCCTAAATCTTCACAAAGGCCAGCAGCATCTACTAATCCTTCAGAACAACAGGAGCCTTGTCCTTTCATTAGCCAAAGAGTTAGTCCTTCAACATTCCAGCCTCTTTCTACAAGAAGAGCAGCTGAAAGTGAACTATCTACGCCACCAGAAAGACCTACAATAATATTTTTCTTCTTTTTAGTTTTATTATTAGTAGAAAAATAGTTCTCTAATTTTTTATCCTTTTGTGTCTTTAACATGGAAGTTTAAATTTTTGAACAGTACTTCAATTGCTTTGTACTAATTATGAAAGAAATTGTATGGCCAAAAATTGACTCTAAACATTTAATTGTTGATTCAAAGCAAATGTTGATATTAGAGAAAGAAATGTTTTCTGATGGAATGCCAGAAGAAGCATTGATGGAAAAAGCTGGTATACAAATTAGTAGATGGCTCTTAAAAAGGAAATTTCTTCTAAAGCATGGAATAACTGTTTTAATAGGCCCTGGGCATAATGGTGGGGATGGTGCCGTAATAGCTAGAGAGCTTTTCTTGAAAGGGTATTTAGTCAAGGTATGGTGTCCATTTACCATAAAAAAAACAATAACAATTGACCACATTAATTATCTTACATCTATTGGTGTAACAAAATTAGTAGAGCCGCCTGATGCAAATGGGAAAGAACTCTGGATTGATGCTGTGTTTGGCAATAATCAAACAAGAAAAGTTGATAATAAATTAATTAAATTGTTTAATCAGAAATTTCACAATAAATGTGGCAAGGTAGTAAGTATTGATGTTCCTACTGGATTATGTCCTGATAAAGGAGAGCCTTTTTTAGATAATGCAGTAAAGGCGAACTACACTTTATCCATTGGGCTTAATAAGATTGGGTTGACGCAAGATTCTGCTTTACCTTTTATTGGAGAATTGAATCATATCGATGTTGGGGTGCCTACTAAAAAGTTATCTAAGATTGAGAAAAAGATTGTTAAGATTACTTATGACGATTTAAAAAGTATTGATTTACCTTCTTTACCAAAAAATTCCAATAAATATAGAAGAGGAAGAACATTATTAATCGCTGGAAGTGACAAATATCCAGGAGCTGCATACTTAGCATTAAGAGGTGCTATATCTAGTGGAGCGGGTTTTATCTCTGCTGTTCTGCCTAGGTTAGTTGCTGAATCTATTTGGCAAGTTGCTCCAGAAATAGTTTTAAAAGGAACTATGCAATGTAATCAAAACGGTGATGCATCTTTATTCAGTTCATTAAAGAATATTGACCTAAGTGCTTATGATTCATTAGTTGTAGGCCCAGGCATAGGAATTGATAATGATGATTGGCAAAAATCAGAAGACTACCTTATGGGTTTTGAAGGATTATTGATCTTAGATGCAGATGCACTTAATAGGATTTCTACATCTAAATTAGGTTCACAATTCTTTTTAGAGAGAAAATTTAAAACATGGATTACTCCTCATGGCAAAGAATTTTTAAGGTTATTCCCTAATATCAAATGTGAAACTAATCTTGGACTAGCTTTTAATGCCGCAAAAGAATTTAATATTAGTGTTTTGCTAAAGGGGGCTAACAGCATAGTTGCTGACAATACAAATGTATGGCAACTTTTTGGAACCGACTCTCAGACAGCTAGAGCTGGATTAGGCGATCTTTTATCTGGATTTCTAGCTGGCAGCTCTGCGATTGATTTAACCTTTTGTAGAAATATTACAACTGATTTTTTTGCTAAATATGTACTTTTACATTCATTTGCTGCGGCAAAGTGTAAAAAGGGTTCAGATGCATCTGCTATTAGTGATTCATTATCAAAATTAATGAGAAATAAGAAAACGAGACAAATATCTTGAAAGACACAATTTAAAAGAGTTATTTCTAGTTTTAAACACATAAATATACAAAAATTACTTGAAATCTGAAGCGCGCATTAAATATTCGGCTATTTCCAAAAAAGTGTAGGAGAGTTTTAATACCTTATTTAGGTCAAACAATGGTTTCATCAATACCAGCACAAGCAGAACCACAAAAAAGGAGAAGTAATGATCCAATTAGTTGGTATTTGCAGAACATCGGAAGAGTCCCTTTGTTAACTCCTGCTGAAGAGATTGAATTGGGTAATCAAGTCCAGAAAATGATGACTCTTACAGAAGATGGCCAATTAAATGAAAAAACTAAAGAATTTACAACTCAGCAAAAAAGAACAATAAAAATAGGAAAGAGAGCTAAAGAGAGAATGATTAAAGCTAACTTAAGATTAGTTGTTAGTGTGGCAAAAAAATACCAAGGCAAAGGACTCGAACTTCTTGATTTGGTTCAAGAAGGTTCTCTTGGATTAGAGAGGGCTGTTGAAAAATTTGATCCGACAAGAGGATATAAGTTTTCTACTTATGCATTTTGGTGGATCCGACAAAGTATGACAAGAGCAATTGCATGCCAATCAAGAACGATCCGTTTACCAGTTCATCTAAGCGAAAGATTAGCATCTATAAGAAAAGTTAGTAGGGATCTTGCACATAAACTTGGTGCTATGCCAAGCAGAATTGAAATTGCAGAAGCAATGGAAATTGATGTGGAAGAATTAGATTCTGTTTTAAGACAAGCTTTATCAACAAGTAGTTTAGATGCTCCAGTTAATGGTGATGATGGCAGAAGCTTTTTAGGCGATCTAATTGCAGATAGTAATAGTGAAGAGCCTTTAGATAAAGTTGAGCAGAAAATGCATCAAGAGCAACTTGGTAAGTGGTTAAGTCATCTAAGTGAGCAAGAGCAACATGTTCTAAAATTAAGGTTTGGACTAGATGGTAATGAGAGACATACACTAGCTGAAATAGGAAGATTATTAGAAGTTTCTAGGGAGAGAGTGAGACAAGTTGAACTGAAGGCATTGAGAAAATTAAGGAATTTAACCAGAAAATTACCCAGCGGTATTTAAACTAATCTTCGGCCCAAATATATTTAGTTAATTCTTTAGAAGGTGGTTCAGGGGCCTCTAAGGCATTTTTAACCGACTCTGATATCTCCATATCTATTTTCTTTTCAATACTCTTTAATTCTTCTTCCGTTGCGAATTTACCATCAATAATTTCTTTGGCTAATTTCTTAATGGGATCTCTTTTCCCCCAAAACTCCTTCTCTTTCTCAGACCGTAATTCATCAGGATCTGCAAGAGAATGTCCTCTGTATCTATAAGTCAAGCATTCAAGAAGAGTGGGCCCTTCTCCTGCTCTAGCGCGCTTAATAGCTCTTTGTGCAGCCCCTCTTACTGCTAATACATCCATTCCATCAACTTCCTCTCCATGCATCCCAAAAGCAGAGGCTTTTCTCCAGATTTCAGGATTGCTGGTCGCTCTATCGTGAGCCATACCAATAGCCCATTTATTATTCTCAACAACAAAAATTATGGGTAATTTCCATAATTGGGCCATATTTAAGCATTCAAAAAACTGTCCATTGTTGCAAGTACCATCTCCAAAGAAAGCAGCAGTTACTGAATCACTATTATTATTACCAGCAACTTCTTTTTTATATTTACTTGAAAAGGCTGCTCCTAGAGCGACTGGAATTCCTTCTCCAATAAATGCATATCCTCCCAATAAGTGATGCTCTTTTGAGAATAAGTGCATGGACCCACCTCGGCCTCTGCTACAACCTGTAGCTTTACCAAAAAGCTCACTCATTACTTCAAAGGAAGGAACACCTGCACTTAATGCATGGACATGATCGCGGTAGGTGCTACAAAACCAATCATGTTTCTTTTTCATTGAGCCAATGACTCCAGTGCTAATAGCCTCTTGACCATTGTATAAATGAACGAAACCAAACATTTTTCCCCTGTAGTACATTTCTGCACACTTATCCTCGAATCTTCGACCAAGTATCATATCTTCATAAAGAAATAATCCGGTTTCTCGATCTAATTCGGCTTTTTTTATGTCATGAAGATTTGAGATTCTCTCTACGTGTGTTTCCAAGAAAATACCTTAATGAAGTTTTGATTTGTTAACATTCTAAGCCGTGAAGGTCGATTTTAATGATTTTTTTTAATAACTCTGTAAGACCTTATGAAAAAATTTTTTAACTTGATAAAATTTGTCTAAGAATTTTCAGTAGGATATTTGTTTGGAACTTCCTCTAGATCATTTTCGTTTAATTGGCGTAAGCCCCTCTTCAACATCCGAGGAAATATTAAGGGCGTTTCAATTGCGGTTGGATAAAACCCCTGATGAAGGTTTTACTTATGAAGTTTTAACCCAGAGATCAGAGTTGCTTCGTTTGACTGCTGATTTGCTTACAGATCCAGAAAGCAGGAGAGAATACGAAAATTTGTTGCTAAATGGATCATCTGGATTGGAGTTTCCCTCAAATAGAGAAGTAGCAGGGTTAATCCTTCTTTGGGAGTCAGGTTCCCCTAAAGAAGCTTTTAAAATCACAAGAAAAGCTTTGCAGCCCCCACAAACACCGGCCTTAGGAAGTAGTAGAGAAGCCGATCTAACCTTATTGGCGGCCTTAACAGCTAGAGATTCTGCAATTCAAGAACAACAGCTTAGATCCTATTCAAACGCTGCAGACTTTTTACAAGACGGTATACAACTTCTTCAAAGAATGGGGAAGCTTGGCGAAATAAGGAAAGATCTTGAGGAAGACTTGGCCTCTTTACTTCCTTACAGGATCCTAGATCTACTTAGCAGGGATTTAAATGATCAGGAATCTCATAAAAAAGGTTTAAATATGTTGGAAAATTTAATAATTAAAAGAGGTGGTTTGGAAGGTAATAATAAATCTGAATATGGAAATTATCTAAATCAGCAAGAATTTGATGCTTTTTTTCAACAAATAAAGCCATATTTGACAGTGCAAGAACAGATAGATTTGTTTCTTGAATTACAAAAAAGAGGATCATTAGAAGCAGGATTTTTAGCTTTTCTCTCCTTAACAGCAATCGGTTTCTCAAGGAGGAAGCCAGACAAATTATTTCAAGCGAGGAGAATTTTAAAGAAACTAAATTTATCAGGCCTTGATTCAATGCCTCTTGTTGGTTCTTTAGACTTGCTTTTAGCAGATATTGATCAGGCTTATGCAAGGTTTTCTAGCAGTTCTGATGAAAATTTACGAGATTGGATTAATAATTATCCAGGAAATAAGTTAGAAGCGATATGTATTTTCTGTAAAAATTGGCTAGAGAATGATGTTTTAGTTGGATACAGAGATATTGAATCAAAAGAGGTGGATTTAGATTCTTGGTTTGAAGATAGGGAAATTCAAGAATTTATTGAACAATTAGAAAAGAAATCATATAAAAACACACTTAAATCAAATCTTCAGAACCAAATGATTAAGAAAGAATCTTATCCAAAAAGTAATGAAGATTTTGATAGTAAATTTTTAAATGTTGATGAAAGAAGCTTGCCTTGGCCAGGAGGTATAAAAAAAGAATACGAGAATCTTGATATCCCAGAAAACAAATTTAACGAAGAAACCTTCACGAATAGATCATTAGAGGTATATAAGTATTTAATTGAAAAATTTGCTGAATTAAAGTTTAGTTTTGGGGAATTTCTCAAGGATAAAGAGAATTTTAGTCGTTCACCTTATTTAATTTATATATATGCGTTTTTGATTCTATTTACATTTGGAATCGGTATTGGATTTCTACGAAATAATTTTAAAAAATCAATTCAGGATAAGCCTTTTGAGGATAAACCTTTAATAGTGGTAGATAAAAATCAAAAGGTTAATGATAAAGATATTACTGAGGAAATTAAAAAAAATTCTATAAATAAATCGAATGATCTTACTTTGGACAAAACCGCCAATAATTCCTTTAAAGTCGAAAAACTCACTAAAGCATCGCCTTCTTTACAAGAGATAAGAAATTTAATTAATGTATGGCTTTTAAGTAAAAGTAATTACTTGTCTGGAAAAAGTGAAATTAATCTTTCTAAGATTGTTAGTAATGGATTGATCGATAGAACAATTGAAGAAAGAAAGAAAGATATAAAGAAAGGGATTTATAAAGAAATTAATTCCCAAATTCGGAAAATAGAATTGGAATCACAAACTTCCTCTAGGATAGCTGTTTTAGTTGAATTAAATTATCTAGAAAGAATAATAAAGAATTCTGGGGATTTGATTAATGAGACATCATTGACTCCATTGAAAGTTAAATATATTTTGGGTTTTTCTAATAAATCCTGGAAATTGGTTGATTTTGTTAGTGGACTTTAATTATAAACTTTGAAATCATCTATAATTATTAAAAATACTTTTTAATAATGTTTGATGAACTCTCATCACGCTTTGAAGACGCAGTCAAGGGTTTAAGAGGCGAAGCAAAAATTAGTGAAAATAATATCAACGATGCCTTGAAGGATGTAAAAAGGGCACTCCTAGATGCAGATGTAAGTTTATCTGTAGTAAAAGAGTTTATTTCAGATGTTAAAGATAAAGCTATCGGTGAAGAAGTAGTTAGGGGTGTAAATCCAGGTCAAAAATTTATAGAAGTTGTAAATAAAGAATTGATTAATATTATGGGGATTGAAAATTCCCCATTAAATGAAAATGAAAATAGTCCTACAGTGATTTTAATGGCTGGACTTCAGGGAGCTGGTAAAACAACTGCAACAGGAAAATTAGGCCTTTATCTGAAGGAAAAAGATCAAAAAGTTCTTTTGGTGGCTGCAGATATTTATCGGCCAGCAGCTGTGGAGCAACTCAAAACATTAGGAAGTCAATATGACTTGGAAGTTTTTTCAGCGAAAGAAAAAAATAGTAAACCAGAAGATATAACAAAAGATGCATTGAATTTTGCTAGTGAAAATAATTTTAATTCGATCATTATTGACACTGCAGGAAGATTGCAAATTGATGATTCAATGATGAGTGAAATGGTTCGAATAAAAGAAGTTTCAAATCCTGATGAAGTTTTACTTGTTGTTGATTCTATGATTGGGCAAGAAGCTGCTGATTTGACAAAGTCATTTCATGAAAAAGTAGGGATTTCTGGGGCGATACTAACCAAGTTGGATGGAGACTCTAGAGGTGGAGCTGCTTTATCAATAAGGAAAATAAGTGGCAAGCCAATTAAATTTATTGGTGTCGGTGAAAAAATAGAAGCACTGCAACCATTCCATCCAGAAAGAATGGCTAGCAGAATCTTAGGCATGGGTGATGTATTGACACTTGTTGAAAAAGCCCAAAAAGAAGTTGAACTTGCTGATGCAGAAGCGATGCAAAAGAAACTTCAAGAAGCAACTTTTGATTTTAATGATTTTGTAAAGCAAATGAGATTAATTAAAAGGATGGGATCACTTGGAGGATTAATGAAATTAATACCTGGAATGAATAAAATCGATGATGGGATGATAAAAAATGGAGAAGATCAACTCAAGAAAATAGAATCTATGATTTCTTCAATGACTATTGAGGAGAAGCAGAAACCTGAGGTTCTTGCTGCTCAGCCGTCAAGAAGACAAAGAATTGCTCAAGGTAGTGGATATGAAGCAAAAGATGTCGATAAAGTATTAGCTGATTTTCAAAGAATGAGAGGTTTTATGAAACAAATGTCAAATGGAGGAATGCCTGGAATGGGAGGAATGCCTGGAATGGGAGGAATGCCTGGAATGGGAGGAATGCCTGGAATGGGAGGAATGCCTGGAATGGGAGGTTTGAATGCTAATAAACCAATGAAAAAACAAAAAAATAATAAAAAGAAAAAAGGTTTCGCTGATTTATAGTTTCTAAATTTTTACCTTTAAATGATATTATTATTAAAAACACACTAATTTAAGATGATTAAATTGCGCCTTAAGCGCTTTGGAAAGAAAAAAGAGGCAAGTTTCAGAATTGTTGCATCCAATAGTACTTCCAGAAGAGATGGTAGACCTTTACAAGAATTAGGTTTTTATAACCCAAGAACTAAAGAAACTAGGCTTGATACAGAAGCTTTAAGAATAAGACTTACTCAGGGAGCTCAGCCAACTGATGTTGTAAGAACTTTATTAGAGAAAGGGGGGTTATTAGAAAAAATTGAGAGACCCTCTATAGCTATTGGTAAGGCAAAGTTACAAAAGGAAAAATTAGCAAAAGCTAAAACTAAAGACGAAGAAACTGATAGTAGTAAAGCTGAAGGCGATAGTAAAGACACTGAAAGCTAGTGAATTGATAAATTTTTATTCTTTTACAGTAATTAAATGAAAGAAGTTTCCAAAAATGGTCACTTCACAATTGATTTGCCAAGCTCTGATGCTGCCACAGCATTATCTGGCCCTGGGAATTCTTTCTTAAAAAAGTTTGAATCTCTAACGGGAGTATCATTAACTATAAGAGGTTTACAACTTGAGATGAACGGTGTCATCTCCAAGATAGAGAGAGCATCAGCATTAGTAGAGCTGACAAGACCAATTTGGGAACAAGGGCTAGAAGTACCAGAGGTAGATCTTAAAGCAGCTCTGAGTTCTTTAAATATGGGGGAGTCATCTTCACATGCTGAACTTGGGAAAAAAGTTCTTGCGCGTTCCAAAGAAGGAAGATATTTAAGACCAAGAACTATAAGGCAAAAAGAATATGTTGAATCAATTGAAAACTTTGATCTTACTTTCGCAATTGGTCCAGCTGGAACTGGCAAGACATTTTTGGCAACTGTTTGCGCAGCAAGACTATTGAACGAGAAAAAAATAGAAAAAATTGTTTTAACCAGACCAGCTGTAGAAGCTGGTGAAAGTTTGGGATTCCTGCCTGGAGATTTGCAACAAAAAGTAGACCCATATTTGAGACCCCTATTTGACTCTTTACATAGTATTTTTGGCTTTGATAGAACAAATTCGTTAATCGATAAGGGAATTATTGAAGTTGCTCCATTAGCATTTATGCGAGGCAGAACCTTGGATAACTCTTTGGTTATTTTAGATGAAGCCCAAAACACAACTTGCTCTCAAATGAGAATGTTTTTAACCAGATTAGGTGAGAGATCAAAAATGGTTGTAAACGGGGATATTACTCAAATTGATTTAAAAAAAGATCAGGAAAGTGGCCTCATCGAAGCATCAAGAATTTTCTCTGAAACGGAAGGTATAAAATTTTGTTACTTAACTTTTGAAGATGTAGTTCGTCATTCTTTAGTTCAGAAAATTATTGAGGCTTATCAATAATTTTATAACTCGGGTGATCCGTACCCTGAAATTTTAAAAATCAAGTAGAATAAAAACATATTTAATTAAAAAAATGCCAGCAAGTAGTAATTTTAATCAAGCTATTCGTGAAGCACAAACAAGTTCAATTGTTGGACCTAATGTAGTTCAAAAAGCTCTACCTTACGTTGGTGGGGGAATGGCTTTAACATCCGTTGGTGCTCTTGGAGGATTGACTCTTTCTCAAAGCCCCATATACGGACCTTTATTTTTAGTAGCAATTATTGCCCAATTAGTTTTGTTTTTTGTAGCTTCTAGCGCTGCTAATAATGCAAATAACACTAAAGCTTTACCTTTGTTGGCAACATACAGTTTGCTTACTGGATTTACTTTAAGTGGAATTATTGCTTATGCAGCATTAACTATTGGTGTTGGATCTATTGCCACCGCAGCATTAGCAACAGGTATCACATTTATTATCGCTTCTTACACTGGCCAAAGGATGAGTGATAGTGTTGGGCAGGCACTAAGCGGAGTAGTAGGTCTAGGGTTGATTGGACTTGTTATTGCGATGGTAATTCAGTTAGTTGGTAGTATTTTCTCTCCAGCATTTGGAACAGGTGGCTTTGAATTGTTAATAGCAGGATTTGGAACTGTTTTATTTGTAGCAATGTCTTTTGTTGATTTCTACACCATGCCAAGAAGATATAGCGACGATCAATATTTGGCAGGAGCTCTTGGGATGTACTTAACTTATATAAATCTATTTGTATTCATTCTTAGGTTAATGATTGCACTAAATGGTGGCGGAAGAAGGGATTAATTCTACATTAAAAAGCTGTTAACTAATCAAGCGTAGAAAATTTCTACGCTTTTTTATTGGGTGATATCAAGAATTTGTTTTTTTATAAATTCCTTTTGTTCCGAGTCATATTTTACTGAATTATCAAAACTATTTCCCATATTATCTAGGTCTCTAATGATTTGATTGACAGAATTTGTAACTGACTTAGATCCAAGCAGTCTCAAAATAGCTTTACATCTATCTGAAATATTTTCTGATGTCATCTCATATTCATGATTGTTATCTCTTCGATGAAAAATAATTTGAGCGGAACTCATTATTAGGTTTTTTACTACTATTTCTGCTACAGCATCCCCTCCTGCGTTCAGTTTGTAAATTAGTGAGAAAGGAAGTTTATCTAACAAAAAACAATCTTTATCTGATAAAGCGTACGCAAAAAATCCTCTGAGTCCATTTCTTGTTTTAATTAGCTCTGCAATTCTATCTGCTAAAACCTCATCGCTTAGTAAATCTTCACCCCACTCTTTACACCATTGTGCGGATATGTTTATTGCTTGTGTAAACGAAGCTTCTTTTAAATTTATGGTTTTTTTTTTCATTTTTGATCAGAATTTTATTATTGATTCATTAAAAGTCTTTGACCAATTATAGATCTGGGTTTGTAACTTTACTAGGAAGGCCAAATGTGGGTAAATCTACTTTAATAAATAAATTGATTGGAGAAAAAATAACTATTACTTCTCCAATAGCGCAAACTACTAGAAATAAATTAAAAGGAATACTTACTACAAACAATGGGCAAATAATTTTTGTAGATACACCAGGAGTTCATAAACCTCATCATCGCCTTGGAGAGATATTAGTAAAAAATGCAAAATCTGCAATTAATGGAGTTGATATGGTAATTTTTGTAATTGATTCAAGTGAAGAACCTGGTAGAGGTGATGAATATATATTGAACTTTTTAATCGCAAATAAAACTGAGTTCATTGTTGCATTAAATAAGTGGGATTTGGTTAATAAAGAATTTAGGAATTTACGATTAGATCAATATAGAAGATTTTTTGGAATTAATAGAAATTTTCATATTGTAAGTGCTTCTCAAGGAGAAGGATGTTCTGAACTAGTCGATATGGTACTTAATTTTCTTCCAGAGGGGCCAAAACTTTATGGCGAAGATACGATATGCGACCAACCATTAGATAATTTATTATCTGATTTAGTAAGAGAGCAGGTGTTAATAAATACAAGAGAAGAAGTACCTCATAGTGTTGCAGTAAAGATAGAAAAGATAGAGGAAATGAAAAGAAAAAATGGCAAAAGTTTTACAGCTATTTTGGCTACTATTATTGTTGAAAGATCAACTCAAAAAGGTATTCTGATTGGAAAGAAAGGTTCAATGTTAAAAATTATTGGACAGTCAGCAAGATCAAATATGTCAAAATTGATTGATGGTCCAGTTCACCTGGAGTTGTTTGTGAAAGTTGTTCCAAATTGGAGAAAAAAAGAATCAAGGTTAATTGAGTTTGGTTATGAGGAAGATTTCTAGATGAGTAGTTTTAATTTTGATGTGATTACATTGTTTCCTAAAGCTTTTGAATTAATAAATAATTTAGGGGTTATAACAAGAGCTATAGATAAGAATTTGATCGATGTAAATTTACATGATTTAAGAGAATATGGAGAAGGCTCTTACAGACAAGTAGACGATAAGCCTTATGGAGGAGGAGCAGGCATGGTATTAAAACCTGAACCTATTTATAAGGCATATGAATCAATTAGAAAATCACCTAAAAGTAAAACTTTGTTGATGACCCCACAGGGTAAAGTCTTAAAGCAAAAGGATCTTGCGAGATGGTCCACTTTGGATCAAATAATAATAATTTGTGGTCAATATGAAGGTTTTGATGAAAGGATTAGATTATTAGCTGATGAAGAGATATCGATAGGTGATTATATACTTTCTGGAGGTGAAATACCTGCTATATCAATAATTAACGGGTTGACTAGATTATTACCAGGAACTCTTGGTGATCCAAACTCCTTAGTGGATGAGAGTCATAATTCTTCTTTATTAGAATATCCTCAATACACGAGGCCGTTAACTTTTAAAGATATGAAAGTACCAGATATTTTAGTGAGCGGTAATCATGAAGAGATTAAATCGTGGAGAAGACGAAAAAGTATTGAAAGAACAATGGAGAGAAGAAGTGACTTAATTTCAAATGAAAACTACAAAAAATCCCCACAAAGTAAGAGAATAATAAAAGAACATAATCAATGCATGAAATTTAGAATAGGTAATGGCTACGATATTCACAGACTAGTAGAGGATAGAGATTTAATTATTGGAGGTGTAAAATTGCATCATCCTGAAAAATTAGGATTGGATGGTCATAGTGATGCTGATGTTTTAAGTCACTCAATAATGGATGCATTATTGGGAGCACTTTCCCTGGGCGACATAGGAAAGTATTTCCCCCCATCTGATGAAAAATGGAAAAATGCTGACAGCTTGTTTTTGTTATCAAAAGTAATTGATTTGATAAGACAAGAAGGTTGGGAAATAAATAATATTGATAGTGTTCTTGTCGCTGAAAGGCCAAAAATCATGCCACATATAAAACTAATGAAAAAAAACATTTCTAAAATCTTAAATATTGATGAAAATTTAATTGGGATTAAAGCCACTACAAATGAAAAATTGGGTCCAGAAGGGAGAGAAGAGGGTATAAGTTGCCATTCAGTAGTGCTACTTGAGAAAAAATGAAATTTAATTTAAATTTAATTTCATTTTTTCAAAGATTTTGTTTAGTATTAATTTGCTTAGTAGTTTTAAGTTTTCAATTTGATATTCCCAATTTAAAAGCTATTACTATGGATAATTATCAAGGTGAAATGGTCATAGAGGAATTAAGACTTAAAGTCCCTGCCGATGTAAAAGCAGTATGGTTGAATGCTGAACAAGAAATATGGGAGCCATGGTTATCTTCTCAAAAAGGTTTTTTGGGGAGACAATTATTTTGGGATAAAGAAAAAGAAGAAGCTTTAATATTGGTAAATTGGGAAAACAAGAAATTATGGAAAAGCATACCAATGTCAGAAGTAAATGTAGTCCAACAAAGATTTGAAGATAATGTTAAGGCTGCACTAAATGTAGGAGAAAATCCTTTTGAATTGATTTTTGAGGGAGAGTTAGATAAGCAAAGATGAATTTTGATATCAAGTTTGATTTTCAAAGGAGAGAGAGGCTTGGACTCATTGAGGCTATTTGGGGGCAAGACAAAAGTATAGACCAATTAAAGAGATTATCTGAAAGTGTTTTAAGTAAAAATGAGGTTGTTTTCATTACTAGGATTAATAGTGAAAAGGCTAATTATCTTTTAGATTTGTATGATGATGCACGATTCTATGAAGAAGCAAATTGCCTAATAATTGGGAAAAATCTGAATAAAATAAATACAAATAAAAAAGTTGCCATAATTTCAGGAGGCTCAAGTGATTTGGCCGTAACACTTGAAGCACAATTAGCTCTTAAAATTTATGGAGTGAATTTTCAATCTTTTATTGATGTTGGAGTGGCAGGACTTCACCGATTATTGAGTCAGTTAGAAGAAATTAATAAATATGATGTATTAATAGTTTGTGCTGGAATGGAAGGAGCTTTAGCAACAGTTGTTGGAGGATTGTTGGCACAACCAATAATTGCAGTACCTGTCTCTGTAGGCTACGGCGTAAGCAAGGATGGAGAAACTGCTTTAAATAGCATGTTGTCAAGTTGTTCCCCAGGTATTGCAGTTATGAATATAGATAATGGTTACGGAGCGGCAATGGCAGCTCTGAGAATTATTAAAAGTATTTCCTAAATAACTTACTTTTTTTCTATTTCTAAAAGGTTTTCTATCCATAAATTAAGTTGTTTTGAAAGCATTCCTTCTTCTCGCATTTTGATTGCCTTTATAACGACTTCTGTGTTTACCCACTCTGGAAATCTTTTAGGCATTTATTTTTATATTCAGTAACTATAATTTGGTACAAATTTTTATAAAAACAAGATCTAAGTAACAAATTTAATCTTTAATGTTTGATTTTGTACCTAATCTAGACAACTCAGAAGAGGCATGTTCACTTTCTACATTTTTTAATCTTTCTATTAACTCCGAAAGATCTTTATGGGCTAACTCCCCATTTTGCTCCCATTTTAGGGATCTTGAATTGCTATCAATTTTTTCTTTCATTATTTTATTTAAGTATTAAAAATATAAAACGAAAACAGAAAAAAATTGGTTATTGTTTCAAGCTTAAACTTAAAAAAATATGAAGATTTTTAATATACAAAGATTTTATCTTTTAACCACCACCAACTATTGAAACGATTTCTAAATTATCCCCATCTTTAAGTTTCACTTTGTCCCATTTTATTGAATTAATAATTAAATTGTTTAACTCGACAACAATTGTGTTGGGTTTATATCCCATGTAATATAGCGCTTTAGATAGTAGAGCATTTTCTTGATCAAGTTCTATTTTTTTTTCCTCGCCATTTACCTTGATTTTCATGAGACAACTCTTTTAAAATCATAATAGCGTCTTCTTTAGGATCTTCAGAATTCATTAATTGAGAAACTAAGGCAACTTTTTTAAAACCATTGCTTTTTAAATATGAAAGATTTTTTGTCGTAACTCCTCCGATAGCAAACCAAGGAATATTCAAATCTTTTGTTAATGTTTTGATCTTTTCAATACCTATAGGCTTTTTGTTCTTTTTTGTTGCAGTTTCAAATACTGGTCCTATTCCTATGTAATCACAACCCTCTTTAAGAGCATTAGAAATATCAATTTCATTATTTGCGCTCATACCAATAATTTTTGAATATCCTAATAATTTTCTTGCGGTTTTTAAATCTAAATCATCTTGTCCAAGATGAATTCCATCAGCATTTGAAGCTAAAGCTATATCAACTCTATCGTTAATAATTAACAACGAATTATATCTTTTACATAGATTTTTAATCTGAATTGCTTCTTTAAGATGATCTTTATCAGTTCCCGTTTTAAATCTATGTTGAATGATTCTTACTCCAGCAATTAAAATCTCTTCTATTATTTCTAATAAGTTTTCCTTTTGATCTGTGATGACATATAAGTCATTTTGTTTTAATATTTCCTCCGAATTCTTATGCTTGCTTAAACTTAATAAGTCGACTTCTAGAGAATAAATTTCATATCTTATTGCCGAAGCGATTTTTGAAAGCTCATGATTATGTAGCCTTGAGAATTCTTCTATCACTCTTAATGCTTCTTGAACTCTACCTGAATTAGAACTTAAGATTTGCTCAGAGCTCTTTCTTTTGATTTGCTCTTGATGAGTTAATCCTTTGCATTTGTCCTCAATATGATTCCTAGATTGTTTATAAACTTCTAAATGATTTTTCCCTAAAATTTGTCTAAAATTTTTAATCCTTTCAACATATTTTTCTTTGCCTAGACCAAATCTGGCCCAATCCTCTAGTACTCTTAGTCCTTCTCTAGCTCTATCAAGATTAGCGTCAATAATTTGATAAATTCTTAAATCTTCAGCGTTTGTAGTATCGGAATTCCGCATTGGTAATTTATTTTTTGTAATTTTTAAAAATTCTTAGGGCATTATCTCTATCTGTTTTTATTTGATTAGAAAGTTGGTCTATATTCTTGAACTTGATTTGAGATCTAAGCTTTTCAACTGGTTCTACAGATAGATTTAAACCATATAGATCAATATCTTTATTTATTAAATGAACTTCAACAGCAGATGGCAATAAAGGATTTATTGTTGGTTGAGAGCCAAGATTCATAACAGATTCAATTTTTTGGTTGGAATTTTCAATGGTAGTCCAAGCTGCATAGACTCCTTCTCCTGGTAAAAATTTTCTGCCATCTATTTCAAGATTTGCTGTGGGCCATCCTATACTTTTTCCAATCCCTTTACCTTTAACAACCTTTCCATTAAAACTATAAGGCCTATTAAGAATTTTGAAAGCATTTTTCAGATCACTTTTCTCTAATAAATCTCTTATTCTGCTGCTGCTGATTCTACCTTCTTTGTCTTCTAAAATAGGAGTAATTTTTAGTTTTATATCCGTATCTTTAATTGTATTTTTTATAGTATTTATGTCTCCACTTCTTTTAAAACCAAATTTAAAATTAGCACCTACAGAAATGTTTTTTGCCTGTAATTGATTTATTAAGATTTCTCTTACAAATCTTTCTGCACTTAATTTAGATAGTTCCTTATCAAAGGGAATCAGAACTAATTGTTCAATCCCAAGATCTTCAAGAATAGGTAGTTTTTCATCTGGGAGATCAAGTCTAAGGCGCGTTTCTTTATATAGAACTTCTCTGGGATGTGGCCAGAAACTCGCAATTGTTGGGGTATATAGATTTTCTTCAACTACACTTTTTATTAATTTTCTGTGGCCAGCATGTAGGCCATCAAAACTTCCAATAGCTATTGAAGTAGGATTCTTAACTTCAGATGGCGATATTAAAGAGATCAAAAGATTACGTGCAATTTTATGATTTTGATGGCAAATTTGAATAGATTATAGTTTATTCAATCAAATGAATGTCTGACAAAATTGATTTTCAGTCCCTTTCATTTGGAATGCGACGCATTGGATGGATACGCTTTTGGGTTCAATCCATTTTAGGTGTTGTCGTTGCGGCTGTTTTGCTTTTTTCAAATGTTGTTAATAATAACGAAGGACAGCTTGGCTTAGCGCCTGGACTATCACTTACAACAATATCCTTGATTTTACTACTTTTTAGTCTTTGGCAAGGTTGGTTAATAGTTAGAACTGGTAGAGCAATCGCAAGCAACGCAAGACCCTCAAGAGGACAAACTAGTAAATTAATAAAAAGAGGTCTCATAGTCGATTTATTAGGAATTTTGTTTGGATTAATTGGATATCAAGCTCTTATGGGTGCTCTATTTATACAAGCATCCTCTCAAACAACTGGACAATTGATAACAGCGACATCTGATATCCCAATTACTGGACTTGAAATATTATCAGTTCTCAGTAATACACAAGTTATTGCTGCGCATTTTTTAGGTCTTTGCTTTTCTTTATGGCTTTTAAGAAGGATTTACAAATAAATTATTAATTTTAGGTAAGTCGTCTAAATTACCCCTCCAAAATAAATCTGGTTCTACAGGTGTAAGCGAAATTTTATTGTCTTGTATTTGAGATACGTCACTGGGCCAGTTTTTTGGACCATAACCTTTTGATTTGAGATCTAAAACTACCTCACCTGCCAACCAATAATAATCGTCACCCCTTGGGTCTTCCCTTTTGGAAAATTGATTTTTATATTTTCTTACTGATAATCTTGTCCAGGATAATTCTTTTATTTTACTTTTCTCGCAAGGAGGTATATTCAAGTTTAATAGAAGTGAAGCTGGCCAGCTATCAATAATTGCTTGTTCGGCAATATTCATTGCAATTTCTCCAGCAAATTCAAAATTCTTCCATTTAAAACTAGCAACACTTATTGCCATGGAAGGAACATTTTCTAAGGTGCCTTCCATCGCTGCAGCGACTGTCCCTGAACAAAAAATATCTGTTCCTAAATTGGGCCCGTGATTTATTCCAGATAGAATTAGATCAGGTTTATTATCCAAGAGTTCAGATAGTGCTAATTTGACGCAATCAGCAGGCGTGCCAGAACATCCCCAAGCTTCAATGCCTTCCCCAAATAATTCGTCCGCTCTTTCCACTCTTAATGGAGATTGTAAAGTAAGACCATGACCAGTAGCTGATCTTTCTTGGTCAGGACATACTACTTTTACCTTATGCCCTCTTTTTTGCGCTGATTTTGCTAAAGCTCTTATCCCCGCAGCAAAAACACCATCATCATTGCTAATTAATATATTTAACGGTTTCATTAATCAATACATTTTATTTATGGACGATATTTAAGTAAGATAAAGCAATACTTATTTTTACTATATCAGTGAGTCAAATTGAATCATTAAGTCAAATTGAGGAAAAACTAAATAATCTTTCTCTTAAAGCAAAAAATAATATAGATAATTCCAATACTAAGGAAGAACTGGATCAATTAAGAGTTTCCTTGCTAGGGAAAAAGGGCCATTTGTCAATTATCTTGAAAACAATGGGTCAATTATCTGCTACTGATAGACCAATTGTTGGTCAGAAGGCAAATTTAATAAAGATTAATTTGCAAGAATTAATAACCAAAAGAAAAAATCAATTAAATAGTGAAGCCTTAGAGAAAAAGATTAAAACAGAAAAAATTGATGTAACTATTCCTCCAATTGGAACCCCCCCTGGAAGTAAACATCCTTTAATTTCAACTCAAGATGAGATCATAGATATTTTTTGTGGTTTAGGATATTCAGTTGAAAGTGGACCTGAAATAGAAACTGATTTTTATAATTTTGAGTCTCTCAATATACCTAAAAATCATCCTGCGAGAGATATGCAGGATACTTTCTATTTAGATGAGAATCGACTTTTGAGGACTCATACTTCTCCCGTTCAGATAAGATACTTGGAAAATAATCCTCCTCCAGTAAGAATTATTGCTCCAGGAAGAGTTTACAGGAGAGATGCTGTAGATGCTACTCATTCTCCTGTATTTAATCAGGTTGAGGTTTTATGTATAGATAAAGGTATTAATTTTAGTCATCTAAGAGGAACGGTTCTTACTTTTTTAAAGACATTTTTTGGAGATATCCCTGTAAGATTTAGAGCTAGTTATTTCCCATTTACTGAACCTTCAGCCGAAGTAGATGTTCAATGGAAAGGTAAATGGTTAGAAGTAATGGGATGCGGAATGGTAGATCCTAAGGTCTTAGAAAAATTAGGAATAGATTCTGAGACATGGACCGGATTCGCAGCTGGATTAGGAGTTGAAAGATTTTGCATGGTAAGACATCAGATTGACGACATAAGAAAATTTTATACAAATGATCTTAGATTCTTAGAACAGTTCTAATAAAATTGAAATTTTAAATTAGGATTGTCAAGCAAATTAGTTTAAAATAGTTATAGTTTTAGTTTTTTGATTGGTACGTAAAGCAGGGCTAATCGTTAATGATGGGAAAGAACTTGCTGTTCAAACTGCAAGTTCAGTTCAGAATAAATTGGAAAAATCCAATTATGAAGTTGTAAGAGTTAGTAGCTCTGGCGGAATGGTTGGATTCGCCAATCCTGATCAACATGTTCGTCCTTTGGGGTATAAGAACTGTGTTCCAGAGGGGTTTGACTCGTCAATGGAATTTGCAATTGTTCTTGGTGGAGATGGAACTGTTCTATCTGCAGCAAGGCAAACAGCACCTGCTAAAATTCCAATCCTTACAATAAATACAGGTCATTTAGGTTTTCTTGCGGAAGCTTATTTATCAAATCTTGATGAAGCAATAGATAAAATCATTGCTGGAAATTGGGATATTGAAGAAAGAACTTGCTTCATAATAAGTGTTATGAGGAATGAACAGAGAAGATGGGAGTCTCTATGCCTTAATGAAATGGCCCTTCATAGAGAACCTCTTACAAGTATGTGTCATTTTGAGATTTCTATAGGGCGACATGCTCCTGTGGATATTTCAGCTGATGGCGTAATTTTATCTACTCCAACTGGTTCTACTGCTTATTCTCTGAGTGCTGGAGGACCAGTTATTACACCTGATTGCCCAGTTGTGCAATTAACTCCAATTGCTCCACATTCATTGGCCTCAAGGGCATTGGTTTTTAATGATTCAGAGCCAGTGACTGTTTTCCCCGCAACTCCTGAAAGGTTGGTAATGGTTGTTGATGGAAATGCTGGTTGTTATGTTTGGCCTGAAGATAGAGTTTTAATAAGAAAAAGTAAACACTCAGTAAAGTTTATTAGACTTGAAGATCATGAATTTTTCCAGGTTTTAAGAAATAAACTAGGTTGGGGTTTGCCCCATGTGGCTAAACCTAACAAATAACAATTATCGAAATTTATTTTTTCCCTTTTAATAAAAAAACAGGATTATTTGGCTCTAATCTAATTCCCTCAGCGATACTTAAGCTTTTATAGGTCTGAATTAAATTTAAATTGGTTTTGAAATTTTTATCTTCTAATTCCTCTTTCAATTCTTTAATAGTTTGAATGTCAATTATTGGTATAACTATAATGTCTCCAATATTCATACCCTGAGTAAGTTTATTAATAATTTGAATTTTAGTCTTTTTATCACATCCTCCAACTACTAATCTATTAGGTATTTCAAAAGAACTTAAATTTCTTGTATTCAAGGTATTGTTTATGTCTTCTTCAAAAATAAATTTTGGTTTAACTCCAAGCCTTTTTGAGTTCTCTAGTATTAATGCTTTTGAGCCAATCCTTTTGTCGATACAAAACAAATCTAAATTAGGCCTTAATTTTAATGCCTCTAAACCAATTGACCCACAACCTGCTCCTATATCCCAGATGACACCATTTTTAGGGAGCTCTAGATCAGCTAGGATTTGAACGCGAACCTCCCTTTTAGTTAATAAATTTGGTCTATCATCAAAAGTTTTAAAAATATGGTCACTGATTCCGAAAATAGGGAGATTATTATTTGAGTAATTTTTCTTTGTTTCTGTAAGAACAACAATGTTCAAACTTGATATGTCTGAGGGCAATGAATCTTTAAGATTTAATTTTCTTATATTTTCATTGTCGAAGCCTATCTCTTCACAGAGCCAAAAATCATAGAAATCAATCAGATTTAATTCTGATAAGTTTTTTTTGATTATTTCTAAACTTTTGTTATTGGAATCTGTAATAATAGCCAAACTTGAAGGCTTTGCTTTTAGAGCCTCAACTAACTTAGTCGAATCTCTGCCGTGCATACTTACATTAACAGTATCTTGCCATGGGATCTTTAACTTACTAAACGCTAATTGAATGCAAGTATTTGAAGGGTAGAAACTTAATTCATCTTTTGAAAAATTTTCTAGTAGGATTCTACCTATTCCAAACCAAAGTGGATCTCCTCTCGAAATTAAAATAACATCAGTTTTTTGAGATCTAAGCCAGTTAACAAGTTCGTTATTACTGTTACTCGAAAAAAATAATTTCTTTTTTTCTAAATCATTTTCGCTCCATGATTTAATTTCTTCAAAATATGAATTCGGAACTGCAATATTTCCTGTCTTTATAAATAAATCTTGTAATTTGGAAGGTAAATCTTCAAATATATATGAATTAATACCTACTATATGAATTTTTCTATTAACTTCAGTCATCAATATTTAATGAAAAGGAACTAAACTGTTTGAATGTTTTATTAAATTATTTTATGATTATTCGAGTTATCATAGTAAATTAATTGTCTGAAAGGAGAAAGAGATTACATGATTTATTGTTAACTCTAATTAATAAGGATAATGAATTTGAGTTTATTGAGGAAGATTCTAGCGATTTAACATCTAGCTATTCTGAAAAAGACACTTTGAATTTATCTCGAGTTATAGAAAAAAATCGTAAAATAATCAAAAGGTATCAAGCTATTGTAAGAACAGCTGTAACTTTAGATGCCCTTATGGATTCTGAAAATGAAGAAAATTACAAAATCAAATAAAAATATTTTTTTAAAAGGAATATTACTTTTGATTTTACTACTATCCTTTATTTTTAACCCAATAAAAGTATCTGCAGAAGTTGCAGAAACAGAAATAAATGGGGAGTTAATAAATGCTAGTAGTGAGTTTTTAAGGGACTTGGACTTTGAAACTTGGCAATTAGTAGCTTATAAATCACCTCTATTTGCAGATAAATTGATCTTGAGAGTAATAGGTTATCCAGGAAATCTTAGGATTGATCATCCCACTGACTTGAGGGTTGAATCAGGCAGAAAACAGTGGCTTTTAGATGATAAAACATTACTTAATGTAGAATTAGCAAATGATGGAAGACAAGCTGCTGCAGAATTTGATCTTGATGAATTGATTAAAAATTTAGATAAAAATAGACCATTAAGATTATTTTTGTCAGGAGTTTTTTCTGAGTTACCTGTTCCTCCTTACCTAGTTAAAGAATGGAGATCATTAAGTTGATTATTGATAGAAGAAATGTCTAAAAAAAATGTAAGCCATACAAAATGGATGAAAAGAGCAATTTTTTTGGCTTCTTTAGGTAAAAATACAACTAGTCCTAACCCAAAGGTGGGAGCAGTAATACTTGATAAAAATGGAAACCTTATTTCAGAAGGATTTCATTTCAAGGCCGGGATGCCCCATGCCGAGGCAATGGCTTTTAGGAATTTAAAAAAGGATGCTAAAGGGGGATCAATGTATGTAAATCTTGAACCTTGCTGCCACCAAGGTAAAACACCTCCATGTGTAGATAAAGTAATATCGTCAGGGATAAGAAAGGTATATGTATCTATTCAAGATCCTGATAAAAGAGTCTCTGGTAAAGGTATTAAATTGCTAAAAGAAGCTGGAATTCGAGTTCACTTAGGATTATGTAAAAAAGAATCCTTAGAATTAAATAAAGCTTTCATTCATAGGAATATTACAAAAAAGTCATTTGGTGTTCTTAAATGGGCTATGAGTATTGATGGCCGAATAGGTTTAAAAAATGGCAAAAGTAAATGGATTACTAGTGAGCAATCAAGGTCAATAGTTCATTCTTTTAGAGCAGAATTTGATGCAATAATCATTGGTGGAAACACATTAAGGAAAGATAATCCACTTTTGACTACCAGAGGTTCAAAAAATCCTGAGCCTTTGCGAGTTGTTTTTACAAAAAGTTTAGATCTCCCCTCAAAATCTAGTCTTTGGGATTGTAATAAAGCAAAAACTATAGTTATTTATGATTCTTCCACAGCAAATGAAAGCTACCTCAAAAGGATTCCAAAATGTGTGGAGGTTGAAAAGATACCATCAGATAATCCAGAGTTAATTTCAAAATTACTTGCTAAAAGAGGGTGTAATAAAATCCTGTGGGAATGTGGTCCTAGATTGGCTACCGCCGCTATCCAAACTAATTGTATTCAGGAAATTATTACTTTTATTGCTCCAAAAATATTAGGTGGAGAAAATAGTATGAATCCCTTTGGTGATTTTGACTTTAGAGAAATGGATGAAATTATTAAATTAAGTAATTCACAGGTTAGTTTGATCGGTAATGATATATGCGTTAAGAATTCATTTGAAAATTAATTTTTCATACTTAATTCTTATTCATCAAAGTATATAGCGTTCGGTTCTTACCCAAAAAAAATAATACGGATACGGAAACTTTTTGTTTAGTTTATAATGAGTAAAAATTGATCACTACCATGCCAATAAGACAAGATGATAATCAACCTAATAGAAGATTTGGAATTGTTAATATCATCTTAATAGGAGTTGGAGCATTACTTTTATTTAGTAGTCTTTTCCCTAATCAAAATATGCAAATACCTAGGGTTCCTTACTCTTTATTTATAGATCAAGTGAATGATGGAGAAGTAAAAAGAGCTTATATTACGCAAGAACAAATTAGATATGAGTTAAATGGAGCAGAAGAAGGCGCACCTTCGGTTTTAGCAACAACCCCAATTTTTGACATGGACCTTCCACAAAGGTTAGAAAGTAAGGGGGTAGAATTTGCTGCTGCTCCTCCCAAAAAACCTAACATCTTCTCAACAATTTTAAGCTGGGTTGTTCCGCCTTTAATTTTTATCCTCGTTTTACAATTTTTCGCCAGAAGAAGTATGGGAGGCGGAGGTGCTCAAGGAGCTCTAAGTTTTACTAAAAGTAAAGCCAAAGTTTATGTACCCGATGATGAATCAAAAGTAACATTTGATGATGTGGCAGGAGTTGATGAAGCTAAGGACGAATTAACTGAAATAGTTGACTTCTTAAAAAGACCTGAGAGATATACAGATATTGGGGCTAGAATTCCCAAAGGAGTTCTTCTTGTAGGCCCTCCTGGAACTGGAAAGACTCTCCTCTCTAAAGCTGTTGCTGGAGAGGCTGAAGTCCCTTTCTTTATTATTTCAGGTTCCGAGTTTGTAGAATTGTTTGTTGGAGCTGGAGCAGCCAGAGTTAGAGATTTGTTTGAACAAGCCAAGAAAAAAGCACCATGTATTATCTTCATTGACGAATTGGATGCTATTGGAAAAAGTCGTTCAGGTTCAATGGGAGTTGTTGGTGGTAATGATGAAAGAGAACAAACATTAAATCAGCTACTTACGGAAATGGATGGTTTTGCTTCTACAGATAAGCCTGTAATTGTACTTGCTGCAACCAACCAACCAGAAGTACTTGATGCGGCATTATTAAGACCTGGAAGATTTGACAGACAAGTATTGGTAGATAGGCCTGATTTGTCTGGCAGAAAAACAATTTTAGAAATTTACACCAAAAAAGTTAAATTAGCAGAATCCATCGATTTAGATTCCATTGCTCAAGCTACAAGTGGATTCGCAGGAGCAGATTTAGCAAATATGGTAAATGAAGCCGCATTATTAGCTGCTAGAGCCAAAAGAAAAAGTGTTGAGCAACAAGATTTGAGTGAGGCTATTGAAAGAGTTGTTGCAGGTTTGGAGAAGAAAAGTAGAGTTCTTCAAGATGATGAGAAAAAAGTTGTTGCTTATCACGAAGTTGGGCATGCAATAGTTGGTCATTTAATGCCTGGAGGATCAAAAGTTGCGAAAATTTCAATTGTACCAAGAGGTATGAGTGCTTTAGGATATACACTCCAGCTTCCTACTGAAGAAAGATTTCTTAATTCTAAAGAAGAGTTGAAAGGGCAAATAGCTACACTCCTAGGAGGTAGATCTGCTGAGGAGGTTGTTTTTGGGAAAATTACAACAGGTGCTTCTAATGATCTCCAAAGAGCAACTGATATTGCTGAACAAATGGTAGGTACTTTTGGGATGAGTGATATACTTGGCCCTTTGGCTTATGATAAACAAGGTGGCGGACAATTCTTAGGAAATGGTAATAATCCAAGAAGGTCTGTTAGTGATGCCACTGCACAAGCTATAGATAAAGAAGTTAGGGACTTAGTAGATGATGCTCATGAGACTGCCTTAAATATTTTAAGAAATAATTTACCACTACTAGAATCGATATCCCAAAAAATACTTAAAGAAGAAGTTATTGAAGGGGAAGATTTAAAAACTCTACTAGCAGAAACTAAATTGCCTGCATAGTAGAATCTTGATTTCACTAGAAATATTTATGATAAAACCAAACAAGCTTACCAATAACAATTTTTTATCAAGCTTGGATGTATCATCTGAAGAATTTATTCATATTTTAGATATAGCAAAGAATTTTAAAAATAAAAATCTTAAAGTTGAACTAGAGAATAAAGTTTTGGGCTTAATTTTTGATAAATCTTCTACTCGTACTAGAGTTAGTTTTCAAGTAGCCATGTCAAGACTTGGGGGAACTACTATTGACCTTAATCCTTCAACTTCACAAATAGGAAGGGGAGAACCAATCAAGGATACAGCAAGAGTTCTCAGTAGATATTGTGATGTTTTGGCAATAAGAACTTTTGATCAGTCAATTTTGGAGGAATATGCAAAATGGTCTACGAAACCCATAATTAATGCGCTAACCGATTTGGAACATCCATGTCAAACTCTTGCTGATTTTCTAACTATTCAAGAGGAATTTGGTGATTTGAAAGACGTTGTAATTACTTACATTGGCGATGGTAATAATGTTGCTAATTCTCTAATTTTAAGTGCTGCTTTATTTGATATTGAAATAAGGGTTGCGTGTGCAAAAGATTATGAGCCTAATCCTTCAGTAATCAATAAAGCAAATAGCTTATATAAAAAGAAAGAGGTAAAGATAACTCATAACCCTTTTGAGGCATGTAGTGGTACTGATGTAATTTATACTGATGTTTGGTCATCTATGGGAGAAGAGAATTTAAAAATAAATAAAGACAAAGACTTCAAAGACTTTACTGTGGATAAAAATTTTATTAATAATGCTAATCAGAAAGCAATTATTATGCATTGTTTGCCAGCCTATAGGGGCAAAGAGATAACTGATGAGGCTTTTGAAAGTAAGAATAATAGGATTTTTGAACAAGCTGAAAATAGGATGCATGTTCAACAAGCTTTACTAGCCTGCTTGCTTTCTTAATAAAACTTGCTTTATAAGTACTATATAGGTACAAATGTATTAGAATAATAATTCCTTTGATGGCTAACTTGTCTGAAGAAAATCTTACTTATGCTCAGAGTGAGCTATATGAATGGATTAAAAAATATATCAAAGAATTCCAGCATAGTCCATCAATTAGGCAAATGATGGGAGCTATGGGTTTAAAATCACCTGCCCCTATTCAAAGTCGCCTGAAGCACTTGCAAGAAAAAGGTCTTATAAGTTGGCAGGAGGGTAAAGCTAGGACTCTTCAATTAGCAGGTGAAGTATTTGATGGAGTACCTGTTTTGGGCTCTATAGCGGCTGGAGGTTTAATAGAGAGTTTTTCTGAAACAAATGAAAAGTTAGATGTTACTGAGCTTTTTCAAAATAAGGATTTATTTGCTTTGACAGTGAATGGAGATTCTATGATAGATGCTTGTATTGCTCATGGTGATATGGTCCTAATGGAACCAGTTAAAGATTGCTTTGGCTTGAAAAATGGAGATATAATTTCTGCATATGTTCCTGGCTTAGGTTCAACATTAAAATATTTTGTGAAAAGAAAAAATAAAATATTTTTAGAGGCTGCTAATCCATCATATGAGCCTATTGAAGTTAATCCTGAGAGATTAAATATACAAGGTAAACTTGTTGCAGTTTGGAGAAAAATTTAAACAATTTATCAATAAAATTGTTTAATTTGCTCAAAAAAATTATATATTTATAAATAAACTTTTAAAAATGAATAATCGTGAATTTATACATAAAAATGTAAATAATTTATACGAAGAAGTTCCATATCCGCTGTGGGATCATAAAAAAAGAGTTTCGAAATTACCTAACGAGATTTTACGTTATAAATATCTGAATTTAGAAAATGTGCTTGAAAATGCTAATGTTCTAGATGTAGGTTGTGGTACAGGCAATAGGTCAATACTAGCAGCTAAACATTTTAAAGTTAAAAAATTATATGGCTTTGATGCTTGTACGAAATCTTTAGAAATTGCATCAAAAGTAGCTAAAGAGGAAAATTATGATAATTTTATTCCTATACATGGAGATTTATTTAATCTCCCTTTTGAAGATAATTTTTTTGATGTTGTAATTTCTTGGGGTGTACTACACCATACTTACAACCCTAAGTTAGGACTTAAAGAAATGCATAGGGTATGCAAATATGATGGTTATATAGGATTTTTTGTTTACAATTCTTTCGCTGATTGGAGACATAATCTTCAGAGAAAGGATGTTTTAACTAATGGTGGTAATACAATAAGTGAAAAATTAAATTATGCACTTAAGCATTATGGAAAAACTAATAAATACAAAAGGTTTAAGAAAATTGAAGATTTAAGTCAAGAACTTTTAACAGAATTTAGGGATGAATTTATTCACCCTCATAAGTCAGATCACACTATTGATGAAATTTTGGATTGGCAAAATGAATTAGCTATTGAATTTACTGGTTCTTTCCCTCCATTGAGATTTAGAGATACTATTTCTTGGATAAAAGATAGGTATAATATGAGATTTAAATACCCTATCAGTAAATCTAAGTTAGTAAATGTTGTTGGATTTATTGCTAGTTTATTTCCTAGAAGAAAAGTTTCTTATAAATTACCAAGTAAATTACATATTCTTTTATGGCATATATTTTATTTTTTACAGGGAGCTGATGGATCTTTTTCTCATGGACCTGTAATTGCTGGCAAAAAAGTTAAAAATTAACTTTAGAATTATAAAAATAAATAATGAATAGAAAAAAAGTAGGGATAATAATAAATTCAAATAATATATCTGATGAATTAAATGACTTTCTAAATGAATCAAAATATTCAAAATATTATAAAGTTGAATACATTATATTTAATAAATATTATGTACTAAATAAAAATTTATTAAGAAATTTAAGATTTCTACTTACTAAAAAATGTAGTAATAATTTTTTCAAAATATTAAATATATTTTCATTTGATATCATTATTACCTTAGAAAAAATTCTTTTTAAACTTTTACGTTTACTAAAGAGTAGAAAATTTATTGATTTTAATAGAAATAATTTTAAGATAAAGAAATTGTCTTTTTTCCCAATCTTTAATGCAGACTCTGGATTAACTTACAATGAAAAAGAAATAATTAAGTTTAAAAAACTAAGAATTGATATTCTCATTTATGAAGGTGATTTAAATATACCAAATAGTTTGATTTCCTTATGTAAGTTTGGTTTGGTTAATCTAAATTATTTTTCCGAAAAATATAAATTTAATAAATATTCTACATTTTTATCAATAATAAACAAAGATTCTACGACCGATTTTAGTATCAATATAATAAGTTCTAATTCCCTTCAATCTAAGATAATTATAGATGGTAAAATATCTACGAATTGGCTATATTCGTTAAATATAAAGAAACTAAAAGCTAAAGCTTATGCTTTTTTAAATTTAAAAATAGAAGCAATTATTAATGATCATATTCATAAAAAAACTGAAGAAGAAGATATAAATAACCGTGATGTCATAATCTATAAAAATCAATTTATCAATAATTTTGATTTATATTATCCAAATATTTTTTTAGTAATTAAATATATTTTTAATTGTATATCAAAAATATTTCCTAGTAAATATATTTGGGCAGTCGGATATCAGTTTTCAGAAGACTTCATAAATGTTGATCTTGGCAAAAGCAGATTAATAAAAAATCCTAAAGGAAGGTGGTTAGCTGATCCTTTCGTATATTTTAAAAATAATATTCATTATTGTTTTGTAGAGGATCTTAATTTAAATACGAAAAAAGGAGCTATTTCCGTATTTGAGCTTAATAAAAAAAATCATAAAGAGTTAGGTATTGCGCTAAGTGAGGATTTCCATCTCTCTTATCCTTTCTTATTTGAAGCCTATGATAGTTTATATATGTGCCCAGCAACTCCTGATGCAAAAGAAATTAGATTATATAAATGTATGGATTTTCCTCTTAAATGGAAATTAGAAAAAATATTGATAAGTAACATTCATGCAGTTGATACCAACATTTTTTACTTTAAAAATAAATGGTGGATACTAACCAATTTAAGCTCCTCAAAAATAGGAGACAATAATAGTGAATTGCATATATTTTATAGTGAAAATTTATTTACTAATGAATGGAAAAAACATCCTAAAAATCCTGTAATTTTTAATCCAAATCATGCTAGAAATGGAGGTCTAATTATTAATAATGACCAAATTTATCGAGTCTATCAAAAACATAAATTCAATGAATATGGCTTTGCTTCTGGGTTAGCAAAAATAATAAATATTTCAGAGAATACATATGAAGAAAAAAAAATAAATCAGTTTTTACCAACTTTCTTTAAAGACATAAAGGGAACACATACTTTAAATTTTAAAGATAATTGTATAGTATTTGATATTAAATTAAAGTAAAATAATTTAATAATTACAAATAAGACTTATTTATTATTGAAGTCTTTCCATAATTTTTGTCTTTGGATATTAAATTTATTTGTTTCAATATAAATTTATAAAAATTTTCAATATTTTCATTATTTAAAACTTTCTCAGGATTATCTTGAGGCTCTATCCAATTAAAAGAAAATGATTGATCAATTATTTTAGCTATGTAATCAATCAACTCTTCATAATTATTATTGAAATTTTGAAGATAATAATTAATTTCTTCTCCCCATTTAGCTCTTGGGATCTTTTTTAAACTTAAAATATTTTTGTAAGAGTTATAAACAACATTACCTAATGTAATTACAGGTTTGCCAAGTAATATAGCCTCCATACCTGCAGTACCACTGATTGTTATAGTGGCTTTAGTTTTCTTAATAAGTTCAAATGAAGAAGTACTTGGATTAATAAATCTTACATTTGGAATATTTTTTATTGTTTCATAATAATTCATGTTTCTTCTGCCAATCATACCAGGATGCTCTTTGACAATGATTCCATTAGAAATTGATAAACTATTAGAAAGCGAAATTAAAGTACCAATTTGATCAATACAATTAGTTCCGCAAATCATGGTTGTATACTCAGGTTGAATATGTAATGGGAAATAAAACCATTGGTTAATATCATCTGGAATAGATTGATAAGAAATTAATTTTTGAAATATCTTTCTTTTTAATCTTGTTTCAATTTCTGAAACCAACTTAATGTGGGGTGGATTTTTTGTATGGTCACCATAATAAGTTTTTGAAAAATAATATCTATATATATATCTAAAAAATCTATATAAATGCCCAAAAGAAAACTTGAAATGACTATAAGATAATAAACTCTCCAAAACTGGCTTTTTAGGATTCTTATTGAAACTATCAATAAGCGATTTAGCCTTCACAATAGAAGCTTTTTTGGGAATTATTTCATTGTTAATTCCATGTGTTTCAGACTCTTCATATTGAGTAAATGAAGGTAAATGATAATTTTCAAGTCTAGAATTTAAAGGGTAAATTATTGGTATTCTTTTGCTTTGACAAATATCTGAAATTGCAAAAAAGGGTAAAGCTCCAAATCCAGAAGTTAAAACAAGATCTGGTCTAATTGTCTCAATAAATTCTTCTAATTTTTTATAAGTTTTAATTATTCTTCTGGCTCTTTCAGTCCTTGGTTGATAATAATATGTTCTATCACTCATGGCTGCTGCGTTTAAAGTTGGCCGACCATATTTTTTTTCGTATTTTGCGATATCTTTTAATACTTCTACCCAATCTCTGCTATCTATCCCTTTTTTTAATTCACCAACCAAATCTTGCATAAAAAAACATTTTTCAAAACCATCATTTTTATATTTTTCATAAAATATTTTTCCATTTATCACTCCAAAACAAATTGCATTTAGCTCGTAATTTAATTTTTTAGCGATTTCTTTATATAAAAGAGTAAAATCCCAATCACATGCAAATAATATTTTCATGAATCACATTTTGAAACAACTAAATTATATCAAAAGTTTATTTTTTATATTACTTTCCAACTAAGTTTAATTGTTGGTGAAAAATTTTTTGGAGATTTTCTCTATTATTAGTTTCGTAATTTGCTCAGCAGCTTTTTCACTGCTAATCCCTTTTTGTATTATGGAAATTGTTTGTTTTGTCTTAACTCTTCCCAATCTTGGAGTAAGGATTACAATATTTTTATAAATCTTCATTAATCCATTAACAATAATTTCTAAAGCAGACTTGGAGGCAGCATACTCAACCATTCCTAAGGGAATATCTTCAATTGCAGTTGATGATGGAATAATAATTAAAAATCTTTTTTTAAAGCCTTTTATTTTGTTTGTAATTAAAATTAGATGTCTAATATATTTTTTAGAAAAGTCATTAAATAAATTTAAATCGATTTTGTTTTTTTTACCTCTCATTATTTCAGGTGTTGTACAATCTACAATAATGTCAAAATGATTGAACCTAATTGAAGATCTCTTAAATGATTCATATTGGATAATTTTAAAATTCTGATTTTGTGAGTTGAGAATTTTTTCTCTTTCTCTTAATTGCTGATTGCAAGTCCTATAGGTTGCAGTCACATTTAAACCATAACTAGAAAGTCTTGTTGATAAATCGAGGCCAATTCCTTGGCTCGCACCAATTACAATAGCTTTCAATTTTAATCCTTTATATTTATTAAAATTTGAATGTTTTATAAATTTTTCTGAAGCCTCTTTATCTTTATTAATTGAAGGTCTTAAAAAAAAATTGACTTTGGATTCTGAATGAACAGAACTTATTTTTAATTCTCCAAAGGATGCAATTTCTCTATATTTATTGAGTAAAACTATATATTTATCACTAATTTTATTTGAATCCGACTTGTATTTAATACTTGATAAAAGTGATCTTTCTCCAGGTATCTTCATTCCTACAAGAAAGGAAAAAAAACAAATATCTTTTATAAGATTAAAATTTGAAATTGTTAATTTTGGGAATAATAGCTTAGATTTTGCAATATCTAAATTGTAATAATATTCTTTTGGAATATTTTGTAATTTTAAAATCTGATCACTAGTTAATCTTTCAAGACTTTTATCAAAATCAAAGTTTTTGTTCTTTGAATGAATAAAACTATAATCTATATGCTTAACTTCAAAATTTATAGAAACCATTTCAACCTTATCTAAAGTTAGAGAAATGAAATTATTAAATTTGTTTATTACTAATTCTGAATCATGCGGCACTTTATCTTTAAATGTACATTCTACTGAAGATATTTTGGTATCCTTATTTATGATTTTTTCAAACAAAGAAAGTATAATATTTGCTCCAAATTGTATTTTATCTTTATAAAGACCTTCCTTATTATTTTCTAGATGAATTGGATTTTTGTCACAACTAAATTCGCTAAATTCTTCAGAGCTAACAAATTTTAATGACTCCATACAATATATTTAAATATCAGGATTATAATTTCTAATAACTTTTATTGGTAATTTATTAATGTAATCAAAATGTTTTATGGCATCTTTCTTACTTAATGAGAATGCTTTCTTTGTTAAATTTGATAGATACTTTTCAATAGATTTATTTTGTTTAGTAGAGACAAAATCAAAAAAAACATCTTTTTCATCCGCTTTAGATTGCTCTAATAAAGGCAATAACATTGCATCTTCTATGCTTTTACCAAAAACTCTACAACTAAGAATAAAGTCAATTACTTTTATTTTATTATTAGAATTCTGAAAACCTATTACTGAAATTATGCCTTCGGCCCCTACATTATCAGATAAGTAACCATAATAATAATCACCATTTATTAATTGCTTAAAAATACTTTTTTTATTATATTTTGAGCCTTTTAAATTAAACTGGTTTGTTCTATTAAATAATTGAATACATCTATCTAAGTTAGGATCACTAGGTTCTATAGAATATATATTTAAATTTATGTTTAATGATTTTATCCAATCAAGGTGTGAATTATTATGATATTTAGTGAGTAAATTAAATCTTTTTATTCTATCTTTATAAAGTTTTGTTCTTTTTTTGTCTTCTTCAGTAACTCTGTTTATACCTAAAAAAATCTTTTGAATTAAAAATTCAGGAAAGGAATATATATTCTTTGGAACTTTGATCACTTCTATTTCATTTAATAATTTTTTTACTTCATCACATTCATAATCGCTATCATCAATAAAAATTGTATCTTGTGGAGAAATATTTAATTCACTGCAAATTGAAATTATATTATCACTTTTATTATTCCAATTTATTCTATAAGTAACCACATCTTCTTCTTTCAAAAGACAAGCAGGATTATCAAATAAAGCTTTTAAAGCAATATCTTCATCATTTTTACTGCAAATTGCGAGTAAAAAACCATTATTTTTAAATTTTAAAAGTATATTTTGGACTTGATAAAAAACACTACCAACTGGATCGGATTTATCCATCCTAATACCTGTTATGGTATCTTCACCCACTAATCCTTTCCATATTGTATTGTCTAAATCAAAAATTATAAGTTTTTTATTTTTTATAGAATTTATAGAATAAAACTCTTGAATTTGTTTAATCAGAATATTACTATTCTGTTTGTCATAAATACTTGAAAATCTGAAGTAAACTTTATCAATGGATTGTTCTAATTGAGATATGCCCTTAAAAAAAATAACATTGCTATATTTATTACTTAAAATGAATAACTCAGCATTTAGTAGATCTATAAATCCATCATAAGAATTATTTGGGTATATTTCGTCTGAATTATCCTTATATATAAAATGTCTCGGGACAGCAAATAAGAAAATATTACTGCTATTTTCATTAATTACTTTCAATCTCATATCTAATTTTTCTAATTCCTCATATAGTTTTGTCTTGGAATTTATATAAGAATATAGATTAGAAGAAATTATTTTATAAAAAGTTTCTGAAAGCATTATTATTAAATCCCCCTCTCCTATTTTTTGATATTCATATAAATTGATATCATAAGAAATAAAATCTTTTATTAAAATGTTATTTTCTTTAGCTACTTTATTAAAAAGATATAACTCAGAATCACAGATTACGTTTAAAATCATTTTATGGAATTGTAAATTATATCCATCAAATTTTCAAATGTAAGTGTTTCTTCCTGGAAAACTCTATCAAAAAGATCATATCCCTCAACCCCTAAATTCTCTAACCTATCTTCAACTGAAGCAATAAAACTAACAATATCTATGCTTTCAATAATAGAGTCTACCCCTATGAAATATGAATCCAATTCTATATTTTTATAATTTTTGAGATTCAAATTAATTTCTTCCAAAATTATTTCTTTTATATTTTCTTTTGAAATCATATTAAAAAAATTTTTTATCTTTTATTTGAAATGGTAATACTTTTTATATGATAAATATTTCTTATATTATAGTAACATTGTGTTGCTTTAAAAATTTTATTGTAAAATTCCTAATTTTATAAATAACTGATGTCACAAGATTTTAAGAAAACAAAATTTAATAAACTTAAAATTGTTCTTATAGATTCTAAGGAATCATTACTTGAAAATATCAGTTTCCTAAAGAAAGGCTATGGTTGGTCAAATAATAGATCTCAAAATCTATTAAATAAACTATTAATAAATAATAAAACAATTAAATTTTATGGAGTAAAGCTAACTAATAAAGAAGGAATTATATTAGGGAGTTTGCTGATATTTTATCAAGGTTTGACAAAAGATAATATTAAAATCATTAACATGTCTTCAATATATGTAGAGCCTAATTCTAGAGGAATAGGTTCAATATATATGTTGAAGCAAACTGTAGAATTGCTCTCGGATTTTGTAATTACTAATGTAACTTCTAATTTAGCTGTTAATAAAATTCTTACTAAGTTTGGTTTTTATAAAGGAGAATTTAAAAATTATAATTTTAATATATTTAATTTTATTCTAAAATTTAATATTTTTAAAATCATAAGCATAAATAAACTTTCAATATTACAGAATAATAAAGATTTCTATTATCTAAATAATATCAGATATCAAAAAGGAGATTCTTTTGAAGTATCAATAAATATAAATTATAAGGTTTTAAATTTAATAATTTTAAAATGCACTATATCTAAAAATTTTTTAAAAGAAACAGTTAACTTTAATATGGTAAAAATATTATATGCATCCAATATAAATTTATTCAAAGATTATTTTAACGAAATACAATTATATTTAATGTTTAAAACACAATCATTTTTTGTAACTACACACTTAGAAATACCAGAATCTTATAAAAGGTTTAAAAGTAGTAGCGAACAATTATTTTTTAGTCAAAAAAATATAGGTATTGATTACTTGTCATTAGGAAGTGAATTAACCTTTTATGCATAAAGATTAAAGAAAGGTCTCTAGATAAAATCATTACCTTATTATTTGTAAAATTTTTGTTGAGTTTTAATAGATGTATAGTCGAGGTTATTTAAACTAACAATTAGCAGATCCTCTTTAATATAATTATAGAATTTTTAAACTCGAAACCTAATTTTCGAAAATATCTTTTTGAATAAGCTTCTTCTATAAGAATTTGATTCCTTAATTATCGATTTTAATTTCCAATCATTATTTTCTACAATTTTGAATTAATCAAAAGGTTTTTTTAAAGTAATAAAAACAAAAATATATAGTCATTTAATACATATATTTATTTATGCGTAACTTGAAAATTAATTTAAAAAATCATTTCGAAATAAATTCTTTCTAAGATTTGCTTCAAGATTGTTTTTGGATTAAATTAAAAATAAATATTTATCTTAATGTCAAATGAGAATTCATATTTATATTTAAAATTTGAACTAAAAGACAACTCTTATTTTTCGTATTTTGATTCTTTAAAAAGATATTTTTTAATAAAATATAATTCAAAAATTACATATGAAAAATCTATAAGCTCAATTAAAGTAAAAAGTGAATACTATGATGAACTATTAATTACAATCAAAAAAGATTTTCCTCTTTTTATTCCTGAAAAGAGATCAATACCAATAAATGAAATAAAGAGTTTAATAAATGAAGGATCTTATCTAGATCACACTAATAAGCTTATATCTGAAAAAATCTTATTCAAATCTGATACACTTGGCAATTTTATAGAAAGTGCAGAATTTAGTGAAGCAAAGTTATTGCTTGATCAATTTATAAAAAATACAATAAGCAAAGAAATAAAAAATGTTATTGAAGTTAATGTTCCCCTTACAGTTAGCAGTGATGCAATAATTAAAACAGGTTATATAGATAAATTCACTGATATCTTAATTTTAACTTCTGGTATAAGTAAAGAAAAAATAATAGATATTAAAAATGATAAAAGGACTCTAAGTGGTGAGAATTTTCTTTCTCCTACCGTTTGTTTTAGGGTTTTTCCTCATATTAGAGAAAAAATAAAAAGTAATTTATCCTTAACAGACTCTACAATTCTTTTTACTTCAAGAGCTCAATGCTTTAGAAATGAAATTCATGTTTTAAATACAAGTCTTAGAAGATTAAATGAATTTTCTATGAGAGAGTATATATTCGTTGGTTCTCAAAAAGAAATAACGAAAAATATTGATTTATTTACGCAAATTATAAAAAAAGTTCTAGAGGGATTATTTATCGAAAAATATTCTATTGAAGAAGCAAATGATGCCTTTTTTATAGGGGCATTTAGATCTAATTCGAAATATCAAAAATTACTAAAGCTAAAACAAGAATTTATATCTTTAGTAGATAATTATCCTTTATCATTTATAAGTATAAATCATCATAAATTAACTATGCTTAAAGCATTTAAAATTTTAAATCTTATTCAAGATAAATATACGGATCCTACTTCAACTTGTATTGGATTTGGACTAGATAGAATGATGCTAATTTTATATTCAATACATGGATTCAAAAATAAAAGTCTAATAAATTTTTTAAAAAAATTAAATTTATAGTTGTCCCTTATTTGAAAACTATATATTATTAATCCTAAAATAAGAATCTATTCATGAGCAAAGAAGAATTAGATAAAAATTTACTAAATTTAAGAAACCTAACTTTTAAAAAAATAGAGACAAAGCAAGAATTAGTAAGTGTAATTCTTTTTCTCAAGAAAGGTTACCAATGGTCCTCATACTACTCCAAAGAATTGGCAAATAAAATTTATATTTTAAATAAAGAGTTAGATTTCTTTGGATATTTTCTTATAGATGAAAATAAAAAAATTTATATTGCGATGCTTTTTTATTTTCAAGGAAAAATTAAAGTAAATAAAGAATTTATAAGCATCATCAATTTTTCTGCTTTATATGCCACTAATAAAGCAAGAGGTGTACTTTCTACATATTTTTTTAAAAAATTGATCAAGCAAAATTCTCAATTTATACTAACTGATTGTACTCCAAGTACTAGTATACAAAGATTTCTATTAAAAAATGGATTTTTAAAGACTAACAATTTTAATTTTAGTTTAAGTATCTTTTACTTATTCCCAAATTTATTTAAAGACCTATCCATTTTAAAAATAAGATTTAAAAATGATGTTGATTATCAGTTTAAGACCCCACCTAATGAGTTTTTTTTAGGGGAATGCATTCAAGAGAAATTAGAGGTAAACAAATCGAAATTAACTATATTGATAAATAAATCCTTTAAAGAAAAGAAAATCAAAAATCTAACAATAAGATTTAAAGCAATTAAAATTATATGGACTTCAGATAACTTGCTATTTTCTAGTAATTTTTATCAGATAATGTTTTTATTATTTTTAAAAAATAATTGCTTATTTGCGACTACTCATGTAAACCTTACAAATATAGTCAAATCAGTAAAAGATAAAGCGCATCATTTTTATTTAGCCCCAAAGGATATCAAATTTGATCAAATAGCGATTGGATCAGAATTATGCTATTGAGTTCACTAATCCAAAACTTTAGAATTAAAAATTAATATATAAATACTTAATTATGCAAATAATATTTCAAATCAATTAAATTAATTTATTAAAAATTGTTTATTAATCAATATTTGAAATCAAGATCTGCTTTTTAAAAACTTTAACTCTAGAAGAAATTTTATAAATAACTTAAAAAGTATTCTTTAACTTTTAATTAACATAAAGGTTTTTAGTTCTATATCTAAGATCAAAAACTATTATTTAGATTATTAAGAATTCATATTAGATTAAAAAAATTTTTATAAATTAACGTTTAATAAATTACCCTAGAGGAACTAAGAATATGATAAGTGAATTTACTTTTTGTTTCTGACCTGGATTTTACAATATTATATAAAGAAATAGCAGGTCTTTTTAAGAAAAAACTAGATTATAAATGCGATGCCTTGATTGGAGGGAGGTTGTTCTATGAAAGATACAAGAATGATATAAGTTTTCGAAAAACTTGGTATTTTCAAGAGATTTGTGGTGAAAACGAAAAAATATTAAGTGATATGAGCTGGGAAAAAGTTTTAGAAGAAATAGAAGTTTATGAAAATAAATATGGCAGACCTACTTTGTTATCGGCGGCACTCAGCGATAGAACATATTGTAATCTACCAAGACAAGATAGAGCTCGAAGAGTAATTGGGACTTATAAAAGAATTGAATCATTTTTAGATGAAAATAAGCCGGATTTCGTTATATCAAGTGGCTTTGAAGCCCTACCTCATTTCATCTTTTCAGATGTTTGTCAATATAGAAAAATTCCTGTTTTTTATTTTTTATGTACCAGAATCTTGAATCTACATTCTTCAATGTATAACCAATATGAGGAATCATCCTCACACGGGATAAATTTAAATTTGGAACCTTCCAATGAATCGCTAATTAAAGCTGAAAATTATATTGAGGCATATATAAAAAAACAACATAAACCACTTCTAGAACAACTTTTACCATATGATAATTATAAAATTGGCTTTAATAAAATATATAATTTCTTTCGATATTTATATAGATATTATGTAACTAAAACTTATGCAAATGATCATGCCTATTTATCGCCAATTAAAAAAATTAACTTTGAAATAAAAAATAGAATTAAAAGATTTAGTCATAAATATCTTAATTATTCAAATCTGCCTGATGATTTAGAAAATTGGTATTATTTCCCTTTACATGTTCAGCCAGAATATACGACATTAATTGCTGGTATTAATGCACAAGATCAAATTGGAACAATAATATCATTATCTAATAGTATTTCATTAGGAGAAGGGATTGTGGTCAAAGAACATCCGGGAATGCTTGGTAGAAGAAGTAAATTATATTATAAAAAAATAATGGCTTTGCCTAATGTTCGACTAGTTAAACCATCAACAAGTACTTTTGAATTAATTAGAAAATCAAAGGGATTAATTACAATTAATGGAACAGCAGGAATGGAAGCGGCATTAATAGGTAAACCTGTTATAACTATTGGGAATGCAGTCTTTAATAACTATTACAACATTCTCAAACTGAAAGATATTCCTAGACGAAAATGGGCTGAAAATATTCGATCATATACTAGAGGTTTCAAATTCAATAAAACTAAACTAATTAAATACGTCGCACAAGTATTTTCACAATGTAATAGCTTTGATTTCGTAGAACCTCAAAATTCAGATGCTGTTATTGAAAAAGAAAATATTCTTAAAATTTTTAATCATATTAATAATGAAATTAAAAAATCAATTTCTGATAAGAATTATGGATTGCAGATTATTGAAAACAAATCATATATTTAATTAATTAAGGTTTTTTATCAATTATTTTTCTTATCAAATTATTAATGCTATTTGGAGAATTAAGATCTTTCATATCTTCATTTCTAATTAAAGATTCTTCCAGTAAGTCAATTTGCATATTATATTTTTCATGAATTTTATTTTCTAACGTAATAATAAACGTGGCAAAATCCATTGAATCTAACATTCCATTTATGCCAATTAACTCTACATCAGGAACTAATGGGATTTTTTCATTTTTATCTAAAGTTTTATTTATCTCATCAATGCTCTTGTAGATTATTTCATATACTCCTTGTTCATTCATTATTAATTACAAATTAAATTTAAATAAAAAATTATAAGAAAGAATTTGTCAATACTTTTAAAAAAGGTTAAATATCAATTAGTTTATACATAAAAATTCATACTTTGAAGAGAAATATATATGAAAAAATTTTTTATTTCCAAAAAATAAAATTATCTTTTTAAATGTAAATTATTCAAACATTCGGAAATTTTAAAGACTTAATTTTGATACTGAAGTATAAATTATTCATAAAAGTAATAAAGGCATTATGAAAGGCATTGTTTTTAAAGAGGATGAATTTATCCCTTTGGTCAAAGAAGAAAATATTCTAAAAAGGATAATTAATTTGACATTGGAGGAATTTCCTTCGCATAAAAAAAGTTTAATTAAGAATATTAATTCACATTCACCAGAAGATTTTAAGATCCTAAAAAAACTTTTGAATAATATTAGTCTTTTAATAAGCGATGAAATTGATGATTATATAAAAAGTTATAAATGGTTCTGCCAAGAAATATTAAAAGATCAAATATGTTTTTTAAAAACCAATAAATATAGGAGAACAAACTTTAATGATGTATACAAAGATATTTATGATAATCAGAGTTATATGAAAAAATATATAAGAGGTCTTTTGCTATCTCAAATATTATGGAATAACCATTCTAAATCATTTATAAATTACACAAGATTCATAGAAAGTCAGAAAACTAATTATAGATTATTAGAAATAGGTCCAGGCCATGGTCTTTATTTAGCAGCTGCTTTAGAGAATAAAAATTGCAAACATGTTTCTGGATGGGATATAAGTGGGGAAAGCATTAATCAAACTAATTCTTCAATACAGAAAATTAAAATAGCAGATAAAGTTTCTCTAGAACAGATAAACATATTAGATGATATAGAAAAAATCCATATTGGAAGGTATAGAATAATCGTAATGGTAGAAGTATTAGAGTGCATTGATAATACAAATAAAGTTCTTAAGAATATAAAGTACTTACTTGAAAATAATGGTATTCTTTATCTAAATTTCCCGATTAATAGTCCAGCTCCAGATAATATTCTGCATCTAAAAAACATTTCAGAAGTTGAAAATATTCTTAAAAATCAAGGCTTTTCAATCTTATCTACTGCCAGTTATCCAGCTAATGGATATGACTTGAATCAAGCTATCAAAATGAAATCAACTATTTCTTGCGTTGTAATTGCAAAAAAGTAAGAAATTTCTTTAATTTTTTTGTTGATTTTATAAGTTCTTTTTGAATTCGTAATATTGATATGAATTTGGACATAATTCATATAGCTAATTTTCTAGATTGCTTAAATCTTCAAATCCCAAACTCAAAATTCCCTATATTTCATAGGAAATAAAGATTTGCTAAATTGGTAAAATATAATTTTAATTAAGTTTTTTTATCGTAGTCATCCTAGATAGTTCACTTATGCTTTAAATTAGAATTTATGTACCTCTCTTTGTATGAATAAAATATACTTTTATAAAGGGAAGTTAATTACTTTAATTATTCTTAAATTGTTCTGATGAAACAAAAACAGTTATCATCGAATTTATTAGATTTTGTTTTAATTTTTTATAATGATGATCCAAAATTTAAAACTTGGAATAAAGGGGAACTCAAAAAAAAAGATTTAAACATCTCTGTTTATTTTATAAAAATACTTTTAGTTTTGTTATTTATTTAATATGGAGAAAAAATATATCCTAGGGATTTCATGTTACTACCATGATAGTGCGGCAGCATTAATTTTTGACGGTGAAATAATTAGTGCAGTTCAAGAAGAAAGATTTACTAGAAAAAAGCATGATTCTAGTTTTCCAGAAAATGCAATTAAATACTGTTTAAATTCAAATAATTTAGACTTGAGAGACATTGAGAATATCGTATATTACGAAAAACCATTATTAACATTTGAGAGACTTTTAGAAACTTATATTGCTGTTGCACCTAGGGGTGGGAGATCTTTTATATCAGCGATGAATGTATGGTTAAAAGAAAAACTATTCTTAAAATCAGAATTAAAAAAAGGTTTGAAAAGAATTCAAAATGAAATTTTACATAGCAATCAAACATATATTCCAGAAATACTTTATTCAGAGCATCATCAATCACATGCTGCCGCTGCATTCTATCCCAGTCCTTTTAAAGAAGCAGTAATACTTTGTATGGATGCAGTTGGAGAGTGGGCAACAACCTCTGCCTGGATTGGCTCAAATAATAAAATAAAGCCACTTTGGGAAATAAGTTTCCCCCATTCCTTAGGACTTTTATACTCTGCATTCACTTATTATTGCGGATTTAAGGTTAATTCTGGTGAATATAAATTAATGGGATTAGCTCCTTATGGAAACCCTATATATGCGAAACAAATAGAGTCAAAATTAATTGATATTAGAAAAGATGGCACATTTAAATTAAATATGGATTACTTTAAATTTCATAGAGGGTTTCGAATGACGAGTAAAAAGTTTCACAAACTTTTTGGATCACCACCTCGCAAGCCTGATGAAGAATTGAGACAATTTCATATGGATTTGGCTGCATCTATTCAGTTATTAACAGAAGAAATACTAATTAAAATTGCTTATTCCTTAAGAAAAGAAACTGGAATAAACAAGATATGTCTTTCTGGAGGAGTTGCTTTAAACTGTGTTGCAAATGGTAAATTACTCGATAAAAAAATATTTGAGGATATTTGGATTCAACCTGCAAGTGGTGATGCTGGTTCCGCTTTAGGAGCTGCATTTATAGGTTGGCATGAGAATTTAAATAAACCAAGGAAAGTTGATCTAAATGATTCTATGAAAGGTACTTACCTAGGTTGTAATTTTTCTAATGAAGAAATTAATCATTATTTAAAAAAAGTAAATGCGCATTTTGAAATTTTTGAAGATGATGAACTATTTGAAAAGCTTGCTTTATTACTTGATGATGGCAAAGTTATTGGCTGGTTTAATGGACCAATGGAATTTGGACCAAGATCTCTTGGAGGAAGATCAATTATTGGAGACCCTAGGAGTCAAAAGATGCAAAGTTTGATGAATCTAAAAATCAAATACCGAGAAAGTTTTAGACCATTTGCTCCTTCAGTACTTGAAGAGGATCTTACTAGTAATTTTGAAATGAAAACTAAAAGTCCTTATATGCTGTTCGTTTCATCAGTAAAAAAAGAACTTTGCATTGAGATGAATAATGATCAAAAAAATCTTTTTGGTATTGAGAAGTTAAATATTCCTAGATCTTCATTACCTGCAATTACGCACGTTGATTACTCTGCGAGAATTCAAACGGTAAGTAAAAGAACTAATCCTCGTTATCACAGACTTATAACGGCTTTTAAAAAATTAACTAATTGTTCAGTAATAGTTAATACATCATTTAACGTTAGAGGAGAACCTATTGTTTGTACTCCTCAGGATGCTTATCGCTGCTTTATGAGAACAGAAATGGATGTATTAGTTCTACAAAATCATATACTTCACAAGAAGAATCAACCAAAAACTGAAAAAGATGAAACTTGGAAACAGACTTTTGAACTAGATTGATGATGAATAACAATATATCAAAAAAAATATTAAGAGAATTTGGATTTCTTATGAGTTTTGCCTTCCCAATTTTAATTGGATGGCTTTTACCTTATCTTTATGGTCATTCTTTTAGAACGTGGACCTTATTGATTAGTTTTCCCTTACTAATTTTTTCTATAGCTGCCCCAAGTCTACTCTCATATCCATATAAGGCTTGGATGAAACTAGGATACTTTCTAGGATGGTTTAATAGTCGTATAATACTTGGGATAGTTTTTATTTTAGTTCTACAACCTATTGCATTAATAATGCGAATTTCTGGTCATGATCCACTTAGAAGGAAAAAAACTGATCAAAAATCTTATAGAGAAATAACTACTAACAAAAAAATTAATTTAAACAAGATTTTTTAAATATGGAAGTATTTTTAGAGCTAATTAAAGACATATGGGATTTCTTAAGAGTAAGAAAAAAGTATTGGTTAGCCCCGCTTATTGTCACTATTTTACTTCTGGGAATTCTAGTTGTTTTTTCTCAAGGCTCTGTTGTTGCTCCCTTTATTTACACTATTTTTTAAACGAGTTAAAAAATAAATTTAGTTACTTATTTTCTTCTAATGTCTTTTTTTGTATGGCATTAAAGATAATTTTAGCTACTTCTTTATTGCCAAGAGGTGAGAAATGTCCTTCCCTAGGGGAGTAGTAATCAAGGTTAGTGAAATCAAATTCCTCAATCAGATTTATAAATTGAATTCCATATTTTTTAGATATTTTCTTGATATTATCTCCATAGTTTCTCGTTAATCTTGTATTAGACCTTTGCGGAATATAAGCTATATAAGGCTTACATTGATTATTACAAGCTAATGATAGCTTCTCAATACTTCTTGCTGTTACTGTATCTTTAAAATAGTCAATAGATAATTTAGATGCAATATGTTGCAAGCTAGATTTCAATGGAATTCCAAGATATAACCTGGTAGCTTTTAATTTTAATGTCTTAATTAAAAATTTTTTAACTTTTTTCCGGATTTGAGCTTTTTCATTATACCTTTCAAGACCGCCAGTATCTTCAAAATCCTTTATAGCATTTTTAAGTGCTTTTAAATAGTTTGAATTTATTCTTAAATTGAGATTACTTGAAAAATTTATTGGACTAGAACTTTTAATTAATTGATTATTTGAATTTATTTTTTCATGTACATTGTCATTGTCATAGTAGACAACTATCACATTCATCTTACTTTTATTAATATTATTTAGCGGCTTCACAATATGCTTAATCAATGCCATATATTCATAGGGAGAATTGCTACCTGAGGACAAGTTAATAGTATTAATTCCTGATAAAGATTGATAATAATTAGTTAATCTTTTTTCCTCTTCCACGCATTCACTTGCTATAAATGAATCACCAATAAATAGATTTAATGATTGGAGTTTTTCTGATTCCCAATTATTATCATTATTTCTTAAGCCGAATCTATCAGTCTTATACTTAATTAGTCCATATCCCTCATTGCAACTAAAAGCATTTTTATAAGGTAATGAACCTATAGGATAAATATTATATTTACTCGCATATGCACTAACTTCATCTGGGAAGTAGTAAGGTTCAAAACCTTCTGATTTTGCAATTTCTCCAAGTTTCTTGTCTTCAATTCGATCTGTTTTAAAAACTTTTTTATGTTCTTTGCTAGGAAACTTATCTAGTTCGTTTATAGATATAAAAATCTCAAAAACTAATAATGGAAAAGAAATTGAACAAATAAAAAGCAAAAAATTTTTCAAGGAATTTAGAATTTTTTTAACTATTATTTTTTTATAATAATTAATAATGAATCTAGTTGAAAAATTATAACAATTATTGCATTGATTGTTTATTATTTTCCCAATGAAAGCAAATTTATTATTTATATTTGAAACTTTTATGTATAGAAGAATTAATTAAAAAAATATTCTGCAGTTGCTTGTAATGCCAACGTACTTATTAAATTAATTGGCTTAGAAGCAGAAATAAAAAGTGGCTTTTCTTAATCTTGTTTTAGCAAGAAGCAACAAACCAATTTATTAGAAGAGTAAAGTCTTTCTTAAAAAAGAAAGATTATTCCGAATAAGAATGGGAAAAGTTTTTAGCATTGAAATCATGATTAAAAAGAAAATACTTTAAATATTAAATTAAAAGCTTAGTATTGCGACTACTTGCGGAACTGAATTTTCATAATTCTATTAATCAAAGTAAAAAGCAATAGAATCTACTAGTTACTTATTAATAAATGAAAGTCGATCTAAAAAAGAGGGAATAAAACTTTCTTTCTTTTTATTTTCTTCTGGTTTTTCATTTAATTTAATTACATTATTTTTGGGAGAATCAGTATTATTAAGTATTAATTCAAAATTATTAAATATATTAATTTTTCTGGATGCCTGGAATAATCCATTACATAAAGAAACAAAAGAAAAACAAGTAATCCCTATTACTTTAAAGAGATTTAGAAATTGAATAAAAGCAGACATCAATGACTTAAATATTCCAACTAAATTTTTTAATAATGTACCTAAAAGTTCATAGATTTGAATGAAGCTTTTAAAAAGAGAATCAATAAGATCAATTATATTTCGAAAGATTAAAGTAAAATCATTAATCAATTTACTTAAAAGAACATTAATTGAATTCTCATTATCTTTGCTAAATATTTTTACAATGCCAAACCAAACAAGAAATGAGGTTAGAAGAGTAATTAAGACTTTAATCATTGAATAGTATTTTTTACATCAAAGCAATATTTGCTATGAATCGCAATCAAAACAATTACTCAAAAATGAAAAAGAATTCTATTATAAAAAGTTTAAATAAAAAAGAGAGGTAAAACTGAATAAAACTACTAGTTAGTAAGCCCTGTTCAATCAAAGATTTTCTCGATAAATTTTTGACTTATTTAGATAATATTAAGAACAAATCCTACCTAAAAAGATGGCAGGAATTCTAAGGGATGATCTTTATAGATTAGATTGATTAAGGATTCTTGCCAAACTGAATAAGATAGTTGAGTATATTTAACCATTCGAAGGTTAGAACTCTGGAATAATAGATATTTAATTAGAAAATAATTACTATATATATAAGTAATTTTTTTATCTAATTTATGGCTAGACCAAAAAAAAATCAGTTGAATTCAACTTTTAGAATGGGTGAGTTTACAACTTCTAAACTCATACAAAATTTAGGGATTAATAGAGAACAGTTCCAATTTGTTGGTCCTTTTAGAAGTATTCATGGTCGAGATTAAGTCGCAGTTGTCAAGCCTAGTTTTAGTATTTGATTAATAAGTTAGTTTAGGAATCATATGACACTAAGTACTTGCATATAAGTATCGGTTTGGTTTTTATATGGTTAATTATTTTTTATATAATGCATATTCCAATTTTGGGAAAACTAATTTTATTATTTGCACTTTATTTGATTTCTGATTTATCAATAAAAAGAAGTATTTTAAGAAAAGCTGTTCGAAGGGCTAATAGAGCTAGATCAATTTTTTAATTAAAAATATCTATTAAATATTGAAGTCTTTTCCCAACCTGCTTCTAATAATTTTTTATATTCTTCTCTAGGAGATTCAATAGTGTCTATTCTTGAACCTTTCATAACTGGCTTACTTGATCTCTTATAGACGCAACCATAACTAACAATCATTGCATTAATATTTCGCTAAGGTTTACTAACTATCTTCAAATGGTTTAAATACTTTTATTCTTGATCTATCCTTATTTATTAAATTAAACTTTTCCATAAAATTATTATATTTACTGATTGAAATAGAAGAGTCCTATAAGTCCTGAAAGTCCTTAAATATATGATGAGCTTCTAGTTATGAAGTAACTCAAATCTTTTGACCAATTAAAATCACTAATAAAATTAAATGGAGCCAAGGGGACTCGAACCCCTGACCCCCTGCATGCCATGCAGGTGCTCTACCAGCTGAGCTATGGCCCCCCATTCGACTTTTATCCTACATGAAAAAGTAATTTATTAAATTAACTAAACCTTATTATAAAACTTTTTTATTTTTTTTATAATTTATAAAAACTAATAGATGTATTATTTTTAATAGCTTTATATAGATTGCATAAATTAGTGGTTAAATCTTATAAGATATATTTTTATTGATTTAAAAAATCCCTCTAGATTGAGGAATAAAAATAAATTGTTTTGTTGATTTGTTTGAATAAAAAATTTTAGTTAGTTAACATTATTAATATGATATTATTAGATACTTAAATTTTTGAAAAAATTAAATTACTATAAAAGAAGATTATTTCAAAAGATAGTTTCTCCTTTAGCAGAGATCAGATTGAGTTTTATAAAAAGTCAATCATCCTATAAAAAAGGTTCTGCTAACTGGCTCGCTGCGACTGAAAAAAAATATGGTGGTTTTCATAATGATATATCTGTAAATAAAATTTCATCTAAAGATAATCGTAAAAAAGATGAGATTAAATTCCAGAAAATGACTGGAGGTGACAAAATGTTTCACATGGGGTATTCGAGATATTATGAAAAATTCTTAGAAAGCTTTCTTAAAAAAAATTCATCAGAACTTAATATTGCTGAATTTGGAATTCTTAAAGGCACCGGTCTAGCTTTGCTATCAGATCTTTTCCCTAAATCTAATTTATATGGTTTTGATATTGATTTAAGTAACTTTATAAAAAATAAAAATAAGCTTATTGATCTTGGAGCTTTCATATATAGTTCTCCAAAGATTTTTGAATGTGATCAATATAAAATTAATGAACAATTTATTGCAAAAATTCTTGGAGATAAGAAACTTGATATTGTTATTGACGATGGACTTCATCAAATTGAAACGATTAAAAATACTGCTATGGCTATTAAACCCTTTATGAAAAAAAACAGTGTTATTTTTGTTGAAGACAATTCTTTTGTTACACCAATTTTGCAAGGGATTTTTGAAGATTCAATAGTTCATGATTGTGGAGCTTTGAAAGTGGTATGTATAAATAGTCTTTAACGAATTTATAAACTTTTAATATCTATATGAAAATTCTTTGTTTTACGCAATTTTATATTCCTGATATTGGAGGTATGCAAATTTCTAATAGCCTTATTGTTGAAGGCTTAAAAAAGAAAAAAGTAGAAATTGAATTGCATTTATTTGGAAACTCTAGGAAAATAATTGTTAATGAAAATTTAACAATAAATAATCATAAATTTATTCCTTTAAGTTTTTTTGGTCATCTGAGAACACTCTTGCTTGTTATTTCCTCTATTAAAAAAGTTAAGCCAGACTTGATATTGTTTTTAGATGAATCAATCACAAGATCTTTAGGAATGACGCCATTAAAATTAAATTTTAATTGTAAAATTTTTAGTATTAATAGTGGTTCAACGTTGACAAGAAGAAATTTACACTTTAAAGGTAAATTGAATGCTTTTTTCATTAAAAGAGGTTATGAATATATTGATAAGTTGTTTTTATCAGAATCTACAAAAAATGATTTATTAAAAAATCATAGTTATTTAGAATCTAAAATAAATGTTTTAGGTAGACCTATTAGTAATAACTTTTATCTAAAGGAAGAAAAATTTTTGAACTGGAAATCAAATGAGAAGATTCCTGTTCTGATGTCTGTTGGGGGACTTTGGAAACATAAAGGGTTTGACTTGATAATTAAATCATTAGCTCTAATGAAAAAAAAATATGGATGTGAAAAATGTGAATATATTATTATTGGAGATGGCCCTGAAAAAAAATTTTTATCTGACTTAATTAAAAAGCATAAATTATTAAAAGTTAAAATACTTGGTTATAAGCCTAATTCTGATTTGCCTAGTTATATATCTCAGTCAGATATTTTTGTAATACCTTCAATTAATGAAGGAGAGACATTTGGTAGATCTTGTGTTGAAGCTATGGCTTGCTCTAAACCAATACTTTCTTCATATTTAAGTAATTTATCTAATTTAGTGAAAGAGGGTGAAAATGGTTTTGTAGTTAAGCCAAATATAAAAAACTTTTATTTTGCTATCGAGAGGTTTTTAAATATCAGTAGATCGAGGTATATTAAGATGTCAAAATCATCATATAAAATAGCAATTAAATATAAACAGGAAAATATAGTGAATCAATTGATTAAACAATTTCCTAAATAATCAATGAAAGAATTAGATACTTTTGATAATTTGATTGCATCCTTTTTAAATAGGCTGGACAATCGAATTAAATACAATAAGACATTTGCTGATAAATATTATAAAGAGGATAATCAAAAAGATACTAATGCAAATTTTAAATATTTTAAAGAAAAACTTTTACTCGTTAAAAATATAATAAAAAAAAGTGGTAAAGAGTCCAAAATATTAGATATTGGATGCGGTACAGGAAGATTTCTTAGTCTTTTTAAAGATGAAAAAATTTTTGGGATTGATATAAATCAAAATATGCTGAATAAGGCAGAGCTTTTAAAAAAAGATAATAAATCTTTGATTTTATTTAAGACAGATATCATCAATTTTAATCGTTTTTATAAAACACAAAATTTTGACTTTATTTATTCTATTGGAGTCTTTGGTGAGCATGCTTTGATTGATAAGAAAACTCTGAATATTATTTTTTTAAATCTTAAAGCCGGAGGTTACTTGTTTTTTACAATGTATGATAATGGTTTAAGGAGAAAAGGTATTTCTAAATTAATCATAAGGCTTTTAGAAAAATTTTTTCAAATAATCAAATTAAGAAATTCGGCTATTTATATTTCACGAAGAAATAACTTAGAAGAAATAATTAGAAATATGGAGAATATAGAAATAATTTATAAAATCAGAAAATCGACTAGTTCCACATCATGGAATGGTAATCACATTATTGTTTTACTTAAAAAAAAGTTTTAAAAACAATTATTTCATTAATATTTTTTAGAAAAATTAATTTTAAAGTAATGAATTATTAAAACTATGAAAAATTAATATCGAATTTTTCATCATGTTTTTTGAGCATTTCTCTTAATGATGGAATATTTTGTATTAATTCTAACTCTTTTAATTTAGCAATTAATTTTTTTTGATCATCTATATCAAGATATCTTTTGGCATTTGAATTTTTCTTTGCAAAAGCAAATCCCCCACCATTTCTGCCAGTATTCTCTCCTGATACTGGATCAGTTGTACTTAGTATAATTTCAAAACCATGCTTTACTAGTATTGCTTGAGCACTTTTATCAGTTAGAAATCTATGATGATTTGAATTAAGCCATCTAAAACTCTCGGAGATAGGATAATATCTTCCTTCTAGAACTATTATGCCGTCTTCATCTAAATATTCCCAACATTTTTTTAAAATAGTATTTGGATTATGGCAATGCTCCAAAGAACCAATAATTATAATTAGACCAAACTTTTCTTTATATTCCATTTTTTCTCCTTGTATTACATCAACTTTTAATCCTTTTTTTATTGCAAAATTAGCTGATTTAATATCTGGATCATTACCCTTTACAACATATCCTTTTCTTTTAAATAATTCTAAGAACCCTCCGCAACCACAGCCAACATCTAGTAACTTTTTATTGGTAATTTTTAGTTTAATTTTATTCAAATAATTATAAAAATTATTTGCTCTTTCTATCGCTATTTCATATCCAAATTCATTTGGATTTCCTTCATTATCCATTTGTGTCTTTTTACCTACGTTTGTAGGATCACCAGGTTTATTAGATTGACTTCTTGCACGCATAAATGGATAAAATTCTTCATAGTATTTTTCATAGAATTCCTTCTCGAAACGAGGGTTTTGCATAAGGAATCCACATTTTTTGCATGCTTGAACTTCTACTGGAGCCAGAATATTATTACCAGTATCAGTATGTGAGCAAATAACTTCAAATTCATTCGAATTGCAAATTTCACATTTAATTAATTGTCTAGAATAATTTCTTTTGCAACCTAAAATATTAAAATATTCATTTATTGAATTTAGTTTTTGAAATGCCATTTTGTAATTGCCTTAAAGAAGAAAAAATAAATAATCTAGGTATAAAAATTTAAAATTTTATTCATCAAGATAATTTAACCTTTTTTTGATATTTATTTCAGTTTTTAGTAATATTTCTGCAATCTTTTTACCAGAATTTCCAATACCAAAAATATCAGAAGAATTATATCTACCTTTATTAATTTGGTACTTTGCCGCTTTATAAATATCATTTGCAATATGATTACAATCTATAACATTATCTCCACGTTCTCTATCTTGTTGGCGGTTGCCTATATTTACTGATCCTAAACCTAAATAAGCAGCTTCCCTTATCCCAGATGAGGAATTCCCGATGAGACATTTGCTGTTATTAATTAACTTAGCGTAATCAATTGGAGAAAAATTTTTATAAAATTTTATATATTTTGGGTTCTCAGTTTCTCTAAAAGATCTAATCCCTTTTGATATATCATCTGCTCCTGCATCGATATTTGGCCATAACCATATAATTTGTAATCCTTCTTCTCCAAGTTTTTTAACTGCCTTCAATGTTTCTTCAATTTGTCCACTGCCTAATCCATATTCTGTAGTTACAGGATGTTGAAGAACTACGAGATAATTCTTTGAGAGATCAATCTCGCTTCCAACTCCTGAATATTTTGAAAGCGTATCAGATTCAAGTCTCAAGTCATTCTCAACTAATAAATCAATCGAAGGGCATCCTACTTGATGAACAAAATTTGGATCCTCCCCCATTCTCAAGATATATTCTCTACTACGTTTTGTTGCAGGAAAATGTAAATGAGATAATTTTGTTATTGCATGTCTAACTGATTCATCTATAGAACCAGTCACTTCCCCTCCTTGAGTATGTGCTAAAGGTATATTCATATAACTAGCTGCTACTGCAGTAGATAGCGTTTCAAATCTATCAGCAACCGTTAAAACTATATCAGGATTTAATTTCTCAAATATGGTAGCAAGTTCAATTATTCCTAATCCTGCTGACTTGGCCATCGTAATAGGCTTATCTCCCTCGATGATGTTGTAAAGAACTTCTGCAGGTTCAAATCCATCACTTCTTATCAAATCAATAGGGTTCCCAAATCTATATAAAAGAGCAGATGCTCCTACCACTAGTTGTAGTTCTAGGCCCTCATTATTATTAATAGATTTAAGTAGAGACTTTATTCTTGCATAATTTGCTCTACTGAATACAACTACGCAAATTTTTTTTTTGGTCAAGATTCTTTTAGGTGAGTCCATTGGAGAAGTCTCGTTTCAGGCATATCATTTTTTAATTTCATTCCTAAGACTTCATTAATTTTATCTGGTGATATTCCTCCACCAGGCTTCTTGAAGGTTAAATCTTCTCTTTTCAATATTACATCTTTTTTTAGAGGATATTTTAATGCAATACTTTTATTAAACATAATTCTCATATCTTTTAGAGATTTGGATTCTTTATCTTTATCAACTGGATTTCTTATCATTATCTCAAACTCATTCCTGAATTGTACAAGTTTTTTTAATTGCTCAAAAGTTATAGAAGAAGATGCATCAGGACCAAACATCTTCTTATCAAAAGTAACATGAACCTCTAAAACACTTATACCTTTAGTAATAGCTGCTATCGAAGAAGAAATCTTACCACTATGATCTGAAAACCCAATATTTAAATTAAATTTATTTTTCATTTCATCAATTATGTTTAATCCTACTTTTTCAAGTGGTGTAGGGTATTTGGAATTACATTGCATTAGAACAGCTGAAAGTGAAAGATCATTAACTTTGGTGGTTATTTTATCTATCTCATCCCAAGAACTCATTCCAGTACTCAATAGAATAGTGCCTTTTTTTTTCGCAATGAAATTTATTATTGAATTACTTAGAAACTCACCAGATCCAATTTTCCAGTCTCTTACTCCTATTTTGTATAAAAGATCTACTGCCTCTTCAGAGAAGGGGGAGCTTAAAAAAGCTATGTTTCTTGAATTGGCGTGATTAAAAAGTTCTTTCCATTGATCTTCATTAAATTCCATCCTCTGCCAATATTCATACCTTGTTTTATCTTGATTAGAAAACTGGTATCTAAATTTTTCATCTAAAGTTGATTCATATTTAGATAAGTGTGTTTGAAATTTTATTGCATCTGCACCAGAATCAGCTGCGGCATCAATAAAAGAATGAGCTAATCCTAAAGAACCTTCATGCGCTTGTGCAACTTCAGCAATTATAAAACATGGATAACTAGTGCCTATTTTTTTATTGCAGAGATTAATGCAATTTGGGTTAAATTTTGATGAATTTATGCTCATAATTAATAAAATCTTTTTAAAATAAATAATTAAATTATATTCTTTAGTTTTTCTAGAGTTTTTTGTAATTTTAGTATACCTTTAGGTCCTGAAACCTCAGGATGGTATTGAAATGCACTTATATTTCTGGTTTGATAAGAGGCTACAAATTTAATATTATTGAAAGTAGATGTTTGATCAATATTTTCTTTATTTTCTACGTCATCAACTCTTAATCCATATGAGTGTATGTAGTAATAATAATTCTCTAAATTGTCTTTACTTAATGTATTTTTATAACCTATGTTTGGTATTGGTTCTTTACCTTCTGGTAATTTAGTAATTTTACCTTCAAATATTTTTAGCCCTTCTACAGTTTTTCTAGAATTGTTTTTTGAGAAACCTAAAGAATTCCTATGTTTAGGATTTTCATTTACCTCTTCACTCGATTCAAATAATACTTGCATACCAATACATATTGCGAGAAGAGGTCTATTATCATCTAGATACCTCTTCAATTTTTTTTCTAAGCCTATCTCAACAAAATTGTTCATAACTTGGTTGAAATTACCTACCCCAGGAAGACAAAGTATTGAATTGCTAGGAATATCAGAAGTATAATTTAGTATTGAAACATTACAGTTAAGTTTTGCAAGACAGTCCTTAAGTCTTCCTATATTTCCAATACCAACGTTAATGATAGATATATTTGTTCTAGGAACACTATCTTTTTCAGGAATAAAATTATCTAATTTGATGATTTTATTTTTACTTTGATAATTTAAATTTTTTGTATTAAATTTGTGGAAAGATTTAGATATAATAAAACCATCAATGTTATTAATCTTTGAAGTTAATTTATCATTTAATTGTTCTAAAATTACCCCTCCACTGTAAAGAATTCTCGAATATTTATTAATCTTTATTTTTTCTATTATATCAAAATCTATACCTTTTAAAGTACCATCTCTTGTAACATTATTAATAATAATTTCTCCTGGTTTGTACTTAGTAACTTCATCAAACCAGTCTATAAAATTTATATCTTTCATAACTTCTCTTCCATAACAAGTTAGAAGTTCTAATCTATCTTTTTTTTTAATTAGTTGGATATTTACTGTTATTGCTTGAGCTCCAAAAATTGAAATTAATTCGGCTAAGAAATCTAGATTTGAAAATAAATGAGTATTGATTGAAATCTTGTCCGCCCCTAAATTAAACATATTTTCGGCATCTTTTATTGTTTTAATCCCCCCTCCAATTGTTAATGGTGGTAAAAAACCTTTAAATTCTTTTATAAATGTCATATCACTTTTCATCCCAAAATAGCTTGCAATGGTATCTTCAATAAAAATCTCATCAAGATCAAAAGATGCAAATTTCTCTAATACATGACTAGCTGTCCCCACAACTCTATTACCTTCATATTGAATTCCTTTTATTACCGAATTTCCTTTTACTTCTATCTTCCCAATAATTCTTTTATTTCTTTTGGACACAACTATCCCCAATCACTTACTTCAAAATTATTTTCATTATTATCGGAATAAGAAATTTGCCATTCACCTATAGAATTTTTATTCCATATATGAGCTTGTCTAAAATTGTCAGCTAAATTGAAAAGATAATTTCTGTTTAAATCTTTTTGTTTGAAATAGTCTAAACCCTTAATTGATTCCATATTCATAGAAAGATATTTAAAAACTTCTTTTTCAAACCTATCAGGGTATTCTCCTTCATATTTAGAAATTAGTGAAAGGCCCTCATTTCTAGAAATTTCATTATTCCATATATCCTGAGAAGCATCAAAAGTCGTTCTTCCTAAACCTGATTTAATAAATCCTGTCCAATAGAATAAGTCGTCAAGCTTATCATCAATACTGTTAAATTTAGTATAAGTTCCTTGGGTCCTTTCTGGAGCTGGAATGAAATCTGAATTCTCTGAAGCATAATAATAATTACTTTGGGGACGCCATTTTAAAAAATACCCCAATTTGCAAATAATTATTTTCGAGTCTTCTAGCTCTTCAGAAAGAATTGGCAAATATGGATCTAATTGGTTAATCTTTAAATCAAATCTTTCTCTTAATTCTTCGATTGTTATTCCACCAAGAAAGATCTTTGATTCATCTATCTCATCTATTGCCTCTTTCACATTTGAAGCTCCCAATCCTTTATAAGAAAAATAGTTTTTTGCATCGCTACCATATTCAGCAGAGTCTTCACCATAAAATATAAGTTTAATATTAAATTTTTTTGCTATTTTTGCTGGCAAATTTTGTTGACCCAAACCAAAGGTTTGAAATGGATGAAAAAGGTTTTCCAGTGCTAATCTCGACAGCAATCTGTGAATATGGGGATTAGGACTGTATAAGATATTAGTAACTCCAGTGTTAATCCAGGATTCGAAGTTATGCTGCCCCCATTCAGTATAAATATGTGGTCGCCATGTAACTGTTAGAGGATTCATCCCATATTTGTATTTAAGTATATGGCTTGCATAGAAGCTATCTTTACCACCACTTCCTGGGATTAATACATCATAATCACCGTTTTTAGATCTGTATTTAGAGAGTATTTCTTTTAATTGTTTTTCTCTTTCTTTATAATCAATTTTCTTTTTTAATTTATTTACTAAGCACGCAGAACATATACCATCATAGAACTTAATGGTTTCTTTCTTAGTATTTTTATTATCTAAATATTGATCACTATTAACCATCTTTTGATTGGTTAATAAACAGGATTTACATCTTATTACCTTTTTTGGAAAACCAATATGATTTCTCTCAAAAAAATCTTCTTTTTTATCAAAAATTTCATCCATTTATCATATTTTAATTTGTTAAAGTTTAAAATATAACATTCATAATACCAAAGGATTATCAATTTCTTACTTATTTCTGAAGGAATATTTATAAAGAAGTATTTAAAAAATTTTTGGGAAATTACTAGGATTATATAAATAAAAATTATTTTGAAAAAAACTTATTATAAAAAACTAAATAAGTATATATCCTAAACCATATTGAAGAAGATTCTTCTTCTCTTTTAGCTTTAGATAATAAAAATGAATCTAAGATTTTTTTATTTTCTAATAACGGATTTTCTGAATTAAGTAATTCTTCAAACTCTTTGGCTAAATGATCATACATTATTTTCGAAGTTGAACAAGGCCTTTGCTTCTTGACCTTATTTTCAAGGATACTTTTTGGAGTTAAATAAGAAACCTCTCTTAAAATATTTTTATTATATCCATTCTTAAAGTGCTCTTTATAAGAAAATTCTAATACTTTTTCCAGCAAACTTATATCTAAAAATGGGACCCTAAGCTCTATACCGTATTTCATTGAAATAATATCTAAAATATATAATGATGATGGGACATCAGATCTTTTAATGTAATTTAATAAATGTGATTTATAAAAAGTTTCGGGATTTATATTTTTCATACATTCTTTACTCTTAATACCTGGATAATATCTTTCCATGGGGACCCTTAATTTGCTTTTAAAAAAGTATTCATAGTTTTGATCTTCATAGTCCGTTTCCTTTAAAAGATTATTTTTGAATAATAAATAATTTTTATTTATATTTTCTATTGGTAAATTTAAAAATTCTGAAAATTTTGATTTTATTTCCTCAAATTCATTTAATTTATTTTCTATTTCAAGGCAAAATAAATATGGGTAAACTAACCTCTTATAGCCAGAATAAATTTCGTCAGCACCTTCGCCAACTAAAAGAACTTTATAGTTATATTTACGTGATATTTTGTTAAAAAGTTGATCTTGAAAAATCCAACTTGCAGAGGCAAAAGGAGAAGATAAGTTGTCTACCATATTATTTATATTCTTGGAAAGATTTTCTAATTCACAATTTATTGTATTTATTTTTAAATTTTTTACTCTATATAAATCCGAGTCATTTTTTATTTCTGATTCAAAAATATTTGATTTGATAGTAAAAGCATCACATTCTTGTTCTTGAACATTAGCTATTGCGGTAGAAACATAAGTAGAATCTATCCCTCCAGATATTGTCGAACAAACTGGAGAATCCGAAATTATATGTTCTTTTATAATATTTTTTAAAAATTTACTATGGTGTTTTGATTTGAATTTAAAATTTGATTTTAAATCCAAATTAATTAGATTTTTATTTAGTTTTACACTACTGTAATTTAAATTTTCTAAGTTTATTGTAAAAATAGTTCCAGGTTCAATTTGTTTAATATGCTCAAAAAAAGTATCTTTTTGATCAAAACTTACTCCCATTTTTAAATATCTTATGGCTTGATATTCATCTATTGATTTTTTAAAAGGTAAATTGATTAAAGGTTTTTGTTCAGAGCAAATAAAGAAAAAATTTTCATATTTGCTTCCAATTGTTTTTTCTGAAGAAACAAAAAATAAAGGCTTTATTCCTAAGTGATCCCTTATTAAGTGTATAAGTTTAGTCTTTTTATCATAAATACAGATACTAAACATCCCCCTAAGTTCATTTAATCCATTGATACCTTTTTTTTCTAATATTTTTAATACATAAAGTGTATCTGAATTCTTAAATTCTTTTTCTGTATTATAAATTTCCCCATTAAAACAAAGTATATACCTACAATTTTTTGATTCTATAGGTTGTCTGCTCTTCGTTGAGAAATCTCTAATAGCTAATCTATAGAAAAAAGAAACAAAAATAGAATCTCTATAGTAAAAAAAATCATCAGGACCTCTATGTTCAATATGTTTTGATAATAGAGAGATTTCATTAAATTTATTTTCATCTATTTCCTTAGTTGATATAGCAGTAAGAAAACCACACATGGCTGCTTAAATTTAATTTAAACTTTATAAGTTACTTAAGGTTTATTATAACTCTTTTTTAAAGATTAATATTAATCGATGAATTGCTGACACCACCATTCGTATGAAAGTAATCTCCATAAATAATATGAATTTTTTAAATTTTTTTCATTAAGCCTATTTATATGGGTTTTAAATTTATAGGGATCCACAATATTTCTTGAAAAGAATCTATCACTTAAAAGTGTATTCCTTAATAAATTATTCATTTCTTTTAATAATAAATTCGTTTGATTAGTTTGGATGTATCTTTTTTTAGAAAAAGAAAACTTTTCCCCAAAATGTTTTTTAAGGATATTTCTTATTATTAATTTACCCATACCTTTAGTATCACTTATTAAATAATCAGTTGGTAAAGTATTTGAAAAATCAAGTAATCTATGATCTAAAAAAGGGACCCTTAATTCACAAGAATGCTGCATAGATACACAATCATTAAATCTAAGTACTCGGGGAATTTTTAAATAAAACAAATCAATAAAAGCTGCCTTCCTCTTTTCACTAATTCCCGAAGGCAAATTTGATATTATGTTTTTAATGGTCAGTGAATTAGGCGAGTTAATAAGATCTTTATTATAGAAATCGTAATTTTGATATATTTCTCCGGACAAAGATTTGTTAAAAGTTTTCGAATTTTTTCTTAGATATTTATCATATCCTAGGAATATTTCATCTATCCCGTTCCCATCTAGATGGACTTTATATCCAGCAGCTTTAGACGTTTGATATAAAATTGAATATGCAACTGTAAACATTCCTGTGAAAGGTTGTCCTTGATGTCTTATTACATCTTTAGCATGTTCTAAAAATGATAAATAATCATATTCTATAAATTCTCTATTAAAATTTATTGACTGTAATTTATAGTATTCGTCTAATTCTTCTAATCCATATTTCATAGAATATGCATATGGATTTTGATTTGTTAATTCTGATAAAAATGACAATAAGGTAGAATCTATTCCTTCAGATAAATTAATAGCTAAAGGTACATCAGAAATATAATTTTGCTCCAGTATTTCTTTAAGAATAATTTCTAAATTTTCAGTTGCATCATCAAAACTTAATTTGGAAGCTGGGCAAGAAAATCCTGGCTCATACCATTTATTTATATTTATTTTTTGGCTATTTAGTTCTAATTTAATATATGATCCACTTCTTAATTGGTGTATGTTATTAAAGAATGTATTTGAAGAATGATCTATATTTCCATCTAATATGAAATCTTTTACAACTGGTTTAAAAATTTCGACCTTATCTAAAAAAGGTAAAAGTGAATTTATTTCACTAGATGCTAAAAACCTATTTTTTGAATTAATATAGTAAAGAGGTTTTATCCCAAATCTATCTCTAAAAATATAACTTTCATTTTTATTACAATCAATAAAAATTCCTGCAAACATTCCTTCTAATTCATTAATTATATTTTTAAATCCATACTTTGTGAATAGTTTGAAAACTAAATCAGAGTCAGAACCATAATCTTCATCGTTATAATTATATTTATTCGCTAGAATTTTATAATTAATAATCTCTCCATTTATTGCAAAATATTTTTTATCATTTTTACTGAAAAATGGTTGATTTGATTTATTTGATAAATCAATAATACTTAATCTAGTATGACCTAAAGCAAATTTTTCTGTAAAAAAAATATCATTATTATCTGGTCCCCTATGATCTAAAAGCTTAATGGATCTTTTGAATTTACTTTTTTCAGGAGAATTAAGGTTTTGACTTGAGTTTAAAAATAATATTCCGCACATAATTCTTTAGCTTCAATCCAATCTTCTATTGAGTCAACATTAACATGTTTAAACTCATCCAGAAAAATAGGGATTGATTTATCACTAACTAATTTTCCTCCTTGCAAAACGTGATCTGTTTTGACTATATAAAAACGTCCATCTCTTATGCATCTTTTAGGTAAATCTTGTCTTCTTGTAATTATAGAGGAATTTTCTAAAGTTAAGAGACCCTTATTATCCAATGAAAATTGCCATTCTGAATTATACTCTTTTGGTACAGAAGTAACACTAATAAGCGAATTAGGTTGTTTAAATTTTTTTATTAATGATAAAATCTTTTTATACATTATTTTTTTTCTAAGAGGTGAAGTTGGCTGTAGGTACCAAAGATAATCATAGTTTTCTAGTTTTAAATCGCCACTAAGTTGGCATTGTTTTAATAATTCATCAGCAGTTTGTAAATCAAAATTTTTTGTAGCTGGTCTTATTCTGCTATTAAGTGCTCCACGTTTTAGAGCATATTCCAAAGTGATTGGACAATCTGTTGATACAAATATATTAGAAAATCCATTTGTTGAAACTGCCCATTCTAAACTTAAGTAAAGTAATGGCTTGCCATCAATAAGCCTCATATTCTTACCTGGTACCCCCTTTGAACCTCCCCTAGCTGGAATAAATGCTAGATGCTTTAAACTTTTTTCTTTGATCATTGTAATTTTGGGTTTACCAACTATCTAAAACATTTTTAGTTGCATTTATCCCTATAAATGGTTCAGTTATTTCCTTGATAATTTCAGAAGCAATATTAAATCCACCTTTGCCAACATAAATTATATCTCCATTTTTTAAATAAGGATTTTTATAAGAACCTGGAATGCTTCCATTCCTAGCATTAAATTTTCTTTGATCAATTCCGCCGCCTTGCATTAATCTAGAGAATTGAATTTTCCCCTTCAAAAATGAACCTCCAGCTAATTTTAATGCATCATTTAATGTGGAATTATTTGGGGCAGCTATTAAACCAGAATTTTTTACTCTGCCACTTACAAAAACTCTAATATATTTTGGATTTATATTAGTATTGATAGCCTTCATTAATTCAATTGAGGCCTTATTTTTAGATTTAGGTATATAAATCGTATCTCCATCGTAAAGAGGAATATTTACTGCTTGGTTTCCATCTCTAAGCATCTCAAGAAAATTAATAATAGCTATTTTTTTACCTTTTCCATTACTTATGGTGTCGATCCTAGTGATTTGAATTTTTGTTATGTCAGAGTAAAGACTTATCCCCCCAGCTTGTTGAATAGCATCAAATAATGTGGGTGATAAGTAAGTTGATGTTTCTGATAAACTTGAATTAATTTTATAAGGATTTTTAAAATTTGGATCATTATTTATATTCCCAAACTCGTTAATAGTTGGTTTAACTAATCCATTAAAACCACTTAACATATAAATTCCAGGACTCTCTACCTCTCCATTAACAAATACCTTAATTGGTCTATATTTTTTTACTAATATTTCTACATTTGGATCAATAAGAAAGTCTGCATATTTTTTGTTTAATAGGCTTGTAAGTTCTGAGATAGATAATCCGGAAATATAAATTCTATTAATTCTCTCTAAAAAAATCGTGCCATTTATATCTATCGAAACTAATTTATTTAATTCAGGAGCTTCTTTGGAGAACTTAATCTCAATGACATCTCCAGTTCCTAAAATGTAGTCTTCATTTGATTTTGTTTTGAGATATTCTATTGTAGGAAAATTTTCTGAAAATTCTTCTTGAGAAGCATAAGCATTTAAAGATAAGTTTCCTACAAAAAAAATATATGTAGGTACTAAAGTTATTAAAAATTGTATAAATTTCATATTACAAAAACTCTTATAAATAATTATACATAATAATTTACTTTAAAAATTATATTTTAAGGATTAAAATTTATCTTTTATCTTTAGTAAACTCGAGGCATTTCTAATCAAACTTTGATATTTAACAAGGATTTCTTGGGGTCTTTTTGCAGCTGCAAAGATTGTTTGATTTTTAATTTTGAGAGCTCCAAAATAGCGTGGAACTTCTAATCTTAGATTATTAATTACTCTTTGGATTGTAATCTAAAGACTAATATTAAATTAAGGCCAATTTATCAGCAATTTATAGTAATAAACTTAAAGTATAAATTAATTTACTTATTAAAATATTGACTTTTATTGAACTATAAATATGTTAATTTGAAGATTAAAATATAAATCATTTATGCTTAAACAATCTCTTCCTAGTGATAATGATAATGAGCTAGATGTACTGCAAAGCTATTTCAAGTTTTTATCAAGGAATAGATACTTATTATTAAAAATATTAGCATTTTCTGCTTTTTTAAGCACGATTTATTCTTTTTTAGCTCAAAAGATATGGCAAGGTGAATTTCAGATCTTATTGAGAGATACTAGTTCATCGACTGTCTCGAAACTTTTAGAAGTAGATCCCACAATATTGAATCTTTTAGGAGCGAATGAAGATAAGAAACTTAATACTGAAGTTCAAATACTTAAAAGTCCATCTGTTTTATTTGAAAATTTTAATTTTGTAAAAGAAAGCAAGATTTCAAAGGGGCAACAATTAGAAAGATGGAGATATGCTGATTGGCTTAAAAGTAGTGTGAAAGTGGAATTAATTAAAGGAACTAGTGTTTTGAATTTAGTTTATCGAGATTCAGACAAAGATTTAATCTTACCAGTTTTGCAAAAGATTAGCAATTCTTATCAAAAATATTCAGGTAAAGATAGAATTAATGATTTAAATAATGGAGTTATATATCTAAAAGATCAAATTAAAAAGTATAAATTTATTAGCGAGGATTCTCTAAGTAAAGCTGAAAATTTTGCTATTAATAATGATCTTTTAAGTCCATCGAGTATTGGCAAAAACATAGATTTTGCTGGTCAAAATAGTTTGAACCTAGGGGAAGAGAATCTTGATTCTCCTTTTAAACCAACTGAATTTGGAGCCTCTCGTGTAAGTGCTGCATCATCTATTAGAAGATATGATGAAATTATAGAAAAACTTCAATTATTAGAAAATGATAATGATTTCTATGCGTTTGTCAAAATAGTATATCCCCTTAAAAAAAATGATTTTAATTATATTGATTCAGAGTTAGAAAGTTTGAGAAACGTTTATAAAGAAAATGATTTTCAAATTACTAGATTGAAAAAAATAAAGTCTAATTTGATTAAAAATCTAAGAATAGAAGTTCCACGCTATTTTGGAGCTCTCAAAATTAAAAATCAAACAATCGTTGCAGCTGCAAAAAGACCCCAAGAAATCCTTGTTAAATATCAAAGTCTGATCAGAAATGCTAATAGAGATGTTAAGGTTTATGAAACCTTACAAAGTCAGTTAAGAGTTTTAGAGTTAGAGAAGCAGAAAATAAAGGAGCCATGGAATTTAATTACAGAACCTACTTTATTTCCTAATCCTGTAGAACCAATTAAAAAAAGAATTGTTTTTTTAGGTAGTTTTTTAGGTTTATTAATTGGATTATTAATTTCTTATTTAAAGGAAAAGAAAGGAAGTATAATTTTCGATCAAAGTGAATTAAATGAACTTTTACCAATATCTAATATAATAAATTTATCCGATCTAATAAAAAACAATGAAGAGACAAGTATTCAATTTTTAGTAAATAATTTATATGAAAAACATGAAAATGAAAAAATTTCTTTTTTATTTTTGGGCGATTTGGATAATCAAAAATTGAGTAGTTTTTCAGAAAGGTTAAATAATAAAATAAATAAAGACATTATTTCCAGTCCTAATATATTAGATTCTAAAAAACAATTAAATGATTTAATCATAATAACTAGTTTGGGATTAATTAAAAAAAATGATATCGAATTATTGCTATTGAAAATAAATCTACAAGGTATTAATATTAACTCCTGTATTTTAATTTAAACTATCAAATTCTATATTTGAGAATTCCAATCTAAAAGGTCTTTTGCTTTTGATGAATCTATCAATAAATTTAATGAAAATTTATTGATAATATTTTTTTTACCAATTAAATAAAAAAAAATGAAAATTAATTCTTTTGGTATTAAAAAACTTTTTAGTTTAAGATTCTCAATTTTTGCAACCTCTTGGAAAGTCTCTAATATTGTCAAGGGTTTTGATCCTGAAGCAACAAAAATTTGATTATTAGCTTTTTTATTAATTAAACATCTATGGATTAAATTGCATAAGTCATTAACGTAAATAATATTTCTTTTATTATTAAATCCATTAATTGGTAAAGGTATTCTAAATTTAATTAATTTTTTTATAGATGCTATATTCCCAGGCGCATTTTTACCTATGACTAAAGAAGGTCTCAAAACAGTATATTTGGTTTTACTATTTTCTAAATTTTTAATTATATTTTTTTCTGCATTCATCTTTGAAATTGTATATAAGTTATAAGGTTGGTATTCTGTATTCTCATTAACTAATTTATTTTTTGATCCTTCTCCATGAACTCCTATAGTACTGATATATACAAATTTTTTAACATTACTATATTTACAAATATTAGCTAAAAAAACTGGATATTTCGTATTGATATTTTTGATTTTATTTGGTGTTTTTAATAAATCACGATCTTTATTATGGGCTAATCCTGCTAAATGAATAACATAATTTGGATTGAATTCTTTAAATATTTTCTCAATTGCTTTTTTGGAATTTTCTTTATTAAAGTCAATTGAAAGACTATAAATTTCATATTTATAAAATTTTAAATATTTAATGAGATTTTTCCCAATAAAACCATTCCCACCAGTAATAATAATTTTCATATTATGATTTTTAACTTTCTATTTTTTTATAAATTTTTAAAGTTTTATTGTACATTTTCTGAAATGTAAATTTTGATTCGAAAATCTTGAAACTTCTTGTACCAAACTTTTTTATTAAAGAGAATTCATCCATAAATTTATCAATATAATTTTTTAATATATAAACTTCTTTTGGATTAATTAAAAATCCGTTATAAGAGTTAATTACACTCTCTGAACATCCTCCTACATCAGTAGCAATAATAGGCATTGATGATCTCATTGCTTCAAGAATACTCCTTGGAAAACCTTCCCATAATGAACAGAGTATAAATACATCACATTTGTTTAAATATTTTTCTACATTATTTTTTGAACCTAGAAATTTAACTTTATTTTTTAAACCTTTTTTGACTACTAATTGTTCAATGAATTTACGATTTGGACCGTCACCAATTAAAAAGAGTTCCCAATTTTTTTTATCGGTTAGGCTAAAACTCTCTATAAGTGTTTTATGGTCTTTTTGATATTCAAATCTCGCTACAGATATGAATCTAATCGTTTTATGAGGTTTAAAATTTTTTACTTTATATTTCCCAAGAGGCATCCCGTTATATATATTTACTAATTTTTTTTCCTTAACAACTTTTTTTTCTAAAGCCAATTTATAATCTGAATTACAAACTGTGATCACTTTCGAAACTCTGTTGCAAAGAATCTTTTCTATTTGAAGGGATATAAATCTTTTATAGAATGGTATTCCATCATTAAAAGACCATCCATGTGCTGTAAATATTGTGGGAACTTTTCTTATGAAAAAAGTGGAGACTTTTAATATTAAGCCTGCTTTAAAGGAATGAGAGGATATTATATTTGGTCTTAATCTTTTGACTGTTTGTATAAAAAATATTATTGCTTTCAAATCATTTAAGATATTAAAGTTTCTCTTAATATTTTTGCAAATAATCACATTTATACCCGAGTTTTTTAATTGTTCAAGATAACACCCATTTGAATCTCCAATAATTACATAAGGAATATGCTTGTCTTTTTTTAAAGAAATACAAATATCTTTAATATGAATTTGTGCCCCTCCAATCGTATCTGACCTAGTAATTAAAAAAACTATTTTTTTCATACTAAATAAGCTAAAGATGCGATTCTAAGAATAATGTCATATCTTCCTTCGTTCTTATAATAATCTAGTAGAAATTTGCAATCGAATTTTGAATTAACAATTTCAAATGCTTCATTTGAATAATCTCTAAACCATTCTTTGTAATAATCAATTGAAAAACCAGTCTTTTTTTTGATTTTTATATCTGGATATATTTTTTTGAACTTTTCTTTAAGTATTATTTTATTATTCACTAAATTTATTTTATGCTTTAAAGGAAGATTTATAGCAAATGATGCTAAATCTAAATCTAGATATGGCATTCTTAGTTCTACACCATTTGCCATCATCAGTCGATCTGCTCTTGATAAAAGTGGCTGTAAATAATCATTCAAGTCACTTAGCATTAATGATTGAACTTTAGCTTCATTAAAAGGTAAAAATTCATTAAAGATAGATAAGCAATTCATATAATTATTTAGCTTTTTTGAAAAATTATTTGATATTGAATTTGAATTAAAGGGAATATTGAATTTAGAAAAATCTAAAAATTTAGAAATTTTATTATTTAATTTGTTATTAAATAAAGGTAACTTTGATAATAAATATGCTGATTTATAAAAATAATAACCACCAAATAATTCATCTGCTCCTTCTCCTCCAATTAATACTTTGATACCATTTTCCTTTGCCATTTTTGCAAGAAGATAGATACCAACTCCATTACTATGAACTAGTGGGTATTCCCATGATTGAATTGTTTTTTTTAAAAATTTAAAAAACTTATCTTTGTCAATATAATCATGACTTAATTTTACAGATAGTTTTTTAGCGATATTTTGCGCATCTTTTAATTCAGAATTATCTACGCTATCTAAATGAAGGAATGAATTAAAGTTATTTTTTTTTCCATAATATGAAATTATTGAAGAATCAATTCCTCCAGATAAAATTATTCCACTTTTTACTTCTTCACATTTTCTTTTATGAATAGCATTATTAATTAATTCTGATAACTCTTCTTTTATTTCTTCTTTTGAAGAATTTGATCTCATTTCATAATCCTTGCAAGAAATTAGATCAGTTTGTTTGAAATAATTTTGAATTTTTATTGATCTGTTAATTAATGAATAAGTACCAAAACTTCCTGGTCTTAATTCAAAAATATCTTTATATATTCCATCATAGATATGCCTAGATACTACAATATCTTGCAATAAATTATCCTTAATTATTTTAGGGATATTAAGTGAAAATAGAGTTGATGTAAGAGAGGCAGTGTAGAAATATTCATTATTTGTATAGTAGTAAATTGGTTTTTTACCAAAAAAGTCTCTCACAATATGTAAACATTTTTTATATGGATCATATAAAGTAAAGGCAAACATTCCTTCAAGTAATTTAAAAGAGTCCGTGCCCAATAACTTATATAGTCTAATAATTAACTCAACCTCAGTTAAGTTTTTGTTTTTGCAAGAAAGATAATTTGTTAAATATTCTGTATTCCAAAGTTCTCCATTATAAACGATCACAAAGTTTGTATTTTTTTCTTTATAGGGTTGTTGAGCATTTACTTTATTTAAATCTCTAATACTTAATCGAGTATGCCCAAAATAAATATTATCCTGGATAATAATATTCTTTTCATTTGGACCCCTTTCTCTAAGAGAATTTAAGCCTTTATCTAATAACTTGTTTGATAAATTAAAATTATTAGAACAAAAAAAACCACACATTTTATTTATCTAAGTTTGTTTGCCATTGAATGAATGTAAATAATGCCCACATTCCATAAAGATTAGAATTATCTTTTTTTATTTTTATGTCATGCCATATTTTAAGTATCAAATTATGATTGAGGAAATTAAATTTTGAAATTACATCGTAGTTAAAATAATTATTGAAATAATTTTGAATAGAAGGATCATTAAATATCATTTCTAAAGGTACCGTTAAACCATACTTTGGCAAAGACATGTATTGATAAAAAATATCTTTGCCAAGATAATATTCTATTAAAGGAAGAAAAATATCCTTCTTTTTTAATTTTGGGTAATTTTTTCTAATAGTATATGAAAGATTAATTAAATTTTTTGATATAAATGGTAGTCTAGATTCTACGCTATATTGCATAGTGCAACTATCGGATTTTCTTAAAATAATCTCTGGTAAATATAGATCTTGATCCATTAAACATGGATCATCTTTATAAAAATCACTTTTGCTTGTTTTTTGTTCTTTATCTTCTATCAAAGGATTTTTATCGTACCATTGATAAAACATATTTAGATAACTTTGACCTGCAGACATAGAATTAATACTATTAAAATACCTTGATAATTTGCTTTTGGGTTTAAAAAATTTAAAGATAGGAATAAAATTTTTAAATTTTGCGTTTCTTAAAAATTCTATAATTTGAAATCTCTGATATCTTATGTAACCATTAAATAATTCATCAGCTCCATCTCCAGACAAACAAACTGGTGTCTTACTAGATGCAAATTCTGATAGTACTAATAATGGTATTTCCGAAGGATCTATCGCTGGACTAGTTAAGGCATAAGGTAATGATTTTATTGCATTTAAAGCTTTTTCTGGAGTGAAAATTATTTTATGGCTACTTATTCCAAGTTTATCAGATATGACTTGTGCTCTTTTAAAATGTGATTCTTTATTATTTTCAAAATCAATAGTGTAACTCTCAATTTTATTTGAATAAAACTTTCTAGCTGCTGCAGCAACTAATGAAGAGTCTAGTCCACCTGAAAGAAATATACCCAATGGTACGTCAGATCTAAGTTTTTCTATTATTGATGATTCAAAAAATTTCCTGAATAATAATGTAATTTGATCAGAATTTTCTTTTATTAAAGCCTTATTATTTGCTTTATTAAAATGTTTTTTAATTAAATTTTCATTCCTATTATTATCAGCTGCTAATTCTCCTTTATCTAAAGATAATATTTTTTTTATAGGTGTATTTTTATTTTGATCGTATCCATATTTTAGGATATTTATTATATTTTTTTTATTTAAAGAAAAATTACATTCTAGTTTATACAATATTTTTACTATGGTTCTTACTTTACTGGCAACGATAAAAAATTCTTTATCTTTAAAATAAAAAAGAGGTTTTTCACCAAAAGGATCCCTTGCAATAGTAATCTTTTTTGTTGATTTTTCATACAAAATAATTGCAAAAGGTCCATCAAATTTTGAAAAAAGATAGCTAATATTTTTTTTATTAATATTATGTTTTAAATAAAGTGTGTCGGATTTGAATTCTAAATTATTTTTTTTAGATAGTTCAGGATAATTATAAATTTCCCCATTAAAACTTCCAATATAATCTTTATTCTCAAATGGTTGATTTGAATTCTCACTTATATCTAAAATTGATAATCTTTGGTGACAAATCATTGTCATATTATCTTCACTTATCCAGAAACTACTATTATTGGGACCCCTATTAAACTGCTCGGAAGAAATTATATTTTCGCATTCACTTAGCAATTCAGTTGATGGTTTTTGTTTATAAAATTTTACTAGTCCAATACCACACATATTATTTCACTTACAGCTTTTAATTAATTTTACTTTATTAGATAATTTTGTAAATATATTATCGAGATGCTCGAATTTTTTTAATATTGCCAATTACATAAATATTTGCAATTAAATAGAAATAAATCCAAGATATAAGTCCTCCAAAGCCTCCATTACTTACAAATGATGCTAGCGATGTAATTATTAACGATGAAGTTGAGAAAAGAAGTTCGGTATTTTTAATAGACAATAGAAAAACTCTTATTAAAGGATAAATATAAATAAGAGCCAGAAAAATTCCACCAAATATTATTAATCTTAGAAACCAACTTTCATATGAGTCACTAATGAATAAGGTATTGGTATCTAAATAAGAAAAAAATTCATTTTCATTTGATTTACTAAAACCAAATAATATTGATAGAGGGTTATTAATAAATACTCCAATTAATGATGGAATAGCTTTATATTTATAAGTGAAAGAATCTGATGGTGAATTCTCTAAATATGTTCTTAGTAGTAAAATTTGAAAAGTCAAAATAGATATTCCTATCAGAAGGGACGAGCTTTTTTTCATTACTGAATCAAAACTTTTCTTAAGTACCCAGAAAAGTAAATGGCAAAAAGTTAATCCAAGATAAGCCCTTGATAAACTCAATAAAACCAAAGAAAAACCCACAATTCTAAAGATTAGAAAATTTTCTTTTTTGGGTATCGCTATCAAAATAGCCCCTAAAACTCCTAATGAAAAAGGATTAGAAAATAGCCCTGTTGGTCTACTTAAATAAGCCCATGGAGCATCTCCTGGGCCAAGCCCAACCCCGTATATCAATAAATCGGGATTAAATTTAAATAGTCCAACTAAAATTTGAGAAATGGCTGTTAGAAAATTTATTAAACCAAAAAAAAGAAAGGAATTATGAATAGAATCAGTTACTTTTTCGTTAGTAGAATATTTTAAACCTATAGAAAAACTAAGTATAGAAACAATTGAAAAATAAAAAGGAGTATTCTCTAAAAACAAAGAATTTATAAAATTTATTAATGCTCCAATAAATCCTAAAGCAAGAATAGATATCAAAAATTTATTCTTATAATGTTTATATTTAAAAAAAATAAATAAGCAAAATAAAAAACTTATTAATAAAAATACAAAACTTTTATCGCGGAATATTTCAAACGCTAGTATCCCTTTACTTTCATATACACCAATTGTGCTTAAAGCAAATAGACATAAATATATAGTAATAATGATTACTCTAATCAATACTTTTAAATTAAAAATAATAATTAATTAATATTATAGTATTAATAATTTTTTATTATTTATAAATATAAAAGTTTTGATAATATATGAATGTATCCATTTCAATTTATTTTACATATTTAGATTTTAGTCTTTATGAAAGAAAAATTATCTTTTGCTATACGAGATGATGATGTTAGTTATTTTACTAAGGCAAATGAATATAATTTATTTTGTGAAAAGTTTGTAAAAAATTTTACATTGATATCTGGAATTATCCTAAACCAAAAAGGTTGTCCAAGTTTAAATATTCCTTTGCAATATTGGTATACAGGTTTAAATTATAATATCAAAGATAATTTTGAAATTTGCGATCTGCTACATGAATTAGATAAAAGGAATAATTTTTTCCCAGCTGTTCATGGCTATGAACATAATTTTATTATTGAAAATAATAATTTAATACCAGAGTTAAGACTAAGAAATGCAATAGTCAAATTAAGTAAGAACTTAGATGAAGCTGAAAAATTTTTTAAAGAAACTTTTAGTAATCCTATTAAGATATTTATTCCACCTAGTAATACAATCTCCTCTGATTGTGCAGAATTGCTTTTTAAAAGGGATTACACATTATTCAACTATCCCGGAATCTTTAGGCACTCTAGAAGATCATCAAAAGGTTATAGGATTTTAATTCAGAGGATATTAAATTTAATGCTCAAAAAAATTGATTTACAAAAACCATATTATGAGACAAAGTATTCAAAATGTTTTAATTCAGTTCCTTTAACAACAATATTAAATCAGAACAAATTAAATTCTATAGCTAATGAATGTTCTACTAAAGGTTATCCTTTTATCTTATCATTACACCAATGGGAATTAAATTGTTTTCAGCCATATAGTCAAAAAACATATTCAGATTTATTATTAGATACTATTTCGTTCTTAGAATTAAATTATGAACTAGTAGATTTTAATCCTAAGGGTATTTTAATGAATTGATTTAAAAATCTATTATTTTTTACCAATTATCATTATAGAGCTTGGTACTTTTTGACTATTTAATATTGAGTTTAAATTTATAGAATAATCAGTATTGAAGAAAGAATTTACTGTGTACTTTTCATTTTTAACTATTATTATTTTTAGTTTATTTCTATAAATAATATTTTTAAATTCCTCAGTTTTAATCCTATTAGTATAGTGTGATCCTCTTTTAAATAAATTTGACTCCCAGTATCTTTCTGAAATTAAATGATTAAAAAAATCACCCACTAAATGATCTTTTAAATCAATTCTTAGAATAAATATACCATCCTTACAAAGTTTTTTGCTGAATAATTTAAAATAATTGTTAACTTCATTTTTATCTATATGTTCAAAAGCCGCATTGCTTATTATTAATGAAATACTTTTATTTTTAATTTCTTTTAAGGAATTAATACCATTAGTTAAATAATTTATTGAATCATAAAGAAATTTATTTTTAATATTTTTGTTAATTGATGTGGCTAAAGAAAATTCTGCAAAAATTCTTTTATCTAATTTATTCAAAGACTTCTCACCAAATTTAGTTATGTAATTATCTTTGTCAATTGCATAAGCATTTTTAAAGCCGGTTTTCAAAAAAACATAACTTAGACCTAAACTATCTCCTGGACCGACTTCTAGAAAATCCCCTTTATAGTTAAGTTCGTTTAAATCAATATTGTATGATATTAAATTTTTATTATAGTAATTAAACAATTCATAAATTTTTTTTGTATCTTTCATGTTTCCATGACTAGATATCTGCAATTTATTTAATAACTTATATATAAATGGATTATGTCCAATAAAGATTTTAGTTAAAAGCTTTACTAGAAAAACTAATAATTTTATTTGGAATTTTATAATCCTTTTCATTTTATATTTTTTATAAATGTTTCTAAAATTAAATTTGTATCACAAAGCTTGTTGATTTTTTTTATTTGTTTAGCATGATTACATATTAAAGATTCTTGAAATTTTGAATCATTATTTATCTTATTAATTGTATAAGCTATTTTTTTTGCCATTATTTTATGATCATTTGTATTGCATAAGTATTCTTTAGTTAGAATCCTTGAGGCATCCCCAGCTCTAGTAGAAAAAACTAATCTTCCAAAGTATAATCCCTCTAAAATAATATTTTGAAGACCTTCCCCAAAGGAAGAAGTTGAAATTACGATATCCGATTTCTTATAATATTCTTTTATATTTTTTCTTTGCTCAATGAATTTTATTGAATTTAAAAAAAGATTATTATAATCATAATCTTTTACTAATTTTGTCTTATATGATTCTATATTTTCTCCAACTAAGATTAATTTAATTGGCAATTTATATTTATTTTTAAGTATTTTTAATACTTTAAGGCTCATATCATGATTTTTTTGTGGATGATATCTAGCAGGATATAAAACTATGTATTCTTTTTTATTTTTTGTTGGTAATTTTAGTTGATATGAATTATTGCTTTGCAAAAAATTTGGCCAATAATTAATTTGTTTTGATCTAAATCCAATCTTTATATGATTTTTAATTCCACAGAAACTATTTACAAGAATTGGTATTTTTTGATATTTATTTATTAACGAAAGTGTCAGAATAATTAGCTTTGTAAGTTTATTAATTCCTTTATGAAAAGGTTCTCCATGCCTTATTGTCCATAACAATTGACTATTTGAAAAATAAATCTTATGCATTAAAAAAGCAATAAGCATTCCATGATACATCCAGCCAAAAAATATAATAGCTTGTTTTTTTTTATTGATTTGTTGAAGACTTTTATTCAAAAATAAAGCTTTTAAATTGAATTTATATATTGGAATTCCCATTTTTTTTAATTGGATATAAATATTACTTGATTCCTCTGGCTTTTTGATTGATATGATTTTATGGCTCTCAAACCCTTTTTCTTTGATTTTCTTTATGAATAAAATAAGATTTTTTTGTGCACCATGGTCAGTGATTGATGAGATTATATGAATAATAACTTTGTTTTTAGGAGAAATCATATTTATCATTTAAGTTTGGTAATTGTTTGTTTTTCAACTTTGTAAATATGATCAAACTTTTCTAATGTATTTGGTCTATGCGTAATCATTAATATAGTTTTATTTTTGAGGAATTTATTAATATTTTCAAATATTCTTTTTTCAGTTTTTACATCTAAAGCACTTGTAGCCTCATCAAGAATTATTATTTTTGTCTTTCTATAAATTGCTCTTGCTATTCCTAATCTTTGTCTTTGCCCGCCGCTTAGTTGCATACCACGTTCACCTAATTTTGTATTATATTTACTTTGAAGACTTTCTATAAATTCATCAATTTCGGCAATTTTTGCAGCTTCTTTTAATCTAGCAATATTTATTTCGTTTTTATTAAGACCAAAAGCAATATTTTCAGCAATGCTGATGTCAGAAATATATATATCTTGGGGTACATGAGAAATACAATTTTGCCACTCTCTAAGATTTTTCTTATTTCTTAGTGGCTTATTATTTATTATTATTTCACCTTCTGTAGGCAAAATAAAACCCATCAATAAATCAATAAAAGTACTTTTCCCACTTCCTGTTGTACCTATGATGCCTATTTTTTTCTCTAATGGAATGCTTAAATTAATGTTTTTAAAAACTATACTATTTAATTTTTTATAAACGAAAGTAACATTTTTAAAATTAATTAAATTATTTTTCTCTGGAAAATTTTGTAATTCTTTTGTGAAAATTAATTTACTCTTTAAATTTAATATTTTTAAAACTGACTCTATTTCGGATTTTCTGGAAGATATATTTGCCCAAGAATTATAAATATTTTGTAGAGCTGGAAGAAGTTTTTGAGCACCTAAAGCTAACGAACCTAGAATCGCAACAGGGATTTTACTATTACTAGTTTCTGAAAATAAAAATATAGATAATATACTTACAATACAGATAGCTGCCGCTTCTAAAATATATCTAGGAAATAATCCAATAAATCGATTGTTTGCATATCTTGTTCTCATTTCGCGATCTATTTCCCCATAGATGGAAACATATTTATTTTGTAATTGTCCTAAAATAATTTCTCTTATATTACCTAAACCATTTTGAATAAATCTTACTTGCTGGTCAGTTACCTGAGAAATTAGTTTACTATTTGCTGTAAGGTATTTTCTTGACTTTGACGATATTAATAAATAAATTATAAGAAAAATAAAAGTACTTAATATTGTTGATTGCCAATTTATAAATAATAAAGTGAGTATTATTGAAAAAGAAATAGCTATAGATAGAAAAAACTGAAAAGATGAGTAAATAGATTCTAGACAATATTCTAGTTTTGAAGTTAAACCGGTAATTAATTGACTAGATTTAGTATCAATGTGGAAACTATAGCTTTGTTTCAATATATTGGAATAACCTAATCTTCCAAGATCATTCCCTATTAAAGCAATAACTTTGCAATTAACCCAAATATTTAAAAGTCTTAAGGCCGCAGAAATGCATATTGCTATGCAAAAAATAATTACTACTGGAATTATTAGGTTATTAGAAGAATCAATACTGAAAAAAGATAAAAAATAATTTATTAATTTAAATTCATATAGTTTTCTCGGATTAGATAAAGAAGCTAAAAAGGGAAGAGATATTGATAATGTTAGTGATTCAGATAAAGCACTAAGAATCATAAGAAAAAGAGAGAAATATATCTGTATTATTCTTTTTTTTGGAAGTCTATTTAATATGCCATATATTAATATTATTGGTTCAAAAGATGAAATCATGCCTTCCCAAAAATATAATAATTAATAATATAAGTATATTAAAATATCTAGTAAAATGTATCTAAAAAAATAGTTTTATTTAACACTATTTATTTATTTAGATTATAGAAATATAAAAATTTTCAAATTTAAATATATAATTTAATATATAATTAATTATATATTTAGTTTTATATATATGAATGTAGAAAATAGAGAAGTTTTAATTGTTAATTATGCATTTAGTATTTTTAGAGGGGGAGGTGAAAACTTTGATTTAAATATTTGCAAAGAATTCAATTTGAGTGGGATTAATTCTTCTATCGTTACGGTGGATCCATTTTTTTGTAAAAATAAACCTGCAACTATTGATGGAATAAAAATAAAATATGTCAGGGCTTTTTGGTTTTATGATTTTTCATCATATCTAAAGTCTATTAATCCTAAACTTTCTGGTGTGGGTTATGCAATGAGAATTCTTGGACAATTTTCTTTTGAAATATCTGTTATCTTTTTTATTATTAGGCAGAAAAGAAATAAAAATTTATTGGTTCTAACAACCTTCCTGCCTTTTCTCACTTTTTTTGCATCTAATGTTTTGAATATCAGTGCATATATGAGATCTCCAGGGCCATTATTGTCTCCTTATGAAAGAATATTTTTTCGATTTATAAAAGTTTTGTGTAATGGAGATGCTTATAGAAAATTAGTAAAAGATTATCCTAATCAAGTTAATTATGTAGAAATTGGAGTTGGTAAGTTTATTTTGCCAAAAACTAACAAAATAAATGATAATAATTTTACTGAAATTGCAATTGTTGGTCGCCTTATCCCTATCAAGGGTATTGGTCAATTATTAAAAATCTTAAAAATAGTAAATTCAATATATCCTCTTAAGATCCATATTTTTGGAGATGGAGTTTTGAAGAATAAATTAGTTAGTCAATCATTTAAACTAAAATTAAATAATAATGTTATTATGCATGGATTCTTGGAAAAAGAAAAGCTATACGAATCCTTAGAAAATTTAGATTGTTTATTGATGAACTCTAAATATGATAATTTTCCTAATGTTCTTGTTGAGGCTAATGCTCTTGGCCTTCCTGTTTGGGCACCAAATGTTGGAGGGATTGATCTGATAATTGAGAATAGAGTAAATGGGTTTATTGTAAATAAAAATTTAAATATAAATGAGAAAGCTGAATCTATTTGTGAATTTATAAAGTTTATAAAGGATGGCAAATTTGATTCTGTAGAAATTTCAAGAAAGTGTCAAATGAAATTTGACTGGAAAAGAACTATTCAAAATATATTAGAACTTACTAATTAAAAATTACTCAATATGAATTATAGAGAAAATTTATGGGCAATAAAAAATAGAAAAGCATACCTTATCGTTAAAAGTTTTAATAAAAAACAAATTTATAGTGTTGAAGAGTCAATTAGTAAAATACTTAAATATGCGCAAAAGAATGTACCTTATTATGCAAAATTTAACTCTAGTGATATAAAAAACTTTCCAATATTAACCAAAAATATTATTAGGTCAAATTTTAAAGAATTATTATCTAAAAACTATAAGGGAAAATCAAGCATAACTTATTCTGGAGGCTCTACTGGCGAACCTGTTCCGATTTTACAATGTGAAGAATATGCTGATTGGACAAACGCTATTTTATTTAGTTACTTTAAAAATAATTTTGAGAAAAGTTGGCAAGAGGCAACTACCCTAGAGATTTGGGGATCTTTAAATGATATAGAAAATAAAGAAGGAACAAATTTTTATAAGAAATTCAAAAATATCATCTACTCTTCCTATTGCTATAATTGCTTCGTATTTACAGAGGTTGATTATAAAAGATGTATAAATTTAATTAATAGAAAAAAACCTTTTTTTTTAAAGGGTTATACAAATTCCTTATTAGAATTAGCTCAATATATAGATAAAAAAAATATATATGTTGAGGAAATTCCGTATATCTTAACAAGAACTTGTGTATTAAATAATGAAACTCGTGATTTCTTACAAAAGGTATTTAAAGGCAGAGTTTTTGATCTTTATGGATCAAGAGAAGTAGCAGCAATTGCAGCTGAAAGATCTTTTGGAAAATTAAATGAATATTATGTCTTTAATAAAAATTGTTATGTAGAGGTAAATGAAAATAATGAATTATTAATTACAAACTTTCATAATTACTCTATGCCTATTATTAGGTTTAATATTGGAGATCAATCTAAACTCGTTTCTAAAAAAGAAGATTTGCAAATTTTAGGTCCTATTAAAGGAAGGATTTTTGATTATATTAAATTTGAAAATGGTTTAAAAATTCATGCTCAATATTTTATTCAAAAATTTTTTAAGACTTCCATTAATCAATTTCAAATTGAACAGACTAAAATAAATTCAATTTTAATTAATTATGTTGACCCCTTTAATGATCTAACTGATGAATTCAAAGAGGCGTTTGAAAAAGATTTGCAGAAATTAGCAAAAGTTGAAATTCTATTTAACTGGAATAGAGCGAAATTTATAAAAAAAACAAAAAATGGTAAGTATCTTTATGTAAAGGGGTTAAAGTTTTAATTTTTAATTTTTAATTTTTAAGTTTTTAAATTTTGGTGATTTTCCCATTCAGGAACAATTCTCTTCAATAAATTTAAGGATTTTTCTTTTTCTAATTCCTTTAGGTATTCAATTAGTTCATCGATGAGGGGGATAAGCTCATCTGGTTCCATGTGACTTTCTCTTGATCTATATATAAGTGGATGTTCAGTTTTCAAGGAAGTATTATTAATAAGCAGTTCTTCGTAAAGTTTCTCTCCAGGTCTTAATCCAGTAATCTTAATTCTTATATCCCCATAAGGATTTTTCTCATCCTTAATTTTGAGACCACTTAAACTAATCATTTGTTTTGCTACGTCCATAATCTTGACCGGTTCACCCATATCCAAAAGTAAGACATCTCCATTTTGATGTAAAGAAACTGACTGAATAATTAATTCCACTGCTTCAGGAATAGTCATGAAATATCTTATAATTCTTGGATCAGTAATTGTTATATCTTTTCTATCTTCTATTTGCTTTTTAAAGAGAGGAACAACAGATCCTGAGGAGTTTAATACATTCCCAAATCTAACAATAGAAAAAGAAGTATTTCCTTTTCTTTTTTGAATTGGCTCATTGTTTTCATTTGATAAAGCTGCAAAACTTTGAACTATTAATTCAGAAACTCTTTTTGATGCCCCCATAACATTGGAAGGCCTAACAGCTTTATCTGAGGAAATTAAGGTCATATTTGATAGGTTATATTTTTGAGCAGCTTTGCAAATAATATAAGTTGAAATTATATTGTTTCTTAATCCAATTAAAGGATTTTTTTCTATTAGAGGTACATGCTTGTAAGCAGCAGCGTGGAAAACTATATCAATATTGTTATTTTCAAAAATTTTATTAATTAATTTTTCATCTTTGCAGTCACCTAAGATGATTTGGAAACAAATCTTTTTATCTTTATAAATAGCATTTATTTTTTCTGTGATGTTATAAATATTTAACTCACTTGAATCAAGTATTATTATTTCTTTTGGAAGATACTTAAATAATTGAATGCATAATTCACTCCCGATTGATCCTGCGCCACCAGTAATAAAAATAGTCTTATTTTTAGATGTTTTTTCTAATAATTCTTTTTTGGGTAATACTACTTTTCTGCCAAGTAAGTCTTCAATTCCAATTGATCTTAGAGAATCGATCTTAGCATTACCTTCAGATAAATCTTTGAGGCTTGGGATTTGTAAAACTTTTAAATTTAATTTATTTAAATTATTCAGAATTCTTTTTCTATTAAATGGTGAAAGATTAGGTATGGCTAATAAAATAAGATCAACTTTTTTCTTTTGGCTTATTTGTTCTAAAACATTAGGAGATAATATAGGAATATCATTTATTTTTCTATACTGAAGAGATGTATTATCATCTATAAAGGATATTATTGAATAGTTATTGGATACTTTTAAAGATGCAGCAAGTTGAATACCCGCGGAACCTGCCCCATAAATAACAACATTCTTTATCTTTTTATTTATTATCTTGTTTAACTTAAATAGTAAATCTCTAAGTAGAAATCTATAACTAGATAAAAAGAAAGTTGTAAAACCAAATGAGATTAGTAGTACAGATGGAGAATTATTTATGAACTTTAGGTATAAATTTAAAATGTAAATAGATAATGTAATTATAAGGTTTCTTAATATTATTTTAAAAGCTGACTTGGCTCCAATATATCTTGTTATGCTGTTGTATTGGCCTCCTATTATGTATACAAAACTCGATATTATTATTGTTAATAAAATATAAATTGTTAAGTTTAAAATTTGTAAATCTTTAGATATAGTCTGAAAGAAATATTTTGTTAACAATAAGGAAAAGCATATAATTAAAATATCTAGATTAAAAATAATAAATTTTCTTTTATTTGGACTTATCCTAAATATGTTTTTTATAAATAACTGATTTACTCTGAAAATAAAATTTTTTCTAATCATTAAATAGTTTTTATTTTTAGTAGAAACATAAAAATTATAATCTTAATTGGCCTTGTTTATTAAAACAATGTTTTTTTGTTTCATGATTAAAACCTTTAGGGTCTTATTGGTTTTAATTGCCGAGGAATAATTCCTTTTAAATCAAAAAATATTCCATTTTTAATTATTAAAGATTCCCATTCAATTGGTCTAAGTTCGGCAAATTCATTATGCTTAACGAGACAAATAACGGAGGTATATTTTTTGTTTTTAGGGAAATTATTAGTGATTTCTAGATTAAAAAAATTTTTGCAATCTTCAACATTGGCCCAACTATCCCAAATTGTTAATGATACATTATATTCATTAAGTAAATGTATTAGTTCGAAAATTTTTGAATTTCTAATATCTGGGCAATTTTCCTTAAAAGTAATACCCATTAATAGAATATTTGCTCCTTGAATATCGAGATTATTATTTTCTAATTCAGATATAATTTTCTTTAAAATCCATCTTGGCATTGAGTTATTGATTTTTCTTCCTGCTAAAACAACTTCTGGTTTGTAACCTAAAGTTTCGGATTTATAAGTTAGGTAATATGGATCAACCCCAATGCAATGGCCTCCAACAAGCCCAGGCCTGAAATCTAAAAAATTCCATTTTGTAGATGCAGCTTTTATTACTTCTAAAGTATCAATTTTCACTAGGTCACAAATTTTTGCTAATTCATTCATTAACGCAATATTTAAATCTCTTTGAGTATTTTCTATGACTTTTGCAGTCTCAGCTATTTTAATACTTGATGTCATATGAGTTCCTGCTTTTATAATTGACTTATAAAGTTCGTTAATCCATAAGGCAGATTGCTCGTTACTTCCACTAGTTACTTTTATTATTGAATTTAATTTGTTTTTATTATCACCAGGGTTTATTCTTTCAGGACTATAACCGCAAAAAAAATCTTTATTTAATTTTGATTTTGATTCCTTTTCAATTATTGGTACACATATTTCTTCAGTAGCTCCTGGGAAGACAGTACTTTCATAAATAATAATTGGTTTAATTTTTTCTTTTCCCTTAAGTTTTAATACCTTACCTATCATTTCACTTGCCTTCTTAATTGGATTTAAATCTGGAGCATTTTTTTTATCAATTGGTGTAGGGACTGTAACTATGAAAATATCTGCTTTATTTAGAATCTTCATATCATTAGTTAGATTTATTTCATTTAAATACTTTAAGTTTTCAAAGTTGATTTCTTTAGTGATATCTATTCCGTTTTTGAGTGCATTTACTCTTTCTAAATTAATATCAAATCCAATAATTTTTCTTTTTAAGATTTTTTTTGAATTGCAATCTATATTTTTTGCGAATTCAATAGCCAATGGTAAGCCTACATAACCAAGACCTATAATTACAATAGTGCAATTTGATTGTTGAGGTAAATCAAAATATTCCATGATTTTTTAATATAGAGCTAATAGTTAAGATTTATAAAATTCGCGATACCAATTTATAAAATTGGAAACCCCTTTTTCAAGAGATGTTGTGGGTTTGAAATTTATCCACTCTTCAAGCAAAGTGCAGTCAGAGATTGTTTTTTTTACATCACCAGGTTGCATAGGCATAAATTTTTTAATTGCCTTTTTGCCTAATAAAGTTTCTATACAAGTAATATAATCCATCAAGTTGATGGGTGTAGAATTTCCAATGTTAAAAACTCTATATGGAGCCCAACTTGTTGCTGGGTTTGGTTTTTCCTTCCTGAAAGAAAGATTCGGTTCGGCTTCTTTATTCATTACCAGAATAATACTTTCAACAATATCATCAATATATGTAAAATCTCTTATCATATCCCCTCTATTGAAAATCTCTATTGGTATTTCATTTATTATTGCATTTGTAAATTTAAACAATGCCATATCAGGTCTACCCCATGGTCCATAAACAGTAAAAAATCTAAGCCCAGTGGTTGAAATACCAAATAAATGACTATAAGTGTGCGCCATTAATTCATTTGATTTTTTAGTGGCTGCATAAAGACTTACTGGATGATCTACACTATCTTTCTCTGAAAAAGGAAAAGATTTATTACCTCCATAAACTGAGCTACTACTTGCATATACTAGATGCTTGATTGAAAATTCTTTGCAGGCTTCTAGAATATTACCAAAACCTACAATATTTGATTGGATATAACTTGAAGGGTTTTCTATGGAATACCTAACGCCGGCTTGAGCCGCTAAATGTATTACTTTTTCAGGTTTTAGTTCAACAAATATTTTCTTTAATTCATCTTGATTCTCAAGATCAACTTTTTTAAAAAATAATGAGCCCTTATTTTCTGACTGTGATATTTGTTTCAATTTCTCAAGTCTAGATTCTTTTAAAGTTATGTCATAGTAAGGATTAAGATTATCTATACCAATTACAAAATATCCATTTTCTATTAGTTTTTTGCCTACATGAAAACCAATAAAACCAGCTATTCCTGTAATTAATATTCTCATAAAGAAGCTAGGACTTAATTCTCTATTTTAACGAATCATTAATGATATTTATAAAATTTCTATATTAATTAAACAAAAGCCTAATTATTTTTATTCAGATAATTTATTTAAAAGTTTTTATAATTAAATTATTAAGACTATTTAAATTTTTATAATTTCGTTATTATTAATGTCCTATTAAAATTAATCGCAACAATAGAACAAAAATGTTTTTTGGCATTATTTCCGATAAATAAGATCATAATCTTTCCAGTTTTAAGATAATTAATCAATATTTAACTAGTTATTTTTTTTATATTAAAGTATAGAAATTTCTAGCTTATTTTATACACATCCAACCTTTAAAACTTATATTTGTATATATATATTCAATATCCTTAAAGCCAGCTCTTTGAAACATATCATAATTCCCTTTATCTGAGAAAGGTTCTAATACTCCAGCGAGGGATCGGCTTTTTGAGAAAATTTCTTCAGGTTTATATCCTTGCCTCAGTTTATACTCGTTATAAACATGACTATTCATATCTTGAAATCTTCCATCAGGTCCTCTCGTTTTTTCAAAAATAAAAAAGGCTCCTCCCCATGCTAATGAATCATAAATTTTATTCACTAGATCTTGGCGTACGCTTGGTAAAATAAATTGTAAAGTGTAGTAAGAAGTAATTATAGATGCCTCGCTTAATTCTAAACTTAAGATATCTTTGCATTCAAATTTGAATCTTTCAGGATTAATAAATTTCTTTTTTTTTGCTATTTCTATCATTTTTGGGACAATATCGAATCCAACATAATTTATTGGCTTTTTAGGATGCCTTGCTTCAATTTTTTCTAATAAACTTCCTGTTGAACAACCTAAATCATATATTTTTTGAGGAGTTAAATTAATAAAAAAATCACTGTAAGATGCGATTAATGATTGACCTTCTTGATATCCTGGTACTGATTTAGAAATATGTGCTTCAAAAGATTTTGCTGTATCTCCCTCGAAAGACCATGAACTTACATCTGTTTTTATATTATCACCAGCTTGATTTTGTTGATAAGACATTTATGCTAGCTTATTTTTATTTTATAAATATTATAAATCATTATTATAGAAACCTTAAAAATAATTATTTTATTTTTCTAAATTGATAAATCTATTATTCAATAGATATTAGATTTTTTATCTTTTCTTTTTAAAACTTTATTATCTCTAAAAGTGTATAATAAACTATTAATTAATAGTCTTAGTTTATTAAAAAAACTTATCTGGTATAAATTTAATACTACAAAAAAACATCAACTATAAATAGTATAATTTATACTCAAATAAAGAATATTAAAATCAGATTTAAATAATCTTCCTTATCAAATTAATCAAGAGACGGTTTCATAAATTTTAGCCTAAGTTAATTAAAAAAAGATTACCAGCTACTGAAAAAAAATCATAAGAATTTATTGTGAGGATAAGTTATTTTAGAAAAATGGGATAAGATTATTAATTATAAATAGCATATTAAGTAATTTGAATTAAATTTATGTTGTTACTATTTATTAGTACTATATTGGGTTCTTTTTGTTTCTACCTTATTTATCCGACTCTTAAAAAAACATTTTTAGATTATCCAGTCTCAAGAAGCTCTCATACCTTTCCAACTCCAAAGGGCGCTGGAATTATATTTGCATTGATTGGGTTAATTGGATCCATAATTTTTAAAAGTAAATTAATACTAATTTGTTTGCCACTAGCAATAGTTGGATTTATTGACGATAGATATAACTTGAAAAGGAGATTAAGATTTTTAATACAATTAATTATCTCATTATTAATTTTAAATGAAAGTAGTTTATTCCTTATGGTGTTTAATTATTTTCAAGGAAACTATATTTTAATTGTTCTACTGTTCTTTTTAACAATTCTTGGAATAATTTCATTTATTAATTTTACAAATTTTATTGATGGGCTAGATGGATTAATTTGTGGATGCATGATAATTGCTTTTTCTGTTGAGTCATATATGATTTCATCATCACTATTATCGTTAATAGGTTCTTTGATTGCTTTTCTTCCATGGAATTGGAGCCCTGCTAAATTATTTATGGGAGATTCAGGGAGTACTTTCTTGGGGGCTACTTACATCGCTTATGCATTAAATGCTTATACATTTGGAGAGTTTTGTGGATTAATATTGGTTGTTACGCCTATATGGGCCGATGCATTTTGTTGTATCCTAAGGAGATTAATGAACAAACAAAATATCTTCGTACCTCATAAATTACATTTGTATCAAAGATTAAATCTATCAGGTTTATCTCATTCAAAAGTATCTCTTATCTATATTTCTAGTACTTTATTTATATCAATAACTCTAATTCTTTTGAATTCTTTATATGCTTTTTTCTCTGCCTTAATAGTTATATTATTTGGAATTTATCTGGATAAAAAGGTAGCAGCTAAATTTCAAATATGAATATGCTACTGATTGAGTGAATTTTCAATTAGAACTATTTTTATGAATACTTTATCAAGAACCAATTCTCCAAAAATTAAATCCAGCCTTATCTACTTTTGCTTTGTCAACTATGGATCTTGTATCAAATATCCACGCTGGTTTGATCATCATTGAATATATTTGATCCCAGTCTAAATGAGCAAATTCTTCCCATTCAGTAAGTACTATTACCGCATATGAATCCTTCATACAATCATTTAAAGATGAAGCAAATTTAAAATTTTTATATCCTAAAGAATTATTAAACGTGTCAATATTTAAAGCGGCAGATACTTGAGACTCTTTTACTTTTGGATCGTAAATGGAAATATTTGCACCTTCTTCCATTAAGTCTCTACATATATCTATCGATGGCGATTCTCTGGTGTCGTTTGTATTAGCTTTAAAAGAAAAACCTAATACTGAAATTTTCTTCCCAGATAGTGTATTAAATAATTTTTCGATTATTATTTTTGAAATACGTCTTTTTTGCCATGAATTAATATCAATTACTTTTTGCCAATAGGATGATACTTCAGCTAAACCATAATAATTGCAGATATAAACTAGATTTGATATGTCTTTTTTAAAACAACTCCCACCAAAGCCAGGCCCAGCATTTAGAAAGTATTTCCCAATTCTTTTATCTGTACCTGTAGCTATAGAAACATCTTTTATATCTGCGCCTGTTTTCTCACATAAAGCTGATATTGAATTAATAGAGCTTATTCTTTGAGCTAAAAATGCATTTGCTACTAGTTTGGATAGTTCAGAGCTCCACAAGTCAGTAGTGATAATTTTCTCTTTATTCACCCATTTTTTATAAATGCTTATTAATGCATTGATGGCTTTATCATCCTCTCCTCCAATTAAAACTCTATCTGGATTTTTTAAATCCGAAATAGCGGTTCCTTCAGCTAGAAATTCTGGATTGGATAGTATTGAGAAACTCTTTAAATTATTTTTTAAAGGAGAATTATCTTGGTTAGCTTCCATAAGAATTTTTTTTATTGTTTGTGCTGTTTTAACCGGTAAAGTACTCTTTTCTATAACTATTGTGTGTCCTTGTGCATATTCGGCTATTTGCCTAGCTGATGCTTCAATCCATTTTAGATCACTTGCTTGACCAGCGCCTACACCTCTAGTTTTTGTTGGTGTATTAACAGAAATAAAAACCATATCCGAGGATGCTAAATTTTTCTTTAATTCAGTAGTAAAGAATAGATTTTTGTTTCTACATTTTGAAATAACTTCAGAAAGTCCTGGTTCAAAAACTGGTAGCTTTGACAAATCATCATCATTCCATTTTTTTATTCTTTCAGCATTCATATCAACAACATAAACTTCAATTTCTGGGCATTTTTCTGCGATTACTGCCATAGTCGGTCCACCTACATAGCCAGCTCCAATACAACATATTTTTTTGATAATATTTCCCATTGATTTTAGTTTTCCTTTATTCTCTTAAAATACTCAATTGTAATATCTAAACCTTCCTCTAGACTAACTTTAGGTTCCCATGCGAGTAAATTCTTTGCAAGTTGAATATTTGGATTTCGTTTCATAAGATCATCTTCTGATATTGGATTATTAATTAAAACAGAATTTGAATTTATTTTATTCTTAATTTTATCAGCTAAACTAAAAATTGTAATTTCTTCATTGTTTCCTAGGTTTATTGGTTTTTTGTAAGTTGAATCCATTAGTTTAATTAAGCCTTTTATTAGATCGTCAACGAAACAAAATGAACGTGTCTGTAATCCATTACCATTTATAGTGATTGGTTCATTATTTATCGCTTGATCTATAAAATTACTTATCACCCTGCCATCATTTTTAAGCATATAAGGCCCATAAGTATTGAATATCCTAGCTATTCTAATGTCTGTTTGAAAAGTTCTATAAAAGTCACAACAAAGAGATTCAGCTAAACGTTTACCTTCTCTATAACAACTTCTTTTACCTGTGGGATTAACTTTCCCAATATCTGATTCTAATTGTGGAAGTTTAGTTGATTCTCCATAAATTTCACTACTACTTGCAAATAGGAACTTAGCATTTTGTTTTTGGGCTAAATTGAGTAAATTATAAGTCCCATGAAAAATTATTTTTGATGTCTCTATAGGATCCTTTAAGTAATGAAGGGGAGAAGCAGGACAAGCTAAATGCCAAATCCTATCAATTTTTATATCCAAAGGAGTTATGACATTTTGTTTGATAAATTTAAAATTGCGATTATAAATAAAACCAGAGATATTTTGTTCTGTACTTGTTGATAAATTATCTAAACAGATTACTTCTTCTCCTTTTTCGATTAATTTTTTTATTAGGTTAATACCTAAGAAACCTGCACCTCCAGTAACTAAGTTTTTCAAAATCTATAAACTAATTTCATAGTATTAGTTTAAATATATCTTATTTTTTAAAAATTATTTATTTATTAAAATCATATTTCGCAAATTAAATTATTTTCACAAGACTTTATTATAGATTGCAGACCAGCTAGTAATATCCAACTTAATAAACTAAATTTGCCATCATAATAAGTTACATCAGTCAAGTTATAAAGAATAACTATTAGAGTTGAAGAGTACCATGATTTGTTTATTATTGAATTATATTTTTTGTCGAAGAAAATTAATTTAAAAGATCTTACTAATATATTGGATATAAAATATGTCAATAATAAAGAAACTGGTATGCCGTAATTAAAGGCTAGTTCAAGGTTTATATTATGTGTATGTTGAATATCAATGTCACCACCAGATGATAAGTAAATTATTGGAAATATAGATGCCCCCCAACCCCAAATCGGACGTAACTTTATAAAATTTATAGCTCTATAAAATACATCAAGTCTTACTGGAATACGATTGCTGAGAAAAGCAAAATTTGTAAATCTTTTGATATGTCTATAAGGAATGAAATTATTTAATATTTCTTCTTCTAATCCGACAAAATTATTTAAACTTAATAATGAAATTAAAAATATTATTAGAAATAACGCGATTATTAAAAAAACTTTTATTCCAACTAATAAAATTGTTGAAAACAAAATTCCTAAAATTGCATTTCTGGAATTAGTTAAAATTAAAAAATATGTTATTAAGGACAAATTTAATATTAAAAATATATTTTTTTTTCTTTCAGATAAACTAAATACAGCAAAAGGCCATATACTCGCCAACCAGAATCCAGCATAATTGGGGTTACTAAAAAGACCTGTAATACCGTTTGCTATTGCAGATTTATTGAACCAAACAATAAGTCCATTTAGAGTGGTAAAAGGTCCGTACCAATCAAACCATACTTGTCCAATGCAACTAGCTATGACGGGCAAAGAACTTATTATCAATGCTTTGGCAACTAATTCTCTATTTTTTTCGGTTTTTAAATATGATTGAAAACCCCAATAACAAAAAAATAATGGAATCCAATTGAATAGGTCTATCCATATCGAACTATTATCTTCTTGAACGAAAACTGCTGGACTAGAAAATAGATAACGAAAATTACTAATTAACATTAATATAATAACTATAATTAAAAGAAAATTTATTTTATTTAAATTAAATTCTCTGAAGCTAGATCTTAAAGAAATTATTAAAGCTGTAAATAGAAAGATTGCGCTGATAGGGAGTGCTGAAGGTAAAAAAATTAATCCGATTAAAAATAGATAATGTCCTTTATTGATGAATTTATGTCTTGATAAAAAAATGCTAATTCTTGGAGATATTTTGTTCAATATATAAGCTGAATTATTTTTGATCTATCTTATCATTATATTTTTATTGCGCCAATTATAATACTTTAAGAAAATATAGGAGGAAAAAATAGTTTATGTAAAAAAATTATGTTTTTAAAATAGATATAATTTTAGGATATAAACTTTTTGAGTCGAATAACTAAAATCTTTTGTATTCATATAGAATAGTTCCCACTTAAATCGTTAAAATTGAAATCTTAAACATTTTTAGAATAAAATAGTACTATCCAAAGATCACATGTCTCATATTTTAATTACCGGCGGATCAGGCTTTGTTGGCTCTCACATATGTATTACTTTATTGGAGAATAATTATAAGTTAGTTGTAATAGATAACGAAGCAAATAGTACATCTAAATGTTTACTCAGGATAAAAAATTTTTTTGAAGATAAGATAAGTCAAATCGAAAAAAAACTAATTTTTATAAATTCTGATTTAAGGAATTTTTATGAATTAATAGAAATTTTTGAAACTCTGGAAAGAAAAAATATTCGTATAGATTTTGTTATACATTTGGCAGGTCTTAAGGATATGAATAAGTCTATTTTAAGATCAATTGAATATTGGGATAACAATGTACTTGGATCAATAAATTTGTTTAAAGTTATGGAAAAGTTTAACTGTAGAAATATTGTTTTTAGTAGTAGTGCCGCAATATATGATGCAAGAAATACTCAAAAATTTAATGAAGATTCTAAAAAGTATCCTTTAAACCCTTATGGATTAACTAAATTTACTATAGAAAAAATATTACATAATTTATATGAAGGATCTTCATATCCATGGAATATTATTAACTTAAGGTATTTCAACCCAGCGGGAGCACATTATTCTGGAAATTTTGGAGAAAGTCCACTAGATAAATCCTCTAATCTTTTCCCTTTGATTACAAAGGTTGCAGTTGGTAAATTAGACTTTATAAAAATTTTTGGCAGAGATTGGGGAACTAAAGATGGAACTGCTGAAAGAGATTTTGTACACGTAACAGATTTGGCAGAGGCTCATTTATTGGCCATGGAGTATTTGAAAAATAAAAAAAAATTATTCATTTCTATCAATATTGGCTCAGGTCAAAGAACTAGTATTTTAAATCTTATAAGAACTTTTGAAAAAGTTAATAAATGTCAAATTCCGATTAAATATTGTGATAGAAGGAAAGGAGATGTTGCAGTTTTGTCCGCTGATATTGAGTTAGCTAAAGATATTCTTAAATGGGAACCAAAAAAAACAATTATTGATATATGCAAAGATGGATGGAATTGGCAGAGTAAAAATCCTAATGGATACTAGTAAGAATTTTTTGTTTTTATTTTAATTGAAACGCTTCCTGCAGGATTCGAACCTGCGGCCCACTGCTTAGAAGGCAGTTGCTCTATCCAGCTGAGCTAAGGAAGCAAAGTATTAAATGCTTTTTAATTTGATCATGGAATTACAAATTCCAATCCTTACTTCAATTATATATTCTGAGAGGATGGCTGTTATTTAAAGAAATATTTGGTTATAAAAAATTTAACATTATTGAAAGTGTTTTTTGGGATTTTCAAATTGATTATTATCAAAAAATATTTTTTGATAATAATCTAAACTTTTTTTTATGCCAGAGTCTAAGTCTGTTTTTGGACTCCAACCAAGACTCTCAATATGTGAAATATCAAGTTTTTTTCTAGGGGTTCCATTAGGTTTTGTCTCATCCCAGATAATTTGACCTTCATATCCAATAATGTTAGATATCTTTTCTGCAAGTTCTTTAATTGTGATTTCAAAATTACTTCCAATATTTAATCTTGTAAGTGATTTTCCATTCATTTCTTTAGGAGAGTTTTTTTGTCTAGGGAACCAGTTCTTTAAAGTAAAAATACAGGCCTCTGCAAAATCTTCAACGTACAAGAATTCTCTTAAAGGCTCTCCCGTGCCCCAACATAAAACTTTTTCATGTTTATGAAATTTTGCTTCGAAAAATTTTCTAATTAGAGAAGCCATAACATGACTACTATCTATATCGAAATTATCTTTTGGTCCATATAAATTTGTGGGCATTAAAGAAATCGCATCAAAATTATATTGCTGCCTATATGCATCGCAAAGTTTTATTCCTGCAATTTTTGCAATTGCATACCACTGATTAGTTTCTTCTAAGGAATCACTTAATAAATATTCTTCTTTAATAGGTTGTTTAGCAAACTTTGGATATATACAACTGCTCCCAAGAAATAACAATCTTTTTACCCCAAATTTATATGATGCTTCTATTAAGTTATTCTGAATTCTTAAATTTTCTAATAAGAATTGAACAGGTTGATTATTATTTACTAAAATTCCACCAACTTTTGCAGCAGCTATGATTACGATGTCAGGTTTATATTGAGAGAACCATTCATTAACTTTAAAAGTATTTGTTAAATCAAGTTCTTTTCTTGAAGTTACTAAAAGATTTTTATTTTTTGAATTAATTCCATATCTATTCAAAAGACGGCAAATTGCACTGCCAACCATTCCAGTTGAACCTGCCACATAAATTTTAGAATTTTCATTAAGTACGAACATTAAATAAATATTTATTATTCATTCATAATTCTGGGAACTGTTTCTATTGAATTTGAGAAAGAAAACCCTTTTTGTTTAAGGTAAAGTTCTTTTCTTGCTTCAGTATGATCATTCTCAATCATTTCAGTAATAATATTTTCAAGTTTAATTTTAGGTTCCCAACCAAGGTCTCTTCGTGCTTTTGATGAATCTCCTAAAAGTTTATTTACTTCAGCTGGCCTGAAATATTTGGGGTCAACTCTAATAACTATTTTTTTATTATCGGCTCTTTTACCAACTTCATCAATACCTTTCCCCTCCCATATAATTCCAGGACCATCTTTTGTAAGATTCCACCCTAATTTTAATGCACTTATTTCTATAAACTTTCTTACTGATACTGTTCTTCCTGTAGAAATTACATAATCTTTTGGCTCCTTTTGCTGTAACATCATCCACTGCATCTCAACATAATCTTTTGCATGGCCCCAATCCCTTTCTGCATCAAGATTTCCTAAATAAAGACAATTATCTAGATCTAGATTAATTCTTGTCAATCCTCTTGTAATTTTCCTGGTGACAAATGTTTCTCCCCTTCTTTTAGATTCATGGTTAAATAGAATTCCATTACAAGCGTAAATTCCATAAGCTTCTCTATAGTTTATTGTTATCCAGTAAGCATATAATTTCGCTATTGCATATGGACTTCTTGGCTTAAAAGAAGTTAGTTCATTTTGAGGAACATCTGTTGAATTACCATAAAGTTCACTAGTACTTGCCTGGTAAACTTTTGTTTTATTGTGCAAATTTAAAAGTCTTATAGCATCAAGTATTCTAAGAGCACCTAGTGCATCACAGTTGGCAGTATATTCAGGAGATTCAAAGCTTACTGCAACGTGACTTTGTGCTCCCAAATTATAAATTTCGTGAGGTTTTATTTTCTCTATAGTTCTTATAATATTAGAACTATCAGTCAGATCTCCATAATGAAGAATTAAACTTAGATCTTTTTTGTGGGGATCTTCATAAAGGTGATCAATTCTTTGCGTATTAAAATTACTTGATCTTCTTTTAATCCCATGGACCTCGTAACCTTTTTCAAGTAAGAATTCTGTTAAGTAACTCCCATCTTGGCCCGTAATACCAGTAATTAAAGCTTTTTTTCTTGTGCCCATTATTTTGGAGTTAATTTGACAACCTTTTAAAGGTAATTAATTTATAGAAATATTTAATTATTACCTCTTTTGTATTTATCTTCAAATCTAATAATATCATCTTCCCCTAGATAACTTCCAGTCTGAACCTCTATTATTTTCAAGATATTTTCTCCAGGATTAGATAATCTGTGTTTTGAACCAAGTGGAATAAAAATACCTTCGTTCTTTTTTAAAAAAGATATTACTCCATTTATTTCAACTTTTGCTTGACCTTCTACAACAACCCAATTTTCAGATCTAAAATTATGCTTTTGTAGAGAAATACTTTCCTTAGGTTTTATTTCTAGCTTTTTAACTTGCCAATTTGTTTCATTAATCAAGTTCTCAAAGTTTCCCCAAGGTCGATATGTTTTTTGATTAATTTTCGTCTCATTCATATTATTCCGTCTTAATTCTTCTACTAATTCTTTTACTGAATTAATAGAGTTTTTATTGGCTACTAAAATCGCATCTTTAGTCTCAATAATAAATAAGTTTTCTAGACCTAAACCTGCAACTAACCTGCTCTCACTTCTTATATATGTATTTTTTACATCCTTTAAAAAAACTTTCCCTTTAATACTATTTCTTTTCTTATCAAAACTTGTATCTTCCCATATTGATTTCCAACTCCCTAAATCATTCCAACCTACATCTAATCTCAATACAGTTCCAAGATTAGTTTTTTCCATTACGGCATGGTCTATTGAAATATTTGGACATCTCTTGAAAACCTTACTATTTAATCTTTGAAAATTAAAATCTTTTTCGCTTTCGTTAAGAGATTCCTTGCAAATATTAATTAATTTAGGATGATATTTTTTCAATTCATCAACAATAGTAGAGGCTTTGAATAAAAAAATGCCACTATTCCATGTGTAATGACTATTTTTTAACAGCTCTTTTGCTAAATCTTGACTTGGCTTTTCAATAAAACCTTTTATATAACTCCAATTTAAATCTTCAGACATCTCTTCTGATGCCCTTATATATCCATATCCAGTAGCAGGATATGTTGGCAAAATTCCAAAAGTTACCAATCTTCCTTTAATTGCAAAATTTAACCCATCATTAATAGTTTTGTTAAATTGAATAGGATTTTTAATCTCGTGATCTGCAGGCAATATTAACAAAATTCGATCTTTTTTTTCTTTTAAAATTTTCAATGCTGCTATGGCTATGGCGGGAGCTGTATTCTTTCCAAAAGGTTCTAATATGATTGACTGAGGATCTATATTAAGAACTCTCATTTGTTCTGCAACAATAAATCTTTGTTCTTCATTACAAACTATTATCGGAGATTCTAAGTTTTTGATATCCTTGAGCCTCAGATATGTATTTTGCAAAAGAGAATATTTACTTTTTGGATTCATTTTTAGATATTGTTTTGGGAACGCAGTTCTTGAGACTGGCCACAACCTAGTTCCATTACCTCCAGATAGAATTATGGGAGTGACATTAATATCTTTAATTTCTTTTTCTTTCAAATCTGACAATATCTTTTAAATAAATTTAATATCTAAAAATTTTTAGATACTTAATTTATATTATATTTAACTTGTATTGTAAAATTTTAAAATACAAATTTTTATTTTGCCTAAAAAAATCTCAGAAAAACAAAAAGAAGAGATAAAACTAGATTTTATTAACGGTAAAACCTTAGAGGAGTTATCAGATAAATTTAAATTTACTAAATTAACAATTTCAAGGAATTTAAAGAAAAATCTTGGTGAAGAAAAATATAATAGTTTTTTGAATAAATATTCAAAAAAACAATTAAATCATAAACTTTTATCTATCAAAGATTCTAAAGAAAAAACATTAAAGGAAAATCTTTCGATAACAGATTCTGTTAAAGAATACTCTTTAGAAACAGAATTAAACCCAATTGATTCATTCATTGAAATTGCCCCTTTAAACTTTGAAATTGAAAATGTTCCTCAAAAAGATTTGTCATCTATTCCCATCTCAGAATTCGATTTCCCAAAAATTGTTTATATGGTTGTAGATAAAAAAATTGAATTGGAAACAAAGTTATTAAAGGAATTTTCAGAATGGCAATTTCTTTCGCAAGATGAATTGCAAAGAAAAACGATTGAAGTTTTTGTAGATTTAAAGATTGCAAAAAGATATTGCAATAAAGACCAGAAAGTTATAAAAGTGCCTAACACTAATGTATTCAAGATTGTTGCCCCAATCCTTCTTAATAAAGGTATTTCAAGAATTGTGAGTGCTGAAAATTTAATAGCATTATAATTTTTATTCTTTTTTGCCTTTCATATTTATATTTAAAAGGCCTCCAGTAATAGAACCACTTATAAAACTTCCACCAACTATAAAACTAATTGGCAAATAAACTGTTTCACCTATTATTAGATTAACTTTTTTTTTGGTTTTACTGTTTTGTATGCCTAGAAAAAGAATTAAAAATAAAGATAAATTAAATGTAAAAATAAATAAAAATTTTTTCAAAATAAATAACATTTCTTATTAGAAAATTCTTAACTTTGATACATATTATAGATGAGATTTTTCGTTAGGTTGTTTTTCTTTGCGAGGTATTTTGAAGCTGCCGTTAAGCTCACCCCTGCGGCAATTAAATCGTGAAGCTCTTTTTTTAATTTAAAATTATCAAATTCAGAATTTTTCTTCAATTTGGTTATTCCTCTTATAACAATAGTAATCTCTCCAAGTACTTCTTCCCCTTCAAAATGATCTATTATTTCGTTGATATTGTTTCTAATATTTTCCTCATACATTTTTGTTAATTCTCGAGATATTTGTATTTCTCTACCACCACCGCAAAAATCTTTCAATTCTTTTAATAATTTTTTAAGGCGATGAGGAGATTCAAATAGAATTGTAGTCTTATCATTTTGACTGATTTCTCTTAGGATTTTTTCCCTCTCAGACTTTTTTTTAGGGAGAAAACCTTCAAAAGTAAATTTTGAGGATGGAAACCCACTTGATGCAATCGCCGTTATTGCTGCGCATGGACCAGGGATGCAAATAATATTTATACCATTTGTTTTGACATGGTTAATAAGTTCTTCTCCAGGATCACAAATACTTGGCATGCCAGCATCACTTACTAATGCAACTGAATTCCCTGAATGAAGATCATTAATTATTCTTGGTATTTTATTCCTAGAATTATGCTCATTGAAGCTTATGAAATTATTAGTGAAATTATATTTGCTCATTAATTTTTTTGTTTGTCGAGTATCCTCGCACGCAATCAAAGATACATCTCTTAGAATATTTAATGCTCTCAAGGAGATATCACTTAAATTTCCAATAGGTGTACCCACAATATATAAAACACCTATTTCAGGTTCTTGCCTTTTGTGAGATGATGTAGTTTTAATATTCATTTAGTGGTTAATTTACCTTCCGGTGTAGATATAAAAAAGCTCATAAATGATTTAAGGGCCTTTAGTTGGGAGGCTTCTGATATCTTGATTTATTATGCTCAAATACTAAAAGATTCAAATAATAAAAGCAATATTCTAAAGAATGATAATATTGATGACCCTGTAACACTAGCTGATCTAAAAGTTAATGAAATAATAATTCAAAGAATTAATGAAAATTATAAAAATATTAATTGGGGTATTTTAAGCGAAGAAAATGTAAAGTCTGGAAATCGTTGTGAGGATAATGATAAGGATTGGATGTGGGTTCTTGATCCTCTTGATGGGACAAAGGATTTCATGCAAGGCACAGAAAACTATGCTATGCATTTAGCCTTGAATTATAAACAGAAACCATATATTGGAATCGTTTTAATACCAGAAAAGGATGAATTGTGGATAGCTTACGAAGAAAAAGTTTGGTGTGAAAGAAGAAATGGATTAAAAATTTTACCAAACCTATCAAAAAAAAAGAGTCTTCCAAAAATGGTTTTAGTAACAAGTAAAAATCACAGAAATGAAACCTTGAAAAATTTAATAAAAAGGATAAAGTTCAACAAGGTTTTAATCATGGGGAGTATAGGCTGTAAAATCGCCTCTATAGTTAGAGGAGAAAGTGATATTTATATATGCCTCAGCTTACCTGGTCAAAGCTCACCTAAGGACTGGGATTTTGCAGCTCCTCAAGCTATTTTAAAAGCTGCCGGTGGGGACATCACAAAATTAAATTATGAGGGACTTTCCTTTGATTCAATTGAAAGGGGAAATTACAATCAAGATGGAATCATTATTGCATCAAATAATAGAAATTATCATAAATATATTTGTGCTGAAATAGAGCAAATAATTTTAAAATATGATATTTATCCCATTTGATTTCAGTTAAGAGGTGCTACAGGTGTTGGAGTCGGTTCAGGATATGGCATGCCCCCATTTTGAGATACTCCTCTCAAAGTAAGATTTATCCTACCTCTACTGTCAATTTCTCTAACTCTTACTGTTACTTCATCACCCTGTCTAACAACATCTTCAACTCTCTCAACTCTTGCTTCCGATAATTGAGAAATATGCACCATGCCCTCTTTCCCGGGTAATATTTCTACAAAGGCACCTATTGGGATAATTCTAGTTACAACACCTGAAAAAATTTCACCTTCATGAACTTTTCTAGTTAGACCTTCTATGATTTTTTGTGCTTCTTCGGCAGCAGCTCCATCATGAGAAGCGATTGTTACAATCCCTCCATCTTCTATATCAATTTTTGTATTTGTTCTTTCTGTAATTCCTTTTATAGTTCTTCCTCCAGGTCCAATAACAGTTCCAATTAATTCGGGATCGATCCTAAAGCTTAATAGCCTTGGCGCATGTGGTGATAATGCCTCTTGGGGCTTATCTATCGCTTCCTGCATTTTTTCTAAAATGTGCAATCTTGCTGGGCGAGCTTTTTTTATTGCATCTGAAATTATAGATACTGGTAAACCTGTGATTTTCATATCCATTTGTAGTGCTGTTATTCCTTTCTCTGTACCAGCAACTTTGAAGTCCATATCACCAAGAAAATCCTCAATCCCTTGAATATCTGTAAGAATTCTGACTTCTTTACCCTCTTTGATTAGACCCATAGCTGTTCCACCAACAGGAGCTTTAAGGGGTACACCAGCATCTAATAATGATAGTGTACTTCCACATACTGAACCCATAGAGGTTGATCCATTAGAGCTTAAGACTTCGCTTACTACTCGAAGAACGTATGGAAATGTCTCTTTGCCAGGAAGCACAGGTATTATTGCTCTTTCTGCTAATGCTCCATGACCAATTTCTCTTCTTCCTGGAGTTCTCATAGGCCTAGTCTCCCCAACTGAGTATGGTGGAAAATTATAGTGATGTAAGTATGTTTTCTCAGTATTTGGATTAAGGTCATCCATCTCTTGAGCATCGCTAGGTGTCCCTAGTGTTGTTGTCGACAAGACTTGTGTAAGACCTCTTTGAAATAATGCAGAACCATGAACTCTTTTTGGAAGTATTCCCGCAGAAGCAGATATCTTTCTGACTTCATCAAGGTCTCTCCCATCAACTCTTTTACCATCATTGATGATTTGTGACCTCATTAATTTTTTTGTTAATTTTTTAAAGTCAGAGTTAATTAATTTATCATCCTCAGATAGTAAAGTTTTTAATTGGTTATCGTCTTTTAAAGATTTAATTTGCTCCTGAGTTTCAAGCTTAATTTTTTCGAGTTCAATATCTCTAGCCTCTTTTGACTGATCAAATTTTTTTAAGACCAGTTCAATAGCTTTTGTACAATTTTTTTCCAAATAGGAAGGTAATGTTTTATCCTCTTTAGGTTCGGCTGGCTTAATCTGTTTTAATCCTAAATCTTTAAGTAAATCTTCTTGGGATTTAATAAGTTCAGTAACTGCTTCATAACCAAAATCTATCGCTTCAATAGTATCTTGCTCAGATAATTGATTAGCGCCTGCTTCGATCATCACAATACCTTCAGGAGAACCGGCTACAACAATGTCTAGATCACCTTTTTCTATTTCTCTATAACTCGGATTAAGAATGAAATCATCTCCTATAAGTCCAACTCTTACTGCAGCCATAGGGCCATAAAATGGTATTTCACCAACCAAAGTTGCTATTGATGCACCAGTAACAGCAAGGACGTCAGCTGGGACCCTTTCATCAAGAGAAAGACAGGAAGCAACTATCTGAATTTCATCTCTCATCCAAGAGGGGAAAAGAGGCCTCATTGGTCGATCAATCAATCTTGAGATTAAAGTTGCTCTTTCTGGAGGTCGACCTTCTCTTCTCAAGAACCCGCCTGGGATTCTTCCTGCTGCATATAGCTTCTCCTCGTAATCACATATTAGAGGTAGAAAGTCAGCAACTTCTTTTTTTATAGTTTTTGTTGCTGTTACTAGTAAAGAGGTGTCTCCACATTCGATCATTACTGATCCGCTCGCTTGAGGAGCATATAGTCCTGTAGTTAGTCGTATCTCTCGTCCGTCAAACGTGATCGACTTATTTTGTCCTTCCACTTTTTAAATTATAAATCTATACATGATTTATTCTTACATTTTATAGGGACATATTGAGTAAATTATTTAGATAAGCTATAAAAACTTTTAAAAAATGTCCGAAAATAAATTTTAATATCTATATGATTATCAATTTTTTGTTAAAAAAATAAAATATTTAAAATAAAGAAATTTACTACCAACTGGATTTAACTACCCCAGGAAGTTCACCGTTATGAGCTCTTTGTCTCAATTGATTACGGCATAAACCAAAATCTCTATAAACTCCTCTTGGTTTCCCAGTCGCCCAACATCTATTCCTAACTCGATTTGGTGCTGAATTTCTTGGAAGGCCTTGAATCTTTCTATGTATTTCTAACCTTTCCATTGGACCTTTTGCGGCATTGAATTCATCTAATAATAATTTTCTTTTTGCAGCATATTTATTTACGAGCTTTTTTCGTTTAACTTCTCTCGCAATCATGGACTTTTTAGCCATTTAAAAAATTTAAAATATTGTTTATATATTAGCATCTTGGTAAACATTATTAGAAATCTATATTATTGGTTTAATAATCTTTGTACGATTAAAAGTTGACTAGTGTCTCTAATAATTAGCAGAACACTTAATCCGACTAAAAGAAAAAAACTGGATTGAGTAACGGCTATTTGTACTTTAACTGGGACAGGTTTACCCCTTAATCCTTCAATAATAGTAAATACCAGTTGCCCTCCATCTAAGAGGGGTAAAGGTAAAGAATTGAGAACTGCTAAATTAATAGAAATTAAAGCAGCAAATAATAAAATCCCGTTCCCTCCTTGTTCTGAAAGTTGAGCTCCAATCTCAACAATTTTGACTGGCCCACTTAATTGTTGTGCTGTTGCGGAGAAATTTGTTATTAGTCCTTTATAACCTTGAATTGTTTTTACTAAAAGCGATAAGAACTGTTTGTTAGAGTATTTGAAAAGTTCGTAAATATTTTTTGTTTTTTTTGTTTCTTTCCTTATGTTAGGTTGTAATTGAGCACCTATGGTACCTTTACCATCAATTTTTTTAGGTATCAAAGTTATTTCTTTAAAAATTCCATCCCTTTCGATTTCTATTGATATTGGCTTTTCCGATGAGCTTTGAATCTCTTTTACCAAATTGGAGACAGCTAGATCTCCAACCCCTAAAGTTCTGGATTCAATTTTTATGATTTTATCTCCTGATTCTAAGCCAGCTAGATCAGCAGCCTTTTCGGGCTGTGTTGCTAAAACTAAAATACCTGGTTCAGGTTCAAAAGGAATTCCTAAAGTAGCTACATTTAAAATTAAGATTGTATACGCAAGTATTAAATTAGCGAATACTCCAGCAGAGATAACAATAACTCTTTGAAAAATTGGCCTATTTTTTAAAAGGTTTGGATCTTTAGGGTCAATATTATTAAGTTCTTCATCAGGGAAGGAAACAAATCCTCCTAAAGGAAAGGCTCTAAATGAATAAGTTATGTCTTTATATTTTTTTTGAATTATTGAAGGTCCAAATCCAATAGAAAATCCATCTACGTAAATACCTTGTAAAATTGCTGCAAGAAAATGTCCCATTTCATGAAAAAAAATGAGAAATCCTAGAACTGTAATTGAGGTTAGAACATTCATTGTTTTATACTAATCAGGTTTTATAAAATCTGACCCAAAATATGGAACTAGAGCCTCTGGAATCTTAACGCTTCCATCTAGTTGTTGGCCATTTTCAAGAATTGCAGCCATCGTTCTTCCGATTGCTAAGCCACTGCCATTTAAAGTATGTATATATTGATTTTTTTTATCAATTTTTGTTCGTATTGAAGATCTGCGTGCTTGAAAGTCCAAGCAATTGCTGCAACTTGAAATTTCTCTATAAGATTTACTACTTGGTAACCAGACTTCAAGATCAAAAGTTCTACTGGAAGAAAAGCCTAAGTCTCCAGTACAAATATCTATCAATCTGTAAGGAAGGTTAAGCTTTTTTAAAATGCTTTCCGCATCAGCAGTAATACTTTTATGAGCTTCTAGGGATTTACTTGGATCACAAAACCAATATAATTCGACCTTATTAAATTGATGAAGTCTTATCAACCCTTTAGTATCTCTTCCATAACTTCCTGCTTCTCTCCTGAAACATGGGCTGAAAGCAACATACTTAATGGGTAAAAGTTTGAAATCAAGTATCTCATTTCGATGGAAAGCAGTTAGTGGCACTTCTGCTGTTGGAGAAAGCCATAAATCATCTTTGGAGCAATTAAAACTTTCATTTGAAAATTTAGGTAATTGCCCAGAACCTTGAAGACTTTCTGAGTTAATTAATGCTGGAGGCATTAACTCTAAGTAACCATTTTCAGAATGTATATCTAGCATGAAATTAATCAATGCCCTCTCTAATCTGGCTCCATTTCCAATAAGGGTAATAAAACGACTTTTGGATATTTTTGTTGTTTTTATAGAGTCAAACAGATTAAGACTTTCACCTATTTCCAAATGAGATTTTAGATTTTCTCTTTTCAAAGGATCTCCCCAAGTTTTTATTTGGATATTATTATTTTCATCTTTTCCAATCGGTGCATCTTTACTGGGGAAATTAGGTAAACTTAAAATTTCTTTTTGAATTGCGTTTTCTAAGATTCTTTTTTTTTCTTCAAATTCAGAAATTTCGGTTCTATATTTGTTGCCTTTGTTTTTTAATTCATTAAGTTCTTCAGAATTGCTGTTTTGAGATTTGCTTATTTCTAGACCAATTAGTTTGCTTAATTTTTTACTTTCAGATTGTAGATTTGATATTTCTATGTCTATTTCTTTTTTCTCAACGGTTAATTTGTGTATACGGGAAATATTAAAAACTTTTCCTCGTAGGGATAAATTTGCTTCAACAGATGTTGGATTTTCTCTTATTAATTTTTGATCTAACACTCTTTTTCGTTTATACCTTAATAAGATAGTTAATATAATTTAATTATTAGAGATTTTTGATGAAAAATTAACTAAATTATTGATTCCTAACTTATTTTATATCTTTAAATGCATTTTATTTTAGTTACGATGCAGAACGAGCTCTCCCTGTAGATGACCATTCTTTTAGTAAATCAATTTGCTCTTTAGCTGTTCTAGATAAGGGAACTAGTTCAGAAACTGCCTTTATCAAATCCTTCTCCATTAGTTCTCTATTTTCAGAAAATGAAATGTGCATTCCTTCTATTACGGCTTGTTCAAGTTCTGCCCCAGAAAATCCATCTGTTCTGTCAATAATAGTAGTGAGAGGAAAACTGTAACTTGGTCTTCTTTTTTTTAAGTGCAAATTAAGAATACTTAATCTTTCTTCTGAATTTGGTAAGTCAAGAAAGAATATCTCATCGAACCTCCCTTTCCTTAATAATTCAGCAGGAAGCTTATCTATAGCGTTAGCCGTGGCAATTACAAATACGGCGGATTCTTTTTCAGCCATCCAAGTTAGTAAACTCGCCAAAACCCTTTGACTGGTCCCTCCATCACTCCTGGCATCCCCACCAAAGGCCTTGTCAATTTCATCGATCCAAAGGATACAAGGTGACATGGCTTCGGCTCTTGATATGGTTTCTCTTGTTCTTGCCTCGCTTGAACCTACAAGGCTAGAAAATAGTCTCCCCACGTCTAACCTAAGAAGCGGCATTGACCAACTCTTGGAGATTGATTTTGCCGTAAGGGATTTCCCAGTGCCTTGTGCTCCAACAAGTAAGACTCCTTTTGGAATAGGTAGCCCATAGTCTCTGGCTTCTTTAGAAAAGGCCCTATATCTTTGATTTAGCCAAACTTTTAAAACATTTAAACCACCAATATCGTTTTGACTTGATTTGGCTTCAAAAAATTCTAATATTTCACTTCGAGCGATCACTTGTTTTTTCTCTTCAAGAATATCTTTAATATCTTCTTTACTTATTTTCCCTCTTTGAGCAAGTGCTTTTGCTGTAACTTGTTTCACTTTTATTTCGGTTAATCCGCTTGAAGCTAAAGAAAGTTCGTTTAGGTCTTGTTCCTCAAGATTTGAACTAGTATTTATAGCAATTTTTTTTATTAGATTTTTTAAATCTTTTTGATCAGGTAAGGGTAAATTAACAATTGTCATTAATTCATCAAGATCTTCTGATGATGGAAATATATGGGAACTGATAACTAAATTATGATTTGTTTCCTTAAGCGAAGAAGATAGTTCTTTAATAGTTCTATTTATAGATGGATCATCATAAAATTTATGAAAATCTTTAACTAATAATATTGTTGATACTTCTGCATTTTGTTCTTTAAGCCAATTAAGCACTCCTAATGGATTGTTAGAAAATTTACCTTCATCATTTAGTAATCCTTTAATTCCGTTAACACAATCCCAGCAAACGTATCTTGTAATATTTAATCTCTCACATGAGTAATTGATTATTTTTTCTAATCTTTCCTCTTCTTTAGTCCTTATCCAAATTAATGAAGTTCTTGCTTTTATTAGTAATTCTAAATTTTTACACCAAGAATTCATTAGTTAGGATTAAGTCTATTTTTTACTATTAGGTTCAAAAGGTAATCTTTTCTCTGAGATGGTTGTAGCATCAATTGCTATTGCTTCATTTTTGCTTAGTAATTGTTGATCGAGAATTTTCTGTAGATTCTCAGGAAGAGCCTCCTTATTGAGAAGAAAGGTCTGGAATGCTTGAAATATGTTAGCCACAACCATATAAAGTAATACTCCTGCTGGAAGAGGGAAAAACAGAAACATACCAGTTATCAAGACTGGAGTGATTTTGTTAGCTGTTGATTGCTGTGGATTTGCAGGCATTCCCTGACTGGAAAGAACTTGAGAGAGAAGTAAGGTTAATCCAAAGGCACCAACAAGAGCAGCAATATCCCAATTAATAGCTCCATCTACATAAAAACCAACTTGACCAAGAGCTTTAATAAATAGGAATCCACTTTTCGCAGCTAGACCAGGAATTTTAGCTTCAATTATTGCATCTCCTGGTTGAATCGGAGTTACTGTTCCGTCTTGGGAAACTTTTAGATTTTCGGATCCTTTAGAAACTTTCCAAGTAGGGAGAAAATTTGAACCATTATCGTATTTAGACAAAACATCAGCATAGCTGTTGCCATTTGTTGTTTGCAGATTTATTTTTATTGATTCTTCTGTTCCTAATTTTGTTCCATTTGGAATTGTAGCTATTACAGGGAAATGAGATTTTTCATTAATAAATATAGAGTGTCTTGGGGACTTATAGGGTTTTGGATCAATAGCTGCTATTTGATCTTGGGGCACAACCTTAAGATTTATATTATATGGAACATCAGCAAATGGTGATCCTCTCAAAGTTGCAAACAAGGCAAATAGAACAGGCATTTGTACAATCAATGGAAGGCAACCTGCCAGAGGACTTCCAAACTCATTCATTAGTTTCCCTAATTCTTCTTGTTGTTTCTTTGGATCACCTGAAAACTTAGATTTTATTTCTGCCTGTCTTTTTTGCATGACTGGTTGTGCAATCTTCATCCTTCTTGCACTTCTTATGGACCCTGCGCTCAAAGGGAAAAGTGCAATTCTAATTACTACCGTTAATGCAACAATTGCAAGACCATAACTAGGAAATAAACCGTAGAAAAAATCTAAGATCGGTATAAGTAGTTTTTCAGATATGAACCCTATCACGATATTAAAAAGAGTGAAATTTTATTAGACATTTATTTTACAGGAAAAAAAGGTTTTTGTAATTAATTAATTTAGGATTTAGTAGCAAATCCTTCTACCTCTTTGAGATTTATTGTTTGTGATCTTTTAATTATATTGTCTTCAATAAATTTTTGTTTTTCTCTGAATAAGGGTAATGATTTTATCTCTACCTTAGATCCGTCATTAAGAATAAGAACCATATCACCATATGAACCAAACCCTCTTGGGATAGATCTAATTTCTTCAATGTTACTTATTGAAACTTGTGTTTTGTTTTTACCAAACCACCCCCCAACAATTGTAATTCTTTTGTTTGTGATTTTATATCTCAACCAAAAGGCTCTAACTATTGCAGCAAAGGTAAATGGCAAACCAAGAATAGTAATTCCTGCTAGTAGATTTATTATTAAATCACTTTTTGCAGGACCACCTTCGTAAAAGGTTTCTTCATTCATATTAATCATTTGATTAGACGAGATTTTAACATTAAGTTTTGAAATTCCTCCAAAAGTTTATTTCTATCATTGCAGAAATCTCCAAATTTAAGGTTAACAAGTAACCAATAAGGTTTGTGGTTATTAATTTTTTGAATGTTAGTTAATAGCCACTCTTGAATAATTCTTCTTATTTTGTTTCTATCTACAGCTTTTTTTGAAACTTTTCTACTAATTGCAATAGCTACCCTCAAATTATTTGAATTATTTCTTAGTTTATGGGATAAGAGAATCTCAGGATTTGATTCTGCTACTTTGAAAGTCATTAGTTTTCCATGATATTTTATGGAATTTTTATGAATATAATTAAAAGTCCTATAACCTTTTAAACGCATATCTTTAGGTAAGGCCATTTTTATTTAAAGTTATACAGCTATTCTTTCCCTACCTTTTTGTCTCCTGCTTTTAATAACTCTTCTACCAGTATGAGAACGCATTCTTACTCTAAAACCTGATACACGTTTTCTTTTTCTTGAAGTTCCGCCAAAAGTTCTTTTAGTCATTGTTTTGTTAATCCATAATTAATTTATCATTTAATCGATCACTATAGTCCAGCTTCCTAAATAACTTGAAACTGATTTTCCTTTAGGCTGCCCATAAGAGTGGAATTGATATAGCCCTGATTTCTTTGGATTAATAATTTTTAAAACAACCGCATAACTGTCTTTATTAGAGGGGATTGGGCTATAGGGATATATGTTTAAGGAGCGGAAGGATGATTCATCCGTATTAATTTCAATATCAGCTGGAATATCTTGAAGACATTTAGTTCGATCTTCAAAACCACCTATCTTTACCTTGCAAAGACTAATTTTTTCGTTATTAAGTGTGGATTTAAAGTGTTTTGGAATGGCAAGATTTATTTTTAAAAGATCAGTTTTTCTATCAGATGGTCTAAAGAAAAAATATATTGTATTTCTAAACCTTCTTTTATTTTCTTTTTGAAACCACTTTAATCTTCTGTATCCAGAGTCTTGGTCCCATTGAAATTCCATGCCTGCTTTAGCATCTTGAATATTATTAAAAAATGGAGTTGAAAATAAAATTGTTGGAATTAGAAAAAATCTTAAAATTTTCAAATTTAAAGCAAGCTTCTTTGTTTTTACCATTGATTTAATAAATTTTATAAGGATTAATTAAGTCTATCCAGATTAAAGTGGAAAATTATTGTACTAAGATTAACATCTATCTGGCCTTAATTTTGAAGCGCCTCTTAAATAAGGATGTTGTATAGGAAAATTTGGCGGTAATAAAACTTGTGCCATTATTCTTATACAAAAATCGATATCATTAGAGACATACATTTGTTGACAGTCTAAAAATGCAACTGAATCAAGTTCATTAAATTTCCTTGCAATTGAAGCAGGGAAACATGCATCCAAATCTTTTGTTGAAGTAAATGTAATGGATAATAAGTTCTTCTTAATAAGATTATTTCGAGAAATTAATTCATCTATTAATTCAACTACGGCATCTTCTATTTCCCTAACAGAGTTACCTGATGCTGTTGTAGCTCCTCGAATAAATGTAATTTTATAGTCATCTTTCATTTTTTCATACATATTGATTTAAGGCTTATATAACCAAAGTATTTTATTAGATGAATCAATCTCAAAAAATATATTATTTAAAACTTTTTCAATAATTTTACTTCCAGGTATTAGTCCAAGTATTTTCTTTTTTTTCTTCCCTAATGTTAAGGGCTCAATTTTAGGATCAATATTAACCATTTTTGCAGCAAGTTCCCTCGCAACAAATTCATCTCCAACTTCATCAACAAGACCTAATTCTTTTGCTTGTGTCCCAGTGAAAATTCTTCCATCCGCAAATTTCCTTACTTCTTCTACGGGTATATTTCTGCCCTCAGCAACAGCTTCAGTAAATTGTTTGTAGCTTTCATCTATGAGGCCTTGAAGAAGTGATCTACCTTCCTCGCTTAAAGGTTTGTCTGGAGAAAGTATATCTTTAAATACACCGCTTTTAACAGTCTCGAATTTTATGCCAATTTTATCTAATAATTCAGATAAATTATTTCCCCTTATAATCACTCCAATAGATCCTGTAATTGTGCCTGGATTTGCAACTATTTTGTCAGATGCAACACTAATGTAAACACCTCCAGATGCTGATATGTTCCCAAAACTAGCAATGACTTTACATCCTTTATCTTTTAGTCTTTTAATAGCAGAGTATATTTCTTGGCTATCGCCAACAGTACCTCCCGGTGAATCAATTCTCACGATTAAAGCAGGAAATTCTCTATCCTCAATTTGTTTAAGAGCTTTAAGGACAGAAACTCTTGTTGAACTTGTAATAGGCTCATCAATTACTATACGAGCCAGTCGTTTTTTTGACTTTCGTCTAAAAGGCCAAATCATTCTTTTAAGGTAAATACATTAAAACTACTTTAAAAAGATTATCAGCAGACCTAATGAATTCAATCCTAAATTGGTTTTTAATGATACTCCCTTTTGCATTATGGGGCACTTCAATGGCGGCAATGACCCCCTTAGTTGCTAGTGCAGGACCGGAGTTTGTGGCTTCTTTGAGATTACTTCCTGCAGGAATTCTTGTTCTTATAACAACATATTTACTTAAAAGAGATTTAAAAATTTACAAGTGCGATTTGAAGTGGTTTTTTATTTTTACAATCGTCGACGCTACTTTTTTTCAGTTTTTTCTTACTTATGGCATTGAAAAAACTGGGGCAGGGCTTGGCTCTGTATTGATTGATTCTCAGCCCCTATTGGTGGCAATTTTAGCAAGGGCAATTTTTGGTAATTTAATTAATCCAATAGGATGGTTAGGCTTACTTTTTGGATTAGGAGGAATAGTATTCTTAGGTGTTCCTCAAGAGTTTTTAGAAAATTGGTGGTTAATGTCTGATACGGCTACAAGTGATGTGGCTTTTAACGTTGGAGAACTTTGGATGCTTGCAGCATCGCTTGCTATGGCAATAGGAACTATTTTAATTAGATTCACCTGTACCAAAAGTGATCCAGTTGCTGTTACTGGATGGCATATGGTTTTAGGGAGTTTCCCCTTAATTATTAAGCATTGCTTACAATCAAATTTTCAAATAATCCCCGATTGGTCAATATTTGATTGGACCCTCATGTCATTTGCAAGTATCTTTGGAGGAGCCATAGCTTATGGATTGTTTTTCTACTTTGCTAATAATAAAGAAATAACTGGATTTAGTACTCTTGCATTTTTAACTCCTGTATTTGCACTTCTTAGTGGAGGTGTTTGGTTAGATGAAAGGCTTACTATTCTTCAATGGATAGGAGTAGTTTTTGTTCTTATCTCGGTATTTTTTGTTAGCCAAAGAAGGTCTTTATGGGAAAATAAATTTACTGACACTACTAGTTAATTATTTTCTTGTTGTAAAAAGTCTAAATAATGCGAATAGTTTTGATAAGCACTCCAATAGGTTTTCTGGGAAGCGGTAAAGGTGGAGGAGTTGAATTGACTTTGAATTCCTTAGTCTCAGGCTTGCTTTCTTTAGGCCATTCTGTAGATGTGATTGCTCCTAAAAATTCTAAATTATATGAAAGTAATGAAAAAGCAAAATTACATTTTGTAGAGGGTGAAGATCAAATTAGTTGGCAGCATCAAAATTACAATTCTCCCGCTAGTATTCCAGATAATTCACTTCTAGCAGGAATGCTTGAAAAGGGATTAGAAATCGCGAAACAAGCAGATGTACTTTTGAACATGTCTTATGATTGGTTGCCTATTTGGATGACTCTAAATGTAGAGATACCAATTGCACATATTATTAGTATGGGTTCTGAAAGTTCAGTAATTAGTAATTTAATCTCGAAGGTATATTTTAAACATCCATATAATTTTGCTTTTCATTCAAAAATACAAGCTAATGATTATCCATTCATAAAAAAACCAACAATTATTGGTAATGGTTTTAAATTAAATAATTATATTTTTCAAGATTCAGTAAAGGGACCCTTGGCCTGGGTAGGAAGAGTGGCACCTGAAAAAGGTCTAGAGGATGCTGTTTTTGTAGCCAATGAACTTGGAGAAAAACTAAATGTTTGGGGGGTGATAGAAGATGAGACCTATGCCTCAAAGATAGAACAATCATTCCCTCAAGGAACTATAAATTGGATGGGTTTTGTAGCAACCGATGCATTACAAAAAGAACTTGGTAAATGTAGGGTGATGCTCAATACTCCGAAATGGAATGAGGCATATGGGAATGTAGTTGTTGAAGCTCTAGCTTGTGGGGTGCCAGTTATAGCTTATAAAAGGGGCGGACCTAGTGAAATTATTCAGCATGGGCAAACAGGGTATCTTGCTGAACCTGATAATAAAGAAATTCTGCTTTCATATGTAGAGATTATTGAAAAAATAAAGCGTAAAAATTGTAGAGAATGGGTAGAAAAAAATGCTTCGGCAGATATATTTGCCAACAAGGTTTTGAACTGGCTTAATAAGGTAATCAACGAATATAAGTAAAATTAATATAGTAGATGATTATTCTCAACTCAAAAAAAAGGTTTATAACGTTATTAATATTGTTAGTTTCTGGGATTATTATATTTATTTTCGATTTAGGCAAAACAGGACTTGTGGATGAAACCCCTCCTTTATTTGCCGCTGCTTCACGGGCAATGAGTGAATCGGGTGATTGGTTAACTCCAAAAGTTAATGGCATGTTTCGTTTTGACAAGCCTCCACTCATATATTGGCTAATGGGTTTTTTTTATTCTTTACCGAAAAATGAAATTTGGGATAGTTTCGGGACACTCTCAGCCAGACTTCCTTCAGCTTTGGGATCATTATTTTTAATGTTGATGATCGGAGATACTTTGTTTTGTTGGCCACAGCAAGGTGATAAGCAATTCCTAACTCCAATAGTTGCATCGTTAGGTTTTGCTCTGTCTCCATTAATAATTATTTGGAGTAGAACAGCTGTGAGTGATGCTCTTTTAACTGGCACTTTAGGGATTAGTCTACTTTTGTTTTGGAGAAGAATGGCAAGTGATAATAATGATCAATGTATAGCAGCATGGGTATTTTTGGGTTTTGCAATTTTAACTAAAGGACCTGTTGCATTTGTTTTAGCAACATTAACTATTACATCTTTTTTATTTAGTCAGAAGGATTGGAAAAGTTTGCTTTGCAAGATATACCCTAAGAAAGGTTTTTTTATAACAATCCTAATAAGTGTTCCATGGTATGTCTTAGAGCTTATAAAAGAAGGGAAGCCTTTTTGGGACAATTTTTTTGGTTATCATAATTTTCAAAGATATACATCAGTTGTAAATAATCATGCTGAACCGATATGGTTTTTTCTCTTCATAATGATATTGGCTTCATTACCATTCACGCCTTTTTTGTATCATGGCATATTTAAAGCTATTGAGGATTTTTTGAAAAATTTAAAAGATAATTGCAGGGCTTCTGAAACCCTTTATACATATTCTCTATGCTGGTTATCATCAGTTTTGATCTTTTTTAGTATTTCTGCTACGAAACTACCAAGCTATTGGTTGCCAGCAATTCCAGCAGCTGCAATTTTAATTAGTAACAGCTTTATAAACTTAAAAAAGCCAAATAAAACTTACGTATATTTGTGGATTTTTAATATTTTAATTTTCTTTGGATTCTCAATCGCATTCTTTTTCTCAAATATTTGGTTAAGTTCAATAAATGATCCTGAAATGCCTAATCTTGCATCAGATTTAATAAGCACTGGGATAATTTTCAAAGCCAAATTGCTTTTCTCTTTATTTATTTTTCTTGCAATAATTTTATTTACTTTAAAATACAAAAATATCATTCTTTATCTTCAAATTTTATTTTTAATTGGACAATCTTTTTTGATGTCCCCAATTAGAAAATTAGCAGATACTTCAAGGCAATTACCTTTGAGGAATATCTCAAAATTAATTTTAGGTGTTCGTGAGGGGAGGGAAACTTTAGCAATGATTGGGATAAGAAAACCGTCCTTACATTATTATTCGAGACAAATAGTTTTTTATGAACCAAATACTAAAGAAGGATTAATTAATCTGTCAGAGAGACTAAATAATGATAGGAGAAAGAATTATGAGGATCAACCAAATTACGAAAATAAATCCTTATTGGTAGTTATTGATGATTACTCTTCTAGACAATTTCATTGGTCAAATATTAATCATCAAAAATTAGGTGAATATGGAATTTATAATTTATGGCGCGTTAAGAAAAATGATTTAAATAAGTATTCGAATTATTTAGTTAAGAACGGTTATAAATCTGACTGGAAAGATAGAAAAGTTGAGAAATTTTAACAAAGCTTTTTTTTAAGAATAGCTTTTTTTAGATCATCAGGGCTGCACTTATTGGGAATTTCAATTTCATTTAAATCTTCTAGTAATTCTAGATCAATAACAGAATCTTCCGCTAAAAAACTAAAAACTTCATTAATGCTTATTCCCATATCCTGAGCCATTTCTGAGATGAGCCTTAAAGTATCTCTCCTCAAAGAAATCCTTAGATCTAAGGGGATGTATTCATTTTCAGAGTTTGTTGACTTCATAACCTAAATCTTAAGACATTATGTAATTATGAGGACATTATGTTTACAATATTCAGTAATTATGCTTTTTAACACCTTTTTGATTTTTTTAAAGTAGTTTAATTAAATGACTTTATGAAAATTGCTAAGAGTGGAATTGTAACTATTGAAATTAAAGTTGTAGTAAAAAGAATTTTTGAAGCAATCTTTTGTTTTACTCCATAAGCTTCTGCCATTAAAATTGTGGATATTGCCGTTGGTGTTCCTGCCTGAAGAATTACTGCTGATGATTGATAGAAGTCAAATTTTAAAAATTTGCTTATTAAAAAAATAATAAAAGGTAGAATAAATAACTTTAATATAATTGAGAACTTAATTTCTTCATTAAGATCAAAAAATTTACCCTTTTTATTTGTTATTAATCCAAGTCTTGTCCCCACAATAATTATTGCTAAAGCAATAACTATATTTGTAGGTATCAAAAGATATTTACCTAATATCTTATCTATTTGAAAAAGGTATGCCAAAAGTACACCAATAATACCTCTTGATGCTGGGCTATTTATTAATGCATTTAATAATCCTTTGATATTTGGGATGCTCTTATTTTGGGAGTTTTCTTTAAGAAAAAAAGGTCCAAATATCCAAGCGAATAGTGTTGTTCCTAAATCAAATCCGATAGTAAAGTTTATAGTTTCTGTATCTGGGAAAAGAGCTTTTGCAATTGGTATTCCAAGAAATGATGTATTACCTATTAGCCCTGCTAGCTGCAAGGTGTAATTTGGAAGCCTGCTTTTAAATATTGGTAATAAATTTATCAGAACTATTAGAAATCCAATTAGAGAAAAAGCTAAGATTGCACTTTTAATTAAGTTTATATCTATACCTTCTTTTAATAAAAGTCCCATTACACTTAATGGAATCCCAAATCTTATTAGAGGTCTTGCAATATATTCAGAAATCTTTGGGTTTTTTTTTCCAAGAAAAAAACCAAAAATCAAGAAAGGGATAATATTTATGAAAAGAGAGAAGATGGTATTAATTTAATATTTTATAAAGCAATATTAACTTGCCAGAGCACAGTAAAATTTTTTTTATCATAGATGGATAATTTAAATTATTTTCCATATTGCTTTATCAGGTATTAAAGGAGATTTGTATAAATCTTCTGGTTCTTTTGTTAAAACTCTCCAATTTGGCACTCTACAAGTTACATAAGAAGGACTTTCTATTAAAACCCCAGGCTTCTCATCAAAGGTACAAGTAAACCCTTCTTTCCAAAAACCACCATTGTTGAGGCTACCTTTAAACCAAACCCAGCATTTTGTAGTTTTCAAGATCAGCAAAATTTATTTATATGATAATTTAAATTTGAGTAATATTTAAAAAATTTAATACCATTAGAATAATTATTCGTTACTCAAGGTTTTTGAAAAATATATTTTTGAGATTAATATCAATAGATTTAAGATTAAGGTAATTAAATTAGCTATTAATATTGGTGTAGACGAAATTTCATAACCGTAAATAATCCAAGACAAAACTCCGAAAATAAACATTATTAAAGTCGTCAAAGAAACATCATCTGCCTTTTTTGTTTTTAAAGTTTTTATCAATTGAGGTAGAAATGCAGCTGTTGTTAAAAGCGCTGCAAAATATCCGAAAATATCTATGTCTATATTCATTAAAAGATTTTAAAAATTATTCTTTAATTAAATCAGATAAAAATCGTAAAGGATCCCTCATGTTTGATGAATATCCAAGCACATCACTTGAAAAAAATTTATAAATAACTTGATTTTTATCATTCAATATAAAAGAAGCACCTCTTTGAGGAAGATATTCTTCCTTAAGAATATAATCGCCCCAATTTTGTATTATTTCATTCATATTATTTAATCTAAATGTTGCCAATTCAAATGGTCTCAAATAACCATCCCCAAAAACCTGTCTAAAAGAATTACCTGAAAATTTTAGAAATTTTAAAACGTCAATTTTGTCAACTTCCGAATAGATTTGCTTTGCTTTGCGGTCTCCTGTGTAACCTCTAACAACTTCTTTGATTGTTTTAAAAGAATTTATTCCAGATAGCATCAAAAGCATATTGATCCAACCTCCTAAACCTATATCTAATCCACTTGAGACTTTTAGATTCTTATGGATTTGGTTGTCAGAAACAACTATTAAATTTTCTTCACGAAAGCCAGTAAATTTACAGAATTTTTCTTTCCCCTTTTGGTTGCCAATAGCAATGGCAAAAATATCTAAATTTTTATCGGGATGATTAACGATAAAATTTTTCAAATTTATTGCATATTCAAAACTATCAAAGTCTCCTAATAATCCAAATAAAACAATTAATTTAAAATTTTTCACCCCTCTAAAGTTAAATTCTTCAACGAGATTATTGATATCATTTTGGAATTTTTCAGTCACGATGTTTTAAATGTTTTATATGCATTATTCTTAAAAAATTTTTCTTACCTTGATTAGTATAAAATTTTACATGAAAAAGTTTTTAAAGAAATTAATTTAATGTTTTTTGATTTTATTATTTTAAGGTAAACATTTTGAAGTTATGACTGTAGGAATTTATTACGCAACTACAACTGGAAAAACTGAAGACGTAGCTGATCGTCTTCACAACTTTATCTCTTCAGCAGAGGCACCTAAAGATGTATCTGACGTTGATGATCTTTCAGAATTAGAAGCTCTTGATGGGATTATCTGTGGGATTCCTACTTGGAATACAGGAGCAGATGAAGAAAGATCAGGAACTGCATGGGATTCCATCTTAGAGGATATTGGTGAACTAAGTTTATCAGGTAAAAAGGTTGCAATTTTTGGATTAGGAGATTCTTCTACCTATACAGAAAATTATTGTGATGCAATGGAAGAACTTCATAGCTACTTCACTAAAGCAGGCGCCGAAATGGTCGGTTACGTAGATAAAGCTTCATATACATTCGATGAGTCTAAAAGTGTTATTGGAGAGAGCTTTTGTGGATTACCTCTTGATGAGGATAGTGAATCTGATTTAACTGATTCACGACTTGAAACATGGGCTTCTCAGCTTAAGGGAGAAATTCCTTCATTGGCTTAAGCTTTCAATGATATTACTTTTCCTATTTGTAACATTTGTTCTTTCACAATATGTTTTTTTTACATAAGTAATTAAATCTGTAAAGAACATGTAAAAAAATACACTGATTAGCAATATGCTCAATTTGCTGTTTATTTAAATCAAGTGTTACAAACTTACGGAAAATCTGATGTCACCTATGACTGGTACGCAGGAAATTCTGGTGTTGTTGGCCGTTCAGGTAAATTCATAGCTTCTCACGCTGCTCATGCAGGACTTATGATGTTTTGGGCAGGTGCTTTTGGATTATTTGAGTTAGCTCGTTACGACGCCAGTATTCCAATGGGTGCACAAAAATTAATTTGTTTACCTCACCTCGCAGGTCTTGGGATCGGTGGTATTGAAAATGGAGTTATTACTGAAACATATGGAATCGTTGTAATTTGCACATTGCATCTAATTTTCTCTGCTGTATTGGGTGCTGGGGGATTATTACATTCCACTAAATTTGCTGGGGATCTTGCAGATTATCCTGAAACCAGTAAGCCAAGAAAATTCGATTTTGAATGGGATGATCCAGATAAATTAACTTTTATTCTTGGCCATCATCTAATCTTCCTAGGGATAGGAGCTATTTGGTTTGTAGAATGGGCTAAATGGCATGGGATCTATGACCCTGCGATTGGTTCAACAAGACAAGTAATTTACAATTTGGATATTGCTGCTATCTGGAATCATCAATTTGACTTTTTAAAAATAGATAGTCTAGAAGATGTTTTGGGAGGTCATGCATTTCTAGCCTTTTTAGAAATAATTGGCGGAATCTTCCACATTTTCACTAAGCAATTTGGTGAATATACAGAATTCAAAGGTAGAGGTTTACTAGGTGCAGAGGCTATTTTGTCTTACTCAGTAGTAGGTGTTTCCTATATGGCTTTTGTGGCTGCATTCTGGTGCGCTTCAAACACAACAATATACCCAGTTGATTTATATGGAGAGCCTCTAAAGCTTCAATTTGAGTTCGCTCCTTATTTTACTGATACAGTTGATTTAGGTTCTGGAACATATAGTGCAAGAGCTTGGCTTGCAAATGCTCATTTCTATTTGGGATTCTTTTTCTTACAAGGTCATTTATGGCATGCTCTAAGAGCAATGGGATTTGACTTTAAGAAAATTGGTCAAGCTTTTGACAATATGGAAAACGCAAAAATTACACAACAATAGTTAAATTTGAAAATAAATATCCTCTCTTTAGCTAGAGAGGTTTTTTTTTGTAGAATTATTTTCAAGAGTTTAAAAAAAATTAGTGGAGAATCTAAAAGAAATTAATTGTAAGGAGATTTTTCGAAAGGCTTATGAAAATAGGTACACTTGGAAGAATGACTTTAATGGTTACCAAGGTAAATGTATTCTTTTGATTAATAATAATATTTATAAAGGTAACTTTTTATTAGGCAAAGACTTTAAACCAGATATTCAAAAAATAGATAATGTCAAAATTGTTAAAAGTATTGCCTCTCAGTTATTTGAAGTATGTATACATAGGGTAAAGAGAGAATTCCAATCTGTTCATTCAGAAAATAATTTTAATTTACTTAAAAGTTCTGAAAGTGGTATTGAAATGAGTGTATCTGGTAAAAATGAAGGTGATAGATATAGAGTTAAAAATGACCGTATTAATATGGTCTATAGAAAAATTCATGGAACTATAATTGAAATTTTTGTAGAAGAATTCTTAGATACAGGAATAGGTTGCCTCAGTAAAAAATATACTAGTCAACAAATTGATTCAGATACACTCAAGGCAAATTCACAAAAATTGGAATATGAGGATCAATTTATAAATATAGGTAAAGAGGATTATTGGATTTTAAATTCAAGAACAATAAAAAATTTCAACAAAAATCAAGAAGAAGAAATACAGAAATTTGTTTTCGAAGAGATATCTTTATTAAACTAATATTTTTATTCAACCAATCTAAATCCTTTATCCAATAGTTTTTGATATAAGAGCCTTGCTCTGAAAGCTAAAATTTGTTCTTCATTTTCATTACTGATTACATGAAAATAATTATTATCTAGTTTATTTTTGCTAAAGCATACATTCGCTTCTCCTAATCTTAAAGTCCAGTTCTCTTTTTTGGCTAAATGTTGATTTGGTCCAAGATCCCAGGGACATTTTTCAGGATATTTTTCTCTTTTAGAGCCCATATGTTTGATTTCAACTATCCAATAGTAGTAGAAATTTAAAGGTATGGCTATGTATTATTATTTTAGATTTTTTCGCCAATGAATCAAAGTTATTATTTACTCTTTAGTCGCAATTAAACAATAAAATGGGTCTTTATTTAAAAAATTAAAGATGTTAGGTACAGGTTCATTAAACCTTTGAATAATTTTTGGCTCATTAAATCCGTTTGAGATTAATACTTTTCTTACATATTTGACTCTCTCTTCTTCAGTAGATGCAGTCCATATTTTAGGAGCCTTATGCCAAAATGCCCTATTTGAAAAAGAAATTATAAACTTTCCCTGACTACTTAAAATTCTTAAAATTTCTTTGGTTAAATTTTCTGGATATTGTAGATATTGCCAGGCAGCCACCATTAAACAATAATCAACACTTTCATTATCTAGTGGAATTTCTTGATTTAAATTGAAATTTTGTATCCAATAAGAATCAAAAATTTTATTTTTTTCAAGTTCTTTCTTGTTTAATCCATGCCCAATAACTTTTTTAAATTTTTTATCTTTAGGCAAATAACTATCCCAACTGGACATTAAATCGAGAATAGTTGAACTATCTGAAATTTCATTATTGTAAACACTTGACAAATATTGCCTGAAGTTTGCATCTAGATGATAAACAAATTTTGGTTCAGAATAAAACTCTTCATCATTACTCTCATCAAGTTTTTTTCTCTGATAATTATTTAAAACTTCCAAAACAAGAGTTAAAGTTATTTATAATTTAGTAATTAATTTAGTAAATAAAAATTCAAATTGTGTTTTAGAAATGTACTTTCTATTTAAATAATTAAAATTTTTGATAAAAACTAGACATCTATTCAAAAAAAGTTAAATTATTAATTAATAATTTAATTAATAATGATTGAATTTAAAAGGAGCAAAAAAAGTAGGTCTAAAAAAGCTCTTTTCAATCCCTACAAAAATGGAATAAGTTCATACGATATGGCATATCTATCATCAAAAAGAGTTTCTAAAAATAAAACTGTTTATCTCCTGACTGACTCTCAAAAAGATTATTTAGCTGTATAAATATGCCTTATATTAATATTTCTACTTCAGTAAACGTTGAGGACAAAGAAAAAATACTTGAAGACATTTCAATATTAGTTTCATCTTTAACAAATAAATCAAAAAGATTTGTTATGGCTAAATTAGATGATAATTCCGTAATGTATTTTAACGACCAAAGCCCTAGTTGCTTTTTAGAAATTAGGTCAATAGGCTCTTTAAATCCTTCAGAAATGGCAAAGCCAATATCTAATTTTTTGCATGAGAAAATGGGAATCCCAATAGATAAGATTTATATTTCTTTCGAGGATGTACCTTCCTCAATGTGGTCATGGAATGGTAGAACATTTGGATAAAAATTAATTCTCATTTTAATTACTTAAATGGAAATAAATAATTTATTTGATTTAAACAGTCTTAGATCAGCTCCTAATTTAAGTAAAAGACAAAAAAATAAACTTCTAGAAGAGCTTGAATTAAATATTCTAAATGCCGATTGGATAACAATAGGAATAATGGCACCTTCTGATCTTGATGCTATTGCGGCATTAAAATCAATTTCTAAAAAATATTCCTCGGTTAAATTCATGGATTTAGAATCTCTTCATGCTGTTGGAGGTGTTTTCCTAAAAGGTAATCAAAAAACTGGTAATGTTTTTATTAGGCCTGAAAGTGGACTTGGAGAAGGTATTTTATTAACTTGTCAGTATGACCATGAATCAATAGAATCTAGTACTTTTGGGCCATTGCCACTAGATTTTTTTATTAATTAAACTTTGATTTATGTTTTGATCAATAACATTTAATTCTAAGAATTTAATAGTTTGACAACTATTTCAGAAATAAGTTTGGTTATTCCTTATTGTTTGCCTAAATGCGATTATATGAATTACTTTTTGCTAACTTTTCTAAGAAGTTTTTATTAGTAAAACTATAATTATCAAAGTATTTTTATTAATATTTCTAGTAAGCTTTGTTATTATATTTTATGGGATTACTCCCAATTTCTAAAATTGTTAATTATAGATGTTTTTTCAGGACATAATTCAAAACTTAAATAAATTTTGGTCTGAAGAAGGATGCTTAATAATGCAACCATATGATACTGAAAAAGGTGCTGGAACTATGAATCCACATACCTTTTTAAGGGTTATAGGACCTGAACCTTGGAGTGTTGCATATTCAGAGCCATGCAGAAGACCTACAGATGGACGTTTTGGCGATAATCCAAATAGGGCTCAACATTACTTTCAATATCAAGTAATAATTAAACCGTCACCAGATGAAATACAGGAAAAATATTTATTATCTTTGGAGTCTTTAGGAATTAATCCTAAGAATCATGACATAAGATTTGTAGAAGATAATTGGGAGTCGCCAACACTTGGCGCTTGGGGTGTAGGTTGGGAAGTTTGGTTGGATGGTATGGAAGTAACTCAATTTACTTATTTTCAACAATGCGGAGGAATAGATTGTAATCCAATTCCAATTGAAATCACCTATGGATTAGAGAGGATAGCAATGTTCTTGCAGGATAAGGATAGTATTTGGGATCTAAATTGGAACAAAAATCTTAAATATAGTGATATTTGGCTTCAATTTGAAAAAAGTCAGTGCTCATATAATTTTACTGAATCTAGTCCTAAGAATCTCAGGAAATTATTTGAAATTTACCAAGCCGAAGCAAATAATTTGATCGAAAAGAAATTAACTTACCCAGCTCTTGATTTTGTTCTTAAATGTAGTCATACTTTTAATTTACTTGATGCAAGAGGCGTGATTTCAGTTACAGATCGAGCTCAATATATTGAAAAAATTCGCAAATTAGCACGAGAAGTCGCATCCTCTTGGTTAGAGGAAAGAGAGTTTTTGGAATTCCCATTACAAAATAACTAATAATCAAAATATCTATATGTAATGAAAAGTATCAAAAGATACATTGAGATGAAACTTATATTCCTTTTCTTTTATGTCGCTAACGATACAGTATAGATACCTAATTTTTTAGGTTACTTTAGTGTGAGGTAAAATGAAACTCTTCCAACAAATGTTGGTAGCAGGAGCATCTTTGAGCTTTATAGCTCCAATGGCTGCTCAAGCTTCCAATGTTGTCAATTTAGATGAAATTAACAGCTACGCCCGTAGAGGAACAAAATCTTCAAGAATTGACAGCAAAACATTCATTAACGAAGTTAGTGAAGATATAGCAAAGCTTAAAGGTCGTGTTGATGGCCTTGAGGTTAGACAAAATGAATATGAAGCAGGTGGCTTCTCCGATACAACCACAATGGATGGTAAGGCTGTTTTCCAAATAGGTGCAGTTGAGCAAGCTGAAGGTGGATTATCTGAAAGTTTACAAGCTGCTTACACTTATCAAGTTAACTTAAATACAAGTTTTACTGGTGACGATAACTTATACGTCCGTCTTAAGACAGGTAATGCTTCTCAATTCATGGATAGTAAGACTTATGGTACTTACCTTTCATCAGCTAATGGCAACAACGACGCCTTAGAAGTTGACAAGATTTGGTACTCATTCCCCGTTGGAGATAATAATACTGTTTGGGTAGGTCCAAAAATTGAAAACTACTACATGCATGGAACAACTCCATCAATTTATAAGCCCGTAACAAAGCAATTTACCCTTGGTGGTAACGCTGCTGCATATGGAGCTAGTACTGATAGTGGTGCAGGTTGGGCATATAACGCAGATAATGGATTTGCAGTTAGCTCAAACATTGTTTCCAAGCAAAACGAAAGTACTAGGGGTTTATTAACTAATGAATCAAGAACTAGCTGGGCAACTCAAGTTGGTTTTACACAACCTCAATATGCTGTTTCAGCAATCGTTAACATGAAATACAATGGTTGGTATGATGATTATTTCTCAACAGCTAATGGTATTACATCTAGAGGACATGCTGGATCTACACCTGCTGGCAACGGTACTAACCTAAACAGTACAAACGTTGGTCTAAGGGCTTGGTGGAGACCTGAGGAAAGTGGTACAGCTACACCTGAAATTACATTGGGTTATGACACTTCTAAGATTGATAATGCTCCAGCAGGAGCAGACTCTACAGATGCATGGTTTGCAGGTCTTACCTGGAAAGATATGATTAATGCTGACGATAGAATTGGTGTTGCTTTTGGTCAACCTCAAACTGTTGAAAATGAAAATGTAGAGCCATTTGCTTGGGAAGCTTATTATTCATACAAGGTTAACGATTCTGTTTCTGTTACACCAGCAATATTTGGTGGTACAGATAGAAACGGAACAGCTGGCCGTGATATAAGTGGTGCTGTTCTTGAAACAACCTTTAAGTTCTAAAAAATATCTTTCAGATGTTTTACTAAAAAAACCGCTTATTTAGCGGTTTTTTTTTTATTAAATTTTTTGTTTACCAACAATTCTCTCCTTCCCCAATAGGAATACACATACTAGATTTTGCTGCTTCATCAGCAATTCTTTGAGCTTCTGCATCTAGTACAAAATCAGCATCTACATGCATATCAGTATTCCATTCCTTTAAGCCTCCTAGATCATTTTCCCCTGCATTTATAGTATTTGTTTCAGTTGTTGCAATAGTTAGTGCACTTGTTGCAGCTAAGAAAATTGATATAGAACTTTTTTTAGGCATTAGATAACTTTTTTTTTAATCTTAATCAATTTAATTTTTATTTTCTATTTAATGTATAAAATGTTTCTTATCAATCTCCTAATGTACGAAGCAAGTTTGAATAGGATTTAAAGATAAGGTCTAGTTCATCAGATCTGCCATGCCTAGCAAGTAAAGTTCTTGCTCCAGCATCTAGGTCAAATAAATATTCTCTTTCCTCGATACTTTTTACATAACTTTCTATCCATCCAATAACAACTATTCTTTCACCACTAATTACTTCTTGTACTGAGTGTAAATAAGTACTGGGATATATAACGATACCTCCTGAATCAAGTTTGAATTTATTTTCTGAATTAAGGCCTTCAATTAATAATTCACCACCTGCATATTTATCTTTCTCATTGAGAAATATAGTGAATGATAAATCAGCCCTGCCAGTAGACATAAAAGCATTATCTATATGTCTGCCATATTTCATTCCTTGTAATGATTTAGTGAACATTGTTCCGTGAATTCTTTTAGGTACGGTAAAACTCTTTATTAAAACATCATTAAGTATTTTTTTTTCAATTAATTCAGTATATTTTTTTGAAATATTAGAACTTCTATCGAGTTGAAGATTATCTTTAACTTTTGCGGCGTGATTACCAGCAGTTTTTTTGCCATCTTCCCATGGTAAATCTTTTAAAAATAAATTCTTCTTTAAAAGATTTATTTCTTTAGGATTTAGTAATTGATGAGTTAAATAATTCATTGCTTATATAAAAAATGATACAAAGTTAAGTATAGAAAATGTCTTTTAGAGCCCCTGTTGGGTAGTTAGAGATAAAGTAACCATAGATACTAATTTGAAAAAGTGCAAAAACTCAGAAAATTTTTTTACACAGCACTAACATGTACATTTTTAATGAATATAAATATTCCAGTTAATTCAACAGAAAAAGAAGTCAAAGTTTATTCGGGTAGACATTACAACACAGATAGAAGTGTTTATAAAAAATTTGCAGAAGAAACTGGAATTAAAGTTAGGCTTATAGAAGCGGCAGGTATATCTTTAATTGAAAGATTAAAACGAGAAGGTAAGAATTCTCAAGCAGATTTAATATTGCTAGTAGATGCCGCAAGAATTACTAATGCAGCCAAGGCTGGATTACTTCAACCAATAGGATCTTCTAATTTAGAAAATGATGTTCCTGTTGGATTGAAAGATCCAAAAAAGGAATGGTATGCATTAACCAGAAGAGTAAGAGTTATGGTTGCTAATCCAAAAGTAGTAGATGTAAGCAAGATTAATGATTACGCTGATTTAGCTGATCCTTCTCTAAAAGGAAAAGTATGTTTGAGAAATAGAAAAAGTCCATATAATCAATCTTTAGTTGCTAATCAAATAATTAACAAAGGTGAATCAAAAACTAAAGATTGGTTAAGCGGAATGATTTCGAACGTTTCCCAACCATTCTTCCCAGGAGATATTGCAATAATTAGAGCAGTTTCCAAGAGAAAATGTGGAGTAGGAATTGTTAATCATTATTATGTTGCAAGAATGTTAGCAGGTGTTAATGGAAGAAGAGATGCTTTATATGCAAAAAAAACAACAGTCCTTACTCCTAATCCTGCACATGTAAATATAAGTGCTGGCGGTGTTGCAAAATATGCAAAAAATAAATATGAAGCTATTGCTTTGCTTGAATTCTTGGCCTCTCCTGAAGGAAGTAAAGGTTTAGCTGCTCCAACTTTTGAACATCCCTTGAAAGAGGTTAATCAAAATCCCATTGTTAAAGACTTTGGAGAATTTACTCCTGATATGGTTACTGTAGAAGACCTTGGTGAATATAACTCTGTTGCAATAAGAATGATGAAAGATGCAGGATGGGATTAAAAATTTAAGATATTAAGTTATATCTTAACTTCTCTTAGATTATGTTCATACTTAATAAAAGGAGGAGAGGTGGCTGAGTGGTCGAAAGCGAACGATTCGAAATCGTTTAATAGGCAACTATTCGTGGGTTCGAATCCCACCCTCTCCGTTTTGCTAAAACTAATTGCGATGCTATGCAGTGCGAGAAGGGGAGATTTCCAAGTCATATTAAAGACATTTCAACTAATAGGCACAAGTTGGTGAAATTTTGAGTGCAATAGAATTCCTCTGCATTACGTTTATACGATAAAAATCCCAGTTAATTGAATAAGATTATTCCTAGAGATTTTTTATCAGTGACTTTTATATCTTCAAGGACTAAAATTACAGAAATAATTTTTTTTATGCTTACTTCTTATTTCTCTGCTTGGAAAAGACCTTTTGATTTTAAAGGAAAGACAACCAGAAAGGAATATTGGCATTTTGTAATTTTAAATTCGATTGTCACTGTAATATCTTATGTCTTGTTTCTTTCTGCTATTGCACTTACTAGTGGGGTTAATTCTAGTTTTTCAGTTGCCATATCAATACCTATGTATATCATCTCTTTAATAGGTTTGTTGTTGTTTTTTGGAAGTATTTGGGTTGCTCTTCCACTAACTGTTAGAAGAATTAGAGATGTTGGCATGTCTTGGAAATGGATATTTTTAGTTTCTGTGCCATATATAGGCGGTGTTTTTGTAGTTATATTTCTTACTAGGTCGTCAATAATTTCTATTGAGGGGAAAGAATATTATTTAAGATATCCAACTAAAAAAAATCATATCGTTGGATATTGGATTGCAAGTGTATTAATAATTGCATTGTTTTTAGTGATTTTTACCATCTCTCTTATTGCTGCAGTATGATTTTTTGAAATATATGAGATATAAAAGTCTTAGTAAAAAAAATCAAAGTGTCCCATGGAAAAACGAATGGAATTGTTTGATTTGTACCATGCCCAGACATGTCCTTCCAAATCGACTATCACCCTCTCCAGATATTTAAAGTTTTAGGTTTTGTCAAACCCCTAGAAATGATTATATGAAAATATTTTTAACAAAAAAATAAATTAACTTGATTGAGTTTAGTCCAGTTTTGGGTCTTGTCTGTTTGTGATATGTTTGTGATCTTTAAATTTTTTTATTAAACACTTGTTCATACTTGTTCAGGACTGTTCATTTGAAACTGTTTCTATGAACACCCTCTCCGTTTTTTCTTGTGTTCATACCTGTTCATATTTGTTCAGGATATTCAGCAATTAGTGATACCAATCAATTTGCGTTATGTACCTGTTCATAGGTGCCAAGAGATGTTCATAGAGTTTTAATCCTGCGTTGGCGGATGTGTTGGCGGGAGTTTTTGCTTAAGATCCCTTATCGCAACTTCTTATTAGCAAAAAGAAAAAGTAGGTAAAATATAGATATGGGAAAACTTATTGTTGGGAAAAATGGTCAGACAATATAAAAAGTAATTTATAAATATTCTTATTTGATTTTCTTCTCAAAATCATTGAATGATGATTGCATTTGTCCCGTATTTTCTATTGGATCATCTTTATCTAAACCTCTGATCTTTCTCTATCTGGAATACATATACCCAAAATAGATACCTTGCATAAAATTTTTTGCACCATGCTCTAATAGATTCTTGGAAAATTTATCGTTAAATCTTCCACTTTCTAATAATTCTTTTTGCCAATTTATTTTTTCTTTAATTGCTGTTGCTGTTCTTCCTGTTTTCTCTTCAGCCTTTCGTATTCAACGTGCAGAACACCTAATCGCCAAGCATCTTTCAAACCTTTTACACCTCCCATCAAGAGTTTTGCATCTGAAGGAGAATGAGATTTCATGTTCAAGAAATCTTTCTGCCAAGAATTATCATCCCACTTAGTCATACCACTACTCTTTTTCTTATTTTAAATATCGTGTCAATAAATAACAAGAAGTGTTGGAGGGAATTTTGGTGTAATTTTACTTATTCTCGATAATACCAGTTTCAGTAAGTGTCTGAGAGTGTCTCATGTATCCATCTCCACTAACACCCTCTACGGTTTAATAGGATAATTTACACTCTTGATTTTTTGAGTTCTAATTCAAATTGCATTGATAGAGAAGAGTTCTAAGAAATATAAATTTCTGTATAGTTGGGTTTTATTTTTATGAGTGTTGGTGGATTCCTTTGGATGATCTCTAAAAAAATAAAGAAGGGAGAGATTGTACTTTCTCCTGAGGGTGAGGGAAATTACTTTTTAGGTGAAGTGATTAAAAATTTTATTACTCCAACTGAATATGGAAAGATAGTAGTGAGAGAAATAAAGCACGAATACTCTGGTAGAAATACCCTATGAATTTCAAGTGAAAAGTAGGATAATATTAGTGTAAATACAGGAGTTCTTATGAAACTCATTACTCCTTTCACTATCCTCAATCAAAAATCCCATGAAATGGATTTGATTAGAGATGCGATGAAGAAAAGAAGATTAGCAACTGAAAAATTGCATAATGATTATAGAAAAATGTACGAAAATCATTAATTTGCTTACATATTATTCATATCAATAAATTCACCCCCTGAAAAATCGACTGTAAGAGCATTAAAAATTTATTATCGTAGATAAAATGTTCTGGTAATTTGAATAAAGATATTTTTATTTATGTCTCTTAATAATTCAATATCTAAATATGATTGGCAATACATTGTATGCGCATCTATTTTAATCTCATTTTTTATTTTTACAGATTTAATTGGAATTCTTGATAAAGAATTTTTATACTTTGTACCAAGATTAATTAGTGATCAACCTTATAGGATTTTCACATCAATCCTAGTCCATGCAGATTTAAATCATTTATTAAGTAATCTTGGTGGAATAATTATCACTAGATATTTTCTGATGAGACTTGGAATTAAAAGCAGTTTGTTTTATCTGAAATTTATTTTAATTTGTTCTTTTTTAAATTTTTTTATTATTTGGTTTTACGAGAAGATCTTATCATATTTTTTTAATACCTATCCGAATTATGCCGCTTTAGGATTTAGTGGCATAATTTATGCTTTTTTTGGATTCTTATTATTAACTTCTTTTTATGGAAAGAGCTATTTTTTAGGTAAAAAAATTGGTTTAAAATCTAATTATGAAGTTCAAAAAATGACAAATACCATATGTCTTATAGGATTTATTTTCTCTTTATTCCCAGGAGTAAGCTTATTGGGTCATATAAGTGGATTTATTGCGGGATGTTTTTTATTCTTAATCTAAAAAAGATTAATTATTCTTTGATCAAAATAATATATTCAATATAGTTTTCTTGTAATAGAGGCTTTGTTATGCAAACTAAGTCCTTGTATTAACTTTCCTATATTATTCAAAGAGTTTACTATAAAAAACAAAAATGTTGTTTTGGATATGGTTGATGATAATATGAATCCTCCTTATAAAGACTTCCTGTATGGTTATATAATTGCCCCTATTGGATGTGATTTAATATCACACGCTCTATTTTTTTGATAATCATTTGGGACGGTCATCTTATATGAATAGAAAAGACCTGAATTTTAAATCAGTAATTTTTAAAATATTTTTTACCTATTTAGTGGTTTACTTTTTGGCTCTAATATTTAAGTATAACTATGATATTGAATCCCTACTTAGTAATATTCAATACAGATATTTGATAGCCTTAAATATGATTTCTATATTTTTAGGCCTTCCTTTCTCAATTATTTTTGACTTTATATTAATAAAGATTTTTGGGTTATATTATATTTTATTTTTTTCTCCTGCTTTAACTATTTTAAGTGTAATTCAAGTTCTTATCTTGAGAAAAATTAAATCCAGACTTTTTAGAAATATATTGTTTTTGAGAAAAAAAGAAAAAAATAATTTGGATAAAATTTTTGCAAATGTTAGTTTTAGATCTTTCTATATTTTAATAATAAGATCTTTCCCAATCCTTCCTCATGTTTTGGGAAGTTATATTATTGCCTGTTCAAAAATCAAGAAGAAGGTGATTTTAATCTACACATTTTTAGGATCATTTTTTTATTATCTATTTCTTTTTCTAATAATAGGTAATGTTTAGTGAAATTTAGTTTTCCCAAAAGGGGTCTGTAGTTAAAGAAACCTGTAACTTACATTTTTTATTATTTTTAATTTGAGTGATACAAGCCCTTACTGTTTCACCATTTACATCTATTTCACAGGCTCCACAACTTCCTGTCAGACAACCAGTCGGAATTTCTAAACCTGCTTTTTCAGCAGAAGATAACCAATCATCTCCCTCTGAAACAAAGGTTTCATTCTTATTTGGCCATATGACTTTTATATTTGTTTCTTTCAAATTAAAAATGATGTGAGATTTAAATGTTTATCGAATTCATTCGCAAGATTATTAATAATGGATTCTCTCTTCTTTTTATAAGATATTGATTTTTTATTTAACATTGGTAAATTTTTACTCTTCCTTATTAAGTTAATATATTGGTCTCTCCAAATATCATTTTCAAAGATCCCATGAATGTATGTACCTGCAATAGTTCCACCTTTATTATTTTCTTTGTACCAACCTAGATCTAAATCTTTGAAAATGGGATTAATCTTTAATGAGCTTTGCATGTTATCCAATACAGTTTGGCCATTATGAATTTCAAATCCATTAATGTTTGATTGGCATGGCCATATAGATTCAGATTTGATTTGACGGGTTAACTTTTTTTCAAAGAAAGTCGTTTTTAATGGTAGTAATCCAATCCCTTTGATTTTTTGTTCAGAATAACTTTTGGATCCCTCTTTAAAATAAGGATCTTCAAGTGTTGTCCCTAACATTTGTAAACCGCCACATATTCCAATAATATTTCCCATATTATTTGAATATTCCCTTATATCCTTAGACAAACCAGTCTTTTCAAGAAATATTTGATCTTTAATAGTTTGTTTACTACCAGGCAGAATAATAAAATCATATTTCCTCAAATTTTGCGATTTTCCAAGCCATTCAATTAATATTGATTCTTCATTTTCTAATGGGTCAAAATCTGAGAAGTTACTTATAGATGGCAATTTTATAATTCCAACTTTGATCTCAGGATTATTGAAACGTGAATTTTTTTCTAATAAATCCAAAGAATCTTCTGGAGGAAATGAATCGTTTAACCAAGGAATAGTTCCAATAACAGGGATTTGAGTTTTATTCTCTATCCATTTTTTACCTTCTTCAAATAATGAAAGGTCTCCTCTGAATCTATTTATAATAATTCCCTTAATAAGTTTCCTTTCTTCAGGTTTCATTAATTCAAGAGTCCCGATTATTTGTGCAAATACGCCACCTCTTTCAATATCAGTAATTAAAATGCAATTTGCCCTTAAATACTTAGCTATTCTTAAATTAGTAAGGTCTCTATGAATTAAATTCATTTCTACTGGACTGCCAGCTCCTTCGATAATTAAACGACAATTTGGATTTTTTTTATAAATAGATTTTAAACTTTTTTTGATTATTTCCCATCCAGGAATAAACCAATCTTTGTAATAATTTTTTGCGGTTGTGGTTCCTATATTTCTGCCAAGGTGAATAACCTCACTTATTGAATTACCTTGTGGTTTTAATAAAATAGGATTCATCTCTGAACAAGGATGAATACCACAAGCAAAAGCTTGAAGTGCTTGTGAATATGCCATCTCCCCCCCTTCCCGATCAACCCAAGCATTGTTACTCATATTTTGGCCTTTAAAAGGTATTGGCTCTTCACCTAAATTTTTAAGAATCCTGCAAATAGCTGTAACTGTTAATGATTTGCCTGCACCACTAGAAGTTCCCAAGACCATTATTGGTTTTTTTATTGCATTCAACTTTTTTTCACTTTCCATAAGAAATTTATATTAATTTTGAAATTTATAAATTGATATATTCAACTATAATTCAATAAAAATTTTGTGTTAATTCTAGCCTCTGCTTCTCAATCTAGAAAAAAATTACTAGAAAATTGTCAAATTGACTTTCTTCAGTTTTCAAGTGATTTCGATGAGTCTTCAATAAAAGACGAGAATATTTCTAATTTAGCTTTAGAGTTATCATTTCAAAAGGCTTTAACTCTATCTGAAAATATTCAAAAAATTTCATTGCCTAGAAAATTTAACGATAGTTCTTTGGAAATTCTTGGATGTGACTCAATCTTTGAGTTTAAAGGGGAAGCCTATGGAAAACCAGCTAATAAAGAAGAGGCATTTAGTAGATGGACAAAAATGTCAGGAGAATTTGGCTTTTTACATACTGGTCATACTCTTTTAATTGGAAACTTTGATTCAACTTTAAATATTTTTAAAATCACTAAAACTATTAGAAAAACAATAAGTTCAAGAATTTATTTTTCCAAATTGGATGATTGGGAGATAAAGATTTATGTAGATACCAATGAACCTTTATATTGCGCTGGAGGATTTGCTTTGGAGGGTATAGGAGGTAAATATATTGAAAAAATAGAAGGTTGTTTTAGTAATGTAATGGGGTTAAGTTTGCCATGGCTCAGAAAAAATTTATATAAATAAAAAAATTGAATAAAAAAAAACCCTATCAAAAGATAGGGCTTTTTTTATTATGGCTTAGAGTTTAATCTAAGTCAGGCATTTCTAAAGCGGGTTCACTCTTTCTGTCGATTCCTTTCTCGAAACCAGCAGCGGCAGCTCTAGCACGTCCAGCATGCCAAAGGTGACCGATGAATGTAAACCATCCTAGGAAGAATTGAGCTGAAGCTAACCATTGTCTTAGGTTGACGAAGTTAACAGCATTAGGCTCTGTAATAATTCCACCAACTGAGTTGATAGAAGCGTTAGGAGCATGAGTCATATATTCAGCAGCTCTTCTAACTTGCCATGGCTGAATATCGTTTTGGATTTTCTCAAGGCTTAATCCATTAGGTCCTCTAAGAGGCTCTAACCATGGTCCTCTGAAATCCCAAAATCTCATTGTTTCACCACCAAATATAATTTCACCTGTAGGAGATCTCATGAGATACTTACCTAAACCTGTTGGTCCCATTGTTGTGCCTACATTGGCTCCAATTCTTTGGTCTCTCACTAGGAAAGTAAAGCTTTGGGCCTGTGAGGCTTCAGCATTTGTAGGGCCATAAAATTCAGATGGGTAAGCAGTATTGTTAAACCATATAAATGTGGATGCAATAAAACTTGCTACACATATACCACCTAGTGCATAACTTAAAAGTCCTTCACCGTTCCAGATGAATGCTCTTCTTGCCCATCCAAAAGGTTTTGTAAATATATGGAATATACCTCCAAGGATTTCAATTACACCAACATATACGTGGCCACCAACTATGTCTTCAATGGAGTTAACACCGATTAGAGAACCGGCACCTCCCCATGGTGATCTAAAAAGATAACCAAAAATCACACTTGGATCCAAAGTTGGATTTATTAGTCGTACTTCTCCACCTCCAGGTGCCCAAGTATCATATGCACCGCCAATAAAACACCAGTTTACTGACCAAGCTAATGCACCTACACCTAGAACTATCAAATGGTAACCAAGAATGTTGGTCATTTGATTTTTATCTCTCCAATCAGTAGAGAAGAAAGGGAAATCTTGCTCAAGCTTTTCTGGACCAGCTAATGAGTGGTAAATTCCACCAAATCCAAGGACTGCTGAAGCTATTAAATGTACCACACCTACTTGGAAAAAAGGCATGATATCAGTAACTTCACCACCAGGTCCTATGCCATAGCCAAACATAGCTACATGAGGCATGCAGATTAGGGCTTGCTCCCACATTGGTTTATCAAAAGTAAAATGATTAACCTCATAGAGCATCATTGCACCTGCCCAGAAGACTATAAGTCCTGCGTGAGCGATGTGAGCTCCTAATAAACGTCCAGATAAATTGATTAGTCTAGCGTTACCTACATACCAGGCATAACCAGTCTCTTCAATACTTTGGTTTGGAGCTCTTAATAAATTATTAAAGGGCGTTTCCACGTGGAAGAACCTCCTCAGGGAATACAAAATTTTCGTGTGGTTGATCCACAGAAGACATCCATGCTCGCATACCTTCGTTCAAAAGTATATTTTTTGTATAGAAAGTTTCAAATTCAGGATCTTCTGCTGCACGGATCTCTTGGCTTACGAAATCATAAGCTCTTAAGTTTAGTGCTAAGCCGACAATACCAATTGAAGATGTCCACATACCCATAACAGGTACAAATAGCATCAAAAAGTGTAAGAAACGCTTGTTTGAAAAAGCAATACCGAAGATTTGACTCCAGAATCTATTTGCTGTAATCATTGAATAAGTTTCTTCTTCTTGAGTGGGGTCAAAAGCTCTAAATGTTGAACTTTGAACCTTTCCATCTGTATAAATACTTGTGTCTTCATACAATGTGTTTTGTACTGTAGCTCCATGAATAGCGCAAAGTAGAGCACCACCAAGAATTCCAGCTACTCCCATCATATGGAATGGGTTGAGAGTGATATTATGAAAACCTTGAATGAACAGGATATAACGGAAGATTGCTGCTACACCGAATGAAGGTGCGAAGAACCAACTATGCTGTCCTAAAGGATAAATAAGGAAAATACTTGTGAATACTGCAATTACTGCTGAGAAAGCTAATGCATTGTATGGTCTAATTCCAACAAGGCCAGCAATTTCAAACTGACGAAGCATAAAACCAATAAGGCCAAATACTCCATGTAATGCAACGAAGTTCCAAAGCCCACCAAGTTGTAGCCATCTAACGAAACTACCTTGGGCTTCAGGACCCCATAAAAATAGAAGACTGTGTCCCATGGCATCACCAGGGGTACTTACAGCTGCTGTTAAAAAGTTACAACCTTCAAGGTATGAGCTTGCAACTCCGTGAGTGTACCAAGAGGTAACAAATGTTGTTCCTACGAACCAACCACCTATAGCAAGATATGCACAAGGAAGTAAAAGTAGTCCGGACCAACCAATAAATACAAAGCGGTCGCGCTTTAACCAGTCATCGAGGATGTCAAACCATCCTCTTTGTGGAGCGCTCCCAACTGCTATCGTCATGAGAAATAGTTTTAGCTTCGGGATACGGTGTGACTGTAACAAAGATTGAGAGTAATGTGGGGAAAAATTTGTATATCTGAAATGCCTTGTAAAGCTTTCCTGACTTTTTTATTAAAAATTAGGTAAGAATACTCCCTTAGTTTGTTAAATTATTTGAATTAGGCCTTAAAAATAAAAATGAATTCAGAAATCACGTCTTTCGATAAAATCGAACAAAAAATTGGAGGGTCAAGAAAAATTTCTAATTACATTATCGGTGGAATGCTAACAATTGGGGGTATTGGTTTTCTTTTGGCCTCTTTATCTAGTTACACAGGAAGGGATTTATTACCTCTCGGGAATCCGTCAACTTTATTGTTCATACCGCAAGGAATAATAATGGGAGCCTATGGAGTAATAGCCAATTTATTAAATTTTTATTTATGGTATTTGGTTTATATAGACTTCGGTTCAGGAAGCAATTCTTTTGATAAAGCATCAAAATCTGTAGAAATAAAAAGAAAAGGGTTATTTAAAGAAATTGAAGTTAAATTTAATTTCGATGAAATTAAATCAGTTAAGTTAGACATAAGTGAGGGATTTAATCCTAGAAGAAGAATAGCTTTAGTACTCAAAGGTAGAAAAAAACCACTCCCTTTAAGCGAAGGAGGTGAACTTAAACCACTACTTCAAGTTGAAGAAGAAGGAGCGCGGCTGGCGAAATTCTTGAATGTTAATTTGGAGGGTTTAAAATAAAAAAAAATTTTTTATTAAAACCATTATCTTTTTTTCAGATTTTGTTTTTGGTATCATCTTGTAGTTTTAGAAATAAGATTGATTCAAATTATTACTGCCAAAAAAATAAATTAACTTGTAATAAAGTTAATAAAATAGTTAATTTTAAAACTTCAAAAGGTGATTTTGAGGTTGAATTGTTTGGTAAAGATAACCCAGTAACAGTATCAAACTTTCTAGAAAACATAGAAAATAATATTTATGTAAATCAAAAATTTTATAAAATAATAAATTATACCCAACTAAAATTTATACACGGAGGTGTTAATCCTGAAAATAAATTTTATATTGAACGAAATCAAACCCTAAATAAGACAAGTCCTTCAATACCATTAGAAATAAAATTCAAAGAAGAAATTAAACCAAGATACAACTATCAAATAAAAAATCCTAATGAAACTGAAAATTTAGTTAATACTTTTGAGAGTGGTTCAATAGCTATGGTTAAGACTAGTAAGAATAACTCTTCCTCTACTGAATTTTTTTTTGTAACTAATAAGATTCCAGAACTAGACGGAAGATATTCAATTTTTGGAAGAATTATTAAAGGATTTGATGTACTCGAAGAAATCAAGAAAGAAGACTATATAAAAGAAATCAAAATATATAATTAAATTTCTAGAGAATATTTGTTGATTTTTAACATTTCTGTATTCACTCCTGAAGAACGTTTAAGAGCGACCTTTCCAGTTCTTGCTATTTCAAGAATGCCGTAGGGTTCTAGTAATTTCTCTAAAGCAACTAACTTCCCAGGATCTCCCACTACTTCAAGTGTTAAGGCTATATCTGAAACATCAACAACTTTTGCACGGAATATCTGAACTATATCTAAGATTTTACTTCTGGTATCTTCTTTCGATGAAACTTTTAGTAACATCAATTCCCTCTCAACAGCTGGGAGATTAGTAAAATCTACAACTCCAAGAACATTAAATAACTTATTTAGTTGCTTAGTCATTTGTTGAAGAGTTTCATCGTCACCTTCTACAACCATTGTTAACCGTGAAATCCCTTTGGATTCTGCAGGTCCTACTGCGAGGCTATCTATGTTGAATCCCCTTCTGGCAAAGAGACCTGAGATTCTACTCAAAGCTCCGGATTCGTCTTCTACAAGTACTGATAGTGTATGTTTCATATTTTAAAAGGTTTTTAAATCTCTAATCCATTCATAAGAGATTCTATTGAATACTGAAGGGTCTTCATCATGGATACAATGTCCTGAATCGGATACTATTTTTAATTTTACCCATCTATAGAAATTTGCAATCTTTTTACCAATAAACAAAGGTATGAAATTATCTTTATCTCCCCAAATTAATAAAAAAGGAACTTTTTTTGAGGCGCTAAGTTTTCTTAAAAGGTAGGAGGCTTGAAATTTTTCATCTCTTGAAGACATTCCAATACACATTGCTCTTAATGATCTAGCTGAAGTACTCCTTAAGACTGGTTTTATTACTAAATCTATTAGTTCGTGATCAATATTATCTTTTTTGAAATAGGCATAATTTAGACCCAGTCTTATAACCCCTAATTTGGTTATTAAAAATAAAATAATCTCTAAAGGGAAAAATATAAAAAATATTGTTATGAATCTATCTTTAAATTTTTTCAATAATTGATTCTTTGTTATTTTCTTGTTTTTTTCCTGAATTTGATCTGGTAGAGGCGATGCAATAACTGTTGCAATCTGGTCCTCTAATGAAACAGCACATGTTAAAGCCACTAATGATCCAAGGGAATTGCCAATAAGAATGACTTTACCAGAATTCTTTGGTCTTATGACCTGTGCAATAAAGTCTTTCACTTGGTTACACCAAATCTCATTATTTAATCTACCAATTTGTCTTATTCCAGGTTGATCTGAATCTCCAAACCCTATTAAATCTAAAGAATAAGAAGCACAATTCCTTTTTGCGAAATATTCTAAATTGTTTCTCCAATGTTTTCGACTAGCACCAAATCCGTGGAGAAAGATAATTGGAATTTTATTTTCTTCGCCTATAACACTCCAACAAATTTTAAAACCATTCCAATTCCAGTAATTAGGATAATTAATATTTTCTTCTTTAAAATTGGGATTCATATATTCAAAAATTTTCAAGATATTTGCATTATCTACTTTTTTGACAAATAATTGTATATTGAATGTAAATTATAGTAATCATTAAATTTTACTATGGCTAAAGAAATTTTTAGTATTGCGGCAGTTTTCTGGATACTGATCCCAATAGGATTGGTTGGTGGTGCATTATTATTAAAGTTTCAGGGAGATTGATTCTCACGAATAGATAACAAAGTGAGTTATGTTCTACAGGTTAAGTAAATCCTAAATATGAAGATTCTTTTAGTAGGAGCAACAGGTACTCTTGGAAGGCAAATAGCAAAGCAAGCTATAGAAGATGGACATCAAGTAAGATGTTTTGTGAGAAATCCAAAAAAAGCTTCTTTTCTACAAGAGTGGGGTTGTGAATTAACAAAAGGCAATTTATTAAATTATTCCGATATTGAATATTCATTGCAAGATATTGAAGTTGTTATTGATGCGGCAACTAGTAGACCGGATGATCCTAGAAGTATTTATGAAATAGATTGGAATGGAAAACTCAATTTATTCAATGCTTGTGAATCCTTAAATGTAAAAAGAGTAATATTTCTTTCAATACTTCTAACAGAAAAATTTAGAAATGTTCCATTAATGGATATTATATATTGTACTGAAAAACTTCTTGAGAATTCTGACCTAGAATATACAATCTTCAAATGTGCAGCTTTTATGCAAGGAGTTATAGGTCAATTTGCTATCCCAGTCTTAGATAGTCAAGCAGTATGGATAAGTGGAACTAAAACGAAAATTGCTTATATGAATACTCAAGATATGGCTAAATTTATTGTCGCAGCAGTAAATAATCCAAAAACTTATAGAACATCATTGCCATTAGTTGGTCCCAAAGCATGGGATTCAAACGAAGTTATATCCCTATGTGAAAAAACTAGCGAAAAAAAAGCTAAAATTTTTAGAGTTTCCCCCTTCCTTATTACTGTGACTCAAAAAGTAGTTTCTTTTTTCCAAGATTCTTTAAATGTAGCTGAAAGATTAGCTTTTGCAGAAGTAACCAGTAGTGGAGAATCATTAGATGCTGACATGAGCAAAACCTACGAAATATTGGATCTAAAAAAAGAAGATATTACATCACTAGAGATTTATATCAAAGACTATTACCAACAAATACTGAAAAGATTAAGGGAAATGGAAGCAGATCTAAATATTGAGGAAAAAAAGAGATTACCTTTTTAATATTGCAATTCTAGTCTTTTATAGTATATTTGTACCATATACCTATTATTTGTTATGTCTGTTTCCAGGTCTAAAAATCTAGAACGAAAACTAGATAATTTTGCAAAAGATGCAAAGAATGAATTGAATAACGTCTGCGGATCTTCATTATGGGAAGGCCTTGGCTTTGTTTTTTTTGATCAATTAGAAGATCCTGGAAAAATTGCGAAGGCTAATTTTTACTATGGTCAACTTCAAATAATTAATGAAATTAAATTTTCAATTTAAAGTGAATTACATATTTTTCAGTTGGTAATTTTTCTTAAATCAATTTTGACCAATCTTTTTCTGATAATATAAATTTAGCAAAAAATTAATTAATGATTGAAACTTCAGGTGTAATAGAAAAAGAGCAGGGAAATGGATTTTATTTGGTTACCTTAGAGCAACCTGAAGGACATCAATGTTTATGCAGAGCTGCAGGTAAATTGACTAAATTTAGAATTAAATTATTGGCTGGGGACAAAGTATTAGTTGAGATAAGCCCATATGATCTTTCTAGAGGGAGGATAACTTATCGAGAAAGGAATGCAGGTGGTGGTGCTAGACCTGCAACTAACAAAAATAATCCTAAAAGGAATAGATAACTAAACAGTTACTTTAGATAATATTTTTTATAGCTTCTTTAAACTCACTTCTTTGCTTGACACCTTGCCATTGTTTTTTTAATAATTTTTCTTTAAAAAGCTGAACTGTAGGTGTGCCGTTAATACCAGCTTGTTTTGCAATATCTTGATCTTTATCAATATCTATTTCAACGCCGAGCACTGCACCATCTAGTTCTTTAATAACCCTTTTTAATTGAGGTTTCAAAACATGACATGGGCCGCAGCTTGGGGAACTAAAAATAACTAAGAGAGGTTTTTTACTCTCGTGATAAAGTTTCCTTAATGCATAACTGCCTTTTTGCCATTCAGAGTTTGAATCGAAAGTATCTTCATTAACTTCCTCTTCATTAAAATCTGATGAATTAAGTTTTTTTTCTGGTTCGGGGGTTGCTCTGACTATAGTTTTTGCTAAGTTCTTCTCGGATAGCCACCTTTCAGTAGCTAATGCTGCCATGCATCCTGTCCCTGCAGCAGTAACTCCTTGTCTCCACTCTGAATCTACAACGTCACCTGCTGCAAAAATGCCTTCAATAGATGTCTCTGGGCGCCCTGATTTGCAAGCAATATATCCTTTATTATCTAAATCAATTTTTTTGCCTAAGAACTTAGTATTAGGTGTATGTCCTATTGCATAAAAAAGACCCTTAATATTAATTTCCCCTTTACCTTCTTGCGAGTGAATAGTTTCTATTTTTTCAAGCCATTCAGAACCATTAGCTTTTTCTACTTTTGTGTCCCAGTGGATTTCAATTTTTGGATTAGCTTTTACTCTATCAACCATTGCGGCGCTAGCTCTTAATTTCTCTGATCTAACAATTAAATGCACTTTGCTTCCATATTTTGTAAGGTATACCGCTTCTTCACATGCAGAGTCTCCTCCTCCTATAACAGCTAATTCTTCATCTCTGAATTGTGGAGTTGCTCCATCACAAATTGCACAAGCGCTTATTCCTTTGCTCCAGAATTTATCTTCATTTATTACTCCTAATCTATTTGCACTTGCTCCAGTTGCAATAATAATTGAGTTTGCTTTTATCGTTCCTTCTAGAGTTTTTATTTCAAAGGGATGTAAATCAGTATTAATTGAGACAACATCACTTTCGTATAAATTTGTACCCCATCTTTCCGCTTGAGCCTTCATGAGATCCATCAATTCAGGACCTAGTACTCCATCTGGGAATCCTGGAAAATTTTCAACAAATGTTGTAGTCATTAATTGACCGCCTGGAATACCACCGGAATTAAATCCTGTTACAAGCAAAGGTTGAAGATTTGCTCGTGCTGCATATATTGCTGCAGTATAACCTGCAGGGCCAGAGCCTATAATTACAACATTTTCTACGTTTGAATTTTTCTCTTTATTTTCCATTTATTTTCTAATTCCACTACTAATAATAATAAATAAACCCAAATAATGTAGGTCGGATTTCACACGATCGATTTATTATTTAATCGCTGACTTTTTGGTCTAATGATTCTTTTAATTCCTTTGGGAAGATTAATAATGAATCTTTTATATTTTCACTCTTTTCTCCAATATGTAGTATCCACTCTCTAAATTCTTCTGAGATAGCATAACTGTCTTCATATTTTTCTAAAGTATCCATTACAGAAATTCTGTTGGTAGCCCAACAGGTCGATATATCAATCCTTTTTCTAATGAAATTTTCCATTTAAACTTAAAAAGTTCTTAATAGATAAGCACAAGAGATAATATATATATGGTCTAATAAGTTACAACTTTGTACTTCAAAACAATAATTTAATTTTTAATTTATATTTGAGCTTATTTTTGAGGCAATTATAAAGAAAATATAAAGAAAATATAAAGAATTAGGGTTAAACTGCTTCGCTGTGATTTGCAAGTAGCCTTTCTACTTCCTCGAAACCCTCTTTGGCTGAATTTATTGCAAGTTCTTCGCTAATTTTTTCTTCTGATATTAATTTTGCAGATATTTTCTTCAAAAGAGTTTCTTTTTTTTCTCTTAGTGAACTAACAATTTCTTCTTCAATGATAGATTTTATTGCTTTAGAAATTATTTTTTTGTCATTTGCTTCTTCAAATGTTCCTTGGACTAATTCCTGAATAAATAATCGATGCACCTCACTACTCCTTAAAAAGCTTTCTGTGGCATTGATAATTCCTTCAACAAGAGCTTCATCAGGCTCAGAATCATTTTCTGCAAGCTTGAATTCCCAATCTAAATGCCTTCTTTGCCAACCTGCAGAGTGTAGACTGGGCATGACTGTCTGAGAATAAGTATCAACTGACATTTCATAAATTCTCTCGGCTAATTTCTCGCACCAATCTTTACCATGCTTTTCTAGATTTTTTTGCATAGCTTGTCTTGGAACAGCATGACCACCATGATGACTATGACATACTCCATCAGGACATTCGATTGCTTTTATACTCATTTGGATTATTTAGTACTTATATATTCTACATAGCTATTTTTTATAGAAAAGAAAATATATTTTTAACAAAAATCCAAGACTTTTGACTTTCTTCAATTTATATTTAGTATGTTAAAAAAATAAATAAATTGACAAAGATACTTATTCCTTCCGAAACATGCTCTGGTGAAAGAAGAGTTTCAGCTACACCAGAAGCGGTAAAGAAATTAAAAAGCCTAGGATGTGATGTTTATATTGAAAGTTCAGCAGGAAAATTATCAGGATTTAGTGACTTATCATATGAAGAATCGGGTGGAACAATAATTAATAACCTAGATCAAAAAATTTGGGGTGAAGCGGACTTAATATTTTGTGTTCAAACCCCTTCAGAGGATAATTTAACTAAATTAAAGAAAGGAGCTGTTCTTCTTGGTCTCCTTAACCCATATGGTAATAAAGAGCTTCTTAGAATTATAAATAGTAATAAGATTTCAGCTTTATCACTAGAGTTGCTTCCGAGGATTAGTAGAGCTCAATCTTCTGATGTTCTTTCTTCACAGGCTAATATTGCTGGATATAAAGCAGTTCTTTTAGCGGCAAGTGAGTTAGATAGATATTTCCCAATGCTTATGACTGCAGCAGGGACAGTCCAACCTGCCAAAGTAGTGGTTCTAGGTGGAGGAGTTGCAGGATTGCAGGCAGTTGCTACAGCAAAAAGACTTGGTGCAATAGTTTTTGTATCTGATATTAGACCTGCTGTTAAAGAACAAGCAGAGTCCTTAGGAGCAAGATTTATAGAACTTCCTGAAGTGGACGAAAAGCCAGGAGAGGCAGGAGGTTATGCAAAAGCCGTAACACCTGAATTCCTTTCAAAACAGAAGGCTACTTTAACTAAATATTTATCTGAAGCTGATGTTGCTATTTGTACTGCGCAAGTTCTAGGTAAAAAGGCCCCTGTTTTAATAGACTCTTCAATGATTGAAAAAATGAGGTCTGGTGCAGTAGTGATTGACTTGGCAGTTTCTCAAGGAGGTAACTGCGAAGGAACAAAATCAAATGAAACTATTATCAAAGATGGTGTAAAACTTATAGGGGCTGGCGAATTACCCTCATCAGTTCCTTACGATGCAAGTTCACTTTATGCTAAGAACTTAACATCTTTGATTACACCATTTATAAAAGATGGTGTAATTAAATTAGATAAAGAGGATGAACTCATTTCTGGTTGTTTATTAAGCGATGAAGGAGTTGTCCTTCAAAATAAAGTTTTTGAAAATTGAGGTTTTTAAAATTATGTCTTTTATAAGTCTTCTTTGGGTCCTTTTACTTGGTAGTTTATTAGGCCTTGAGTTAATTGGAAAAGTTCCTCCTACTCTTCACACACCTCTAATGAGCGGAGCAAATGCAATTTCAGGAATCACAATGCTGGCAGCATTGACTTTAATTGTAAAAGCAGAAGGCAACTTACCACTTTTAATTATTGGTTCAGTTTCTCTTGGATTCGCTCTTTTCAATGTAGTGGGCGGCTTTTTTGTAACTGATCGAATGCTGGCAATGTTTAGCCGTAAACCATCAAATAAGAAGTAATTTTTAGTATGACTCTACCTGAAATCATCAAATTCGTTATTGACCTTCTAGCTGTACTTTTACTGGCTTTGGGAATAAAAGGATTGTCAAAAGTAAAATCAGCAAGGGATGCTAATAGATTAGCTGCATTTGCAATGTCTTTATCAGTAATAGGATTACTATCCTATTATCTGGGGACATCTGGAATTGCTATTCAGTCTTGGATTTGGATAATAATTGGATCAATCATTGGTAGTTTGTTCGGAGCAATACTTGCAAAAAAAGTACCGATGACCTCCATGCCTGAAACAGTTGCATTGTTTAATGGTTGTGGTGGAATGTCATCACTTTTAGTCGCCTTGGGAGTAGCTATTTTCCCGATATCTAATAGAGCAGCAAATCTTGATTTTTTTAAGTCAATGATTAACGAAGTTTCTATATCTGTTTCAATATTTGTAGGTGCAATAACTTTCACTGGTTCAATTGTCGCAATGGCAAAGTTACAGGGTTGGTTGTCAACTCCAGGATGGACTCAGAGCAAAGTTAGACATTTTGTAAATATTGTTTTTGCAGTTGCTTCCTTGATAGCGTTTTTTGACTTGATAAACGGCAATATAAGTTCTATTTGGCTTTTAGTTATAGTTTCTTCTTTATTAGGTATAGGAGTTACTTTGCCAATTGGTGGAGCTGATATGCCAGTTGTTATATCTTTATTAAATAGTTATTCAGGGATCGCAGCAGCAGCAGCAGGTTTTGTTGTAGATAGTCAGCTTTTGATAGTGGCAGGCGCAATGGTTGGAGCAGCAGGTCTAATACTTACTCAAGTGATGTGCAGGGGGATGAATAGATCTTTGGTCTCAGTACTTTTTGGAGGATCTTTATCTGCGCAAAGTACGGCCTCTTCTGGATCAGGAGAATATACAAATATAACTTCTTGCAGTGTTGAAGAATGTGCATTGACTTTAGAGGCAGCAAACAAGGTAATAATTGTTCCTGGTTATGGTCTCGCGGTAGCTCAGGCTCAACATACTTTAAGGGAAGTGACAAAAAAACTAGAGCAAAGTGGTATTGAAGTTGTTTATGCAATACATCCTGTAGCAGGGAGGATGCCTGGACATATGAATGTACTTTTAGCAGAAGCTGATGTTCCTTACGAACAACTTAAAGAAATGGATGTTGTGAATCCTGATTTCCCAGCAACGGATGTTGTTTTAGTTTTAGGAGCAAATGATGTAGTTAATCCTCAGGCGAAAAATGATAGTTCTTCTCCTTTATATGGCATGCCAGTTCTTGATGTGCAGGAAGCAAGAACGGTATTTGTAATTAAACGAGGTATGAGTGCAGGTTATTCCGGAATAAAAAATGATCTATTTGATCTGCCCAATACTTCTATGGTCTTTGGCGATGCAAAGAAGGTATTAAATGATCTAATTGCAGAATTAAAGGATCTTGGAGTTGGGGAGAAATAATAGTATATCTTCAATTTTTTCAGATTACTTAAAAAATAATTCATTTCGACAAGTCTTTCCTTGGATAGGTGGCGACTTACAAACTTTGAGAGATACTTTTGTTATTGATTTTGGTAAATCAAAAAAAAATAAAAAAATATTCTTTCCTATTAATAAAATTCTTTCTGAAAAATTTGAATGTGATTATCTTCTGGGATTTTTAGAATTACCTGAAAACTTAAGCTATCCCAGGGGTTTTGTTATCGTTATACATGGGTTAGGGGGCTCAACTAAACGTTTTGGGTTAAGAAGAATCTCTAGGAAATTAGCAAATAATGGTTTTGGAGTTCTTAAATTAAATTTAAGAGGGTCTGGGTCTGCGAGATATCTAGCTAAAGGAAATTATTGTGCTAGATGCTCTAGTGATGTTATTACAGCAATAAAATATTTTAAAAAATTAATTAATTTAGAGTTCAAAGATCTCATTAAAATGAATAATCTTCCAATCTACGGTGTTGGATTATCTTTAGGTGGCACAATTCTTTTAAATGCTTGCTTAGATTACGATGAAAACAAGGGAGAAAAACTTTTAGATGGCCTAGCCTGCGTAAGTAGTCCTTTAGATTTATCATCATGCAGTCTTTGTATTGAAAAATCTAGAAATTATATCTACCAAAAATGGTTACTTCACCGACTAAAAAATCAGTTATGGGAAGGATTTAATGATGAAGGAAAACTTCTTAATAACGAGAAATTAAGAAAAAAAATTAGAAGTTTAAAAAGTATAAGGGAATTTGATCAGAAATTTACAGCTCCTAGTTGGGGATTTAATTCTTTAGAAGATTATTATATTAAAGCTTCTCCAATATTTAGAGTCCAAAACTCAATAAAAAAATTACCTAAAATGCTTTTTATTCATGCCAAGGATGATCCTTGGGTTCCATATAAGGATACTTTGAATTTAAGAAAAGAACTTATTGATAAATTTACTATTCTTATAACTGAGAAAGGAGGTCATAATGGGTTTCACTCGATTAATGGCTGCTGGTCAGACGAAGTCGTAAAGAACTGGTTTATAAGTATCTAGGACTATTTAAAAATGGTGTTTTTTTAAAAATCCATTTTTCTATTGGCTTGTCGTTAATAATATGTGAGGTAAAAATTTCTGAAATTTTTTCTGGAGAAACTTTCTCGTACCAAATACCATCTGGCCAAACAAGAAGAATTGGGCCGTTCTTACATATCCTTAAACAGTCGGCTTTTGATCTTAATATATGAACGTTTTTTGTAGAGGGATCATTCTCAAATTTTTTTAAAGTCTTTTTAAGACATTCCCATGTTTTTTGACCTTCATTGCCTTTAAAGCATTTCTGTTTTGTGGGTGTTGCGCATAGTAGAATATGCTTTTTAATATTCACTTTTATCCAATACTTACGTATTTTTTTCCTTTTTTAATTTCTTGCTCAACAAAAAGTCTGGCCCAATTGTCTACTTCAAGAATATCCTCCAATTCGGGACTCAAATTCAAATTCTCCATATGTGATTCGCAAGCTTTACTTATAAATGTCGGAATTTCTTGAAAAGAAATTTTTTCTTTAAGGAATTGTTCAACAGCCATTTCATTAGCAGCATTTAAGACTGCAGGCATAGTCCCAGAAGATTTTCCTGCGGCATAGGCAAGTCCCATGCATGGATATTTAAACTCGTCTGGATCTTTAAAAGTTAATTTTCCAATTTCACTTAGGTTTAATCTTTTCCAATTTGTTTTAAATCTTTCAGGCCAACTCATCGCATATAAAATAGGTAGTTTCATATCCGGCCAACCTAATTGAGCTAATACTGAAGAATCTTCCATCTCAATCATTGAATGAATAATACTTTGAGGGTGGATAACTATTTCGATATTTTCGTAAGAGGTCCCAAATAAATAATGAGCTTCTATAACTTCTAATCCTTTATTCATAAGAGTTGCAGAATCTACAGTTATTTTTTTCCCCATATCCCAATTAGGATGTGAAGTCGCATCTTCCACTGTGACATGCTTTAAATCCTCAACTGCCCAATCTCTGAAAGCACCACCAGAAGCTGTTAAATGTATAGCTTTTAAACCTTTAGGGATCTCTCCTGTTGAAAAATCTGCATTTTCATAATTGGGTAATCCTTGTAAACATTGAAATATAGCAGAGTGTTCTGAATCAGCAGGTAAAAGCCTACTATTATTTTTCTTTAATGCAGGAATAACAATTGGCCCTGCCGCAATTAAAGTTTCTTTGTTAGCAAGTGCAATATTTTTACCCGCATTAATTGCTGACATTGTTGGAATTAAGCCTGCACAGCCTACTATTCCTGTAACTACAGTATCTGCTTTATCCCATGCTGCAACTGTGTTAATCCCCTCCTTCCCACTCAAAACCAAGGGAGCACTATCCAAATTTAAGTTATTAATATTATCTTTTAAATCTTCTATAAGATTTTCATCCTCAATCGCAACTACTTCTGGTTTATGTGTTTTAACTTGTTCGGTTAATAAATTAATATTTCTTCCTGCCGAAAGAGCTACGGCTTTAAACTTATCAGGCTGCTCACTAGCTATTTCGAGAGTTTGAGTCCCAATTGAACCAGTAGAACCGAGCACAGTAATGTATTTCAATTTTCTCTTATATTTCTAATATCTTCCCATTTAAAGGTGTATTTAAAAAACAAAAATTTCAAATTGGTTTTTTTCTTAAAATTTAGACCCTTATCCATGTTGTTATATCCTTTGATTGATCAATAAGTTCAATACCTTTTTCTTTTAACAAATTCCTAATTTCATCAGCCTTCGTATAATTCTTTTCCTTTTTTGCTTTCAATCTTTCATTAATAAGCGTTGATATTTCTTCTTCTGTTATTTTACTTTCTTTTACTAAAACTTCTTTTTTTAGACCAAGTACCTCAGTCAACTTTTCAAGAGTTTTAAAATTCTCAAGTAGAAAGAATTTTTCATTTAGGTCTATTTTAAAACCTTCGACCCTTTGAAATTGGTTTAAAAAGTTTTTTAATGGTTTTGCTAAATCGTAAATAATTGCAATAGCACCTGCTGTATTAAGGTCATTTCCCAGAGCCTCAGAAAATTTAAGCTTTTTTTGAGATAATTCAAAGCTTATTTTCTCTTTATATTCTTCTTCGATAGATTCATTTTTATTAATAGATCTAAAAGCACCTTTTGTAAGGTCCATAAAAGAAAGGGCTACATTAATGTTTTTCCAAGCTTCTGAAGCACTCCTTAAAGCTTCTTCAGTAAAATCAAGTGGTTTTCTATAATTCACAGTCATAACAAAATATCGCAAAGTCATAGGGCTTATACCTGAATTAATTAGCTCTCTGATAGTTTTAAAATTTTTAAGGGATTTACTCATCTTTTGTCCATTTACATTGACCATCCCATTGTGTAACCAATAGTTCGCTAGCTTTTTGCCATTGGCTGCTTCTGATTGGGCGATTTCATTCTCATGATGTGGAAAAATCAAATCAGAACCACCTAAATGAATATCAATAGTATCTCCTAATTCATCTTTAACCATCGCCGAACATTCAATATGCCATCCTGGCCTACCTTTTCCCCATGGTGAATCAAAAAATGGTTCATCATCTTTGGCTTTTTTCCATAGTGCAAAATCTTGCGGATTAAGTTTTTTACTATTTTCATTATTAGCCATTCTTCCTTGCTGATTGATATTTTGTTCTTGTATATTTTGATTACTTAGCTTTCCATAATTTTTATTTTTAAAAACAGAATAATAAACATCTCCATCCCTAGAGTATGCATAACCTTTGTCCTCAAGGATTGTTATGAAGGAGCAGATATTGCATATATGATTCGTTGCTCTTGGCATACTATCCGGACGCATTATTCCTAAAGAATCCATATCTTTATGAAATTCAATGATATTTTTTTCAGATACTTCCTTCATTGAACTGCTTTCTTCTTTAGCTCTTTTTAAGATTTTGTCATCAATATCTGTAAAATTTTGAACATACTTCACTTTGAAATCACTGTAAATTAAAAATCTTCTCAATACATCCCAAGCTATATAACTTCTGGCATGACCAAGATGACATAAATCATAAACAGTTACTCCACAACAATAAATTTTTACTACATCATCAATAGGCTTAAAAACCTCAACTCTTTTGCTTAAAGTATTAAAAAGTTTGATCATCTTAAATTAAGTATTTCATAAGGTTTATTTTGTCTCCATCCAATTGTCTCCAATACCAATATCAACTAAAAGAGGCACATTTAATTTTACACAATCTTCCATAGTCTTCTTTACTAATTTCGTCGTAAATTCCAAAGAATCTAGTTCAACTTCAAACAGTAATTCATCATGTACTTGTAAAAGCATTTTTGCGGGAACATTCATTTCTATGAATTTCTTATTTAGTTGAACCATTGCAATTTTAATAATGTCTGCACTTGAACCCTGAATTGGTGCATTAGCTGCGGCTCTTAATGACTGTGCTTCCATGCCAGCCCTTCTTGCAGATTGCAGGTCAATTTCGTAAGGATCTTTCCCTATTAATCTTCCAAGTCCATTTTTATCAAACTTAAATTCTCTTTTTCGACCAAAAATTGTTTTTACATAACCTTTTGATAAGGCAAGCCTTTCTTGGAGTTCAAGAAATTTGAAAATTTTTGAATATCTTTCTTTGTATTTTATTAGGAATTCTTTTGCCTCTGGAGTACTTACTCCTGTTGAACGGGCAAACTTTTTTATCCCCATACCATAGATAACTCCAAAATTTATTGTTTTCCCAACTCTCCTTTCGTCGGATGATATTTCTTCTTTCTCGAAAATTAATCTTGCAGTCAAAGAATGAATGTCATCATTTTTATGAAACGCATTAATTAGTATTTCTTCATCCGCTAAGTGAGCAAGTATTCTTAATTCGATCTGAGAATAATCAGCTGATAAAAGTTTCCAATTTTTTTCAGGCAAGAATGCTTTTCTGATTCTCCTACTAAATTCAGTCCTGATCGGGATATTTTGAAGATTAGGATTGCTACTACTTAGTCTCCCAGTAGCTGTAGCAGCTTGATTAAAGTTTGTATGAACTCTTCCTGTCTTTTCGTTAATAAGATTTGGAAGAGCATCAATATAGGTGCTAAGTAATTTGCTAAGAGTTCTGTGTTTTATTAAATGTTGGATTATTTCATGTTCGTCGATTAATCTTTCAAGAACTACTGCATCTGTACTCCATCCTGTTTTTGTTTTCCGTGATTTTTTCTTATCCAAATTTAATTTTTCAAACAAGATCTCACCAAGTTGTTTTGGTGAAGATAGATTAAAAGTCTCCTCTGCTAATTCATAAACTTTACTTTCAATATCTTCTAAGGTACTTTTTAGTTCTTTTGAGAGTTTATGTAAATAAGGGATGTCGATGGTTATTCCATTCATTTCCATTTGAGACAATACCGGCTCTAAGGGCAGCTCGATTTCTTCGAACAATTTGATTAATTCATTTTTTTCTGTTGAAAATCTTTCTTTAAAATTTTTGACAATCTTAAAAGTTAGAAATACATCATAACCGCAGTAAATGCTTGCTTCATCAATATCAACGAATGAAAAGTCTTTATTTTTACCAACTGTTTCTTTAAATGAAGGGGGCTTAAATCCAAATAATCTAAAACTAATTTCACTTAACCCATGCTTCTCCTGATTATTTAGAAGGTAGTCTGCTAACAAGGTGTCAAAGGTTACGCCTTTAAGATCAAGTCCATGATTAAAAAATATTTGCCTATCAAATTTAGAATTTTGGAGTGCTTTTTCTTTTTTTGGATCTTCTATCCAAGTTCTTAGTTTTGAGAAAACATCTTCAATTGATAATTGATTGGGAGTCTCTTTTTTTGTTTGATGACCAAGAGGTATATAAAATAAATCATCAGTTTCTTCTCCAAGACATAACCCTATCCCGACAAGCTCTGCATCGATTGGATTTAAACTATTGGTCTCTGTATCTAAAGAAACTATCCCATTGGTCTTGTCTAATCTTTGAATTAATTTATCAAGTAATTCAAAATCATTTACAACAGCTACTTTGATTTTAGGAATTTTATTTTCAATATTTTCTAATTCATTTTTACTAGAGAATTTTGAATCTTTCTCATCCTCTTTAGCTAAATTGTTTTTGTCAAAACCACCTTTGCTAAAAGTTGAATTGAAAATATCAATTTGCCTTAGTAATGTTGATAATTCTAGTTTTTGCAATGACTCTGAAAGAAGTTCTTGATTTATATTTTTTAATTCATAACCATCACTTAATATTAAAGGTACTTCAGTATTGATTTTTGCTAAATCCCTGGAAAGAAAAGCATTATGCTTATCATTTTTGAGTTTTTCTATAATTGAACCTTTGATGCATCCTTTATATTTTTTATCATTATTCTGTAGAATCTTATCTAAAGCTTGATAGATTCCATCAAGTGTGTAGTTTTCTTTAAGCAAATTAATTGCAGTTTTTGGACCCACCCCTTTAATACCCGGAATATTATCAGAACTATCACCCGTAAGAGCTTTTAGATCTACTACTCTTTCTGGGGCAACACCTAATTTTTCTTTTACTCCATTTTCATTAATAAGGGTTGGATTTCCACTTTTCGCATATGGACCACCACCCATATAAAGGACATAAATATCTTTTTGATCATCAACTAATTGAAATAAGTCCCTATCTCCAGAAAGAATATTCACGCACCATCCTTTAGAAGAAGCGTCATTTGCAATCGTTCCTAGGAGATCATCTGCTTCATAACCTGGACATTTAAAAATTGGTAAATTAAGACTTTCTTCTAAGATGATTTCTAGTTGTTCAATATCCTGAAAAAAAACATCAGGTGCCACATCTCTATTTGCCTTATAATTTGGATCTAATTCATGCCTGAAAGTAGGTTTTTCTGTATCAAAAGTAATACATACACCCTCAGGACTAATATTTTTGCAATTATCCATAAGGCTTTTTAGAAATCCATAAGTGACACTTGTTGGGAACCCCTCTTTTGTAGTTAAACCTCCATCAATCCCTTTGCTAAATGCATAGAAGCTTCTAAAAGCAAGTGAATGTCCATCGACTAAAAGTAAAATTGGTTTTTTAGAGTTTTCAGTTTTTAAACTCATTTTCTTTTCTTAGCCCAAGGTGGAATATCAATAAAGATTTTCTCTCCAGGTTCTAATCCATCAATAACTGATGTTTTATTTCCACTACTAATACCAATTTCGATTTTTTCAAATTTTGGAGAATTGTTTTCATCGACTTTTAAAATTCCCTTTTCACCTTTTTCTGTGACAATAGAAACTGTTGGCACTAGGATTTTCTCTTCATTACCTTCAACTCTAAATTCAAGATCAGCAGTCATTCCAATTTTAATTTCTTCAGAAATATTTTTAAAATTTAAAGTTACTTCAAATGAGGTTACATTATTATCTTTTACAGCTCTTGTAGCTATTTTTTTAACTATGGCAGTATATTTTTTTGAGGGATAAGCCTCAATTCTTACAGAAGCTTCTTGACCTGTTTTTATTCTGCCAATGTCACTCTCAGGAACTTTGGCAACAATTTCGAGCCCCTCCGATAGTTCAAAAATAAAATTTTTGGTTTTAGAGTCTGAACTTAAATTTGTACTTGGAGTAATATAAGATCCTACCTCTGCATATTTTGCAGTTATCTTTCCTCCATAGGGCGCTTTAATTAGATAGAAACTTTTTTCAGCTTTTGCATCATTAAGTTTGGCTCTACTAATGTTGTAGTTATTTTTATAGCCTTCATAATCTTCTTTGCTTACTGCACCTTCTTGATATAAGTATTCCCTCCTTAAAAATTCAGATTTTAGTTTTTTTACATTTAATTCAAATTCTTCAATTTTATATATGAAGTCTTCATCATCAAGAGAAGCTAAAACCTGACCTTTTTCTACAAGATCTCCCTCCTCTACTTTAATTTCTTTAATTACACCTTGCTTCCTAGGCCCAATATTACTTGTTCTAATTGCTTTTACTTCACCACTAGTATTAATTGAATCAGATAGGATTCCTTTTTCAACTTGAACTACAAAGTCAGAGATATCTTTTGATTTATTTTTCTTGAAGGAATTTGTTATGAAAACAAAAAATATAGCTAAAGAAAGCAATATAATTCCACTTCTTAGGTTTATATTTTTTTTAATTAAATCAAGCATTTCTTTTGAAGACTAGCAATTGAGAATATTTAGAAACTAAATAAATAATCAAGACGATTATAATTAACTTATCCAAGATTGGTTAAGTAAATACTATATTACTAGAAGATGTTTTTTTGATAATTTTTCCACAAATTTTTTAAAATGTTAAAAGCAGGTATTATTGGATTACCAAATGTTGGAAAATCAACTTTATTTAATGCACTTGTAGAGAATGCTAAAGCCCAAGCTGCCAATTTCCCTTTTTGTACTATTGAACCTAATAAAGGTATAGTATCAGTCCCAGATCAAAGGTTGCAGGAACTAGGTAATTTAAGTTCTAGTGAAAACATTATCCCAACAAAAATTGAATTTGTAGATATTGCAGGTCTTGTAAAAGGAGCAAGTAAAGGTGAAGGTTTGGGTAATAAATTTTTATCAAATATACGGGAAGTTGATGCAATAGTTCATGTTGTAAGGTGCTTTGAAGATAATGAAGTAATTCATGTTTCCGGAAAGGTGGACCCCCTAGATGATATTGAAATTATTAATTTGGAATTGAATTTGGCTGATTTATCTCAACTTCAAAAAAGAAGAGAGAGAATTAAAAAACAGGTTAAAACGAGTAAAGAGGCAGCAAAAGAAGATGCCTTATTAGAAAAAATTGAAGAAGAACTACATAAAGGACTATCTGTCAGGTCAATATCTCTGAGCGAAGAAGAAAATTTAATAATTAAGCAATTAGGTTTCCTTACCGCAAAACCAATTATTTATGCAACAAATTTGAATGAAAATGATTTAGCTGAAGGAAATGATTTCTCATCCAAAGTGCAGAGTTTTGCAAGTAATGAAAATACAGAATGTATAAAAATTTCTGCTCAAGTTGAATCTGAATTAATAGAGCTACAACCAGAAGATAAAAAAGATTACCTTATGGGTTTAGGAGTAGAAGAAGGTGGATTAAGTTCTTTAATTAGATCAACCTATAAATTACTTGGATTAAAAACTTATTTCACTACAGGAGAAAAGGAAACAAAAGCATGGACTATAAAAGATGGGATGACTGCGCCACAAGCAGCAGGAGTAATTCATACGGATTTTGAAAAAGGATTTATTAGAGCTCAGACTATTTCATATCAAAATTTAATTGATGTAGGTTCTATCGCTAATGCAAAAAATAAAGGTTTGCTTAGGAGTGAAGGTAAAGAATATGTAGTAAATGAAGGTGATGTAATGGAGTTTTTATTTAATGTTTAGAACAAGATGAAAAAGATTCAGTCAGAACTACCTGTTTTTTATGAAACGGCACATGCAGAGCTAGCTTCAGCTTTAGAAATGCTTGCAGCATGTAAGGCAACCGAATCACCAAAGCAAGCTTTCGGTTATTTTATGCATGCTAAAGATGAATTTAATCATGCCAAGTCTTTTTTTGAAATGCTTTCTAAAAGAGGTAAGAGAGCTTCACTTGAAACAGCCAGAAATTTTAGATTCACTCCTCCTTCATTAATAACAAAAGGCTACATCTCTAATAAAGGCTTTCTGATCGATACAATGAAATTAAAAGACTTCATAGCTTTTGTTTATACAAACGAACTTTTAGCTAGATCATCTTTTGAAAACATATTAACTTTGGTTGGCCAAATTACTGATGAAGGAAAAATAATTTCAAACATTATGGCAGATGAGTTGCGGCATCATGGAATGGCTAAAAAATATTTCTTGAATCACTATCCTGCTCTACAACCTTGGCAGTTAATGATTTACCGTATGAGAGAGACAGTAAATAATAAAGCAAGAAAAATATATGATGCAAATTTAAAGTTTCTTGATAGGCTTTTGACCCCTATATATGAATCTATGGCCTATTTAGCAGGAACTATTGCTAGGAAATTGAATTTAAATGAATTTAAAAGAGAAGGTAAAAATCTTATGAATATTTCATCTAACTCTATTCTCTAAAGTAAGTGTAATTATTAAAAATGTTTATTGGTATTACTGGATATAATCATGAATCATCTGCTGCATTAGTTGATAAAAATGGAAAACTTATTGATTTCCATAGAGAAGAGTCTCTAAGTCGAATCAAGGGGGATAAATCCTTCCCTAGGAGGTCAATAAAAAAATTATTAGATACTAATAACCTTAAGGTCAAAGACATTGAAAGAGTTGCTTTCTATGAAAGACCCTTAAGTGCATTCTTGCATATCGTAAAAGAAGCTTCTTTGCATATGCCAAGAAGCCTAGCACTACTTACTCATCAGTTTCGTAACTTTAATCGTTCATCAGTTTCTTGTTACTATGATTTTGCAAAATCTTTTAAAGGATTAGAGACTAAATTAATTTATTCTGACCACCATTTATCTCATACAATAACTGCTCTTGCATATTCTAATTCTAAAAAAGATATTTGCTCTGTAGTTGTTGATGGTTTTGGAGATAGAAGCACGGCTTCAATTAGTCAAATAGTTGATCCGACTGAGATTAATGAGTTGTGGGAATGCCCATATCCTGTATCTCTAGGGCTTTTCTATTCAAGTATTACCGATTACTTAGGTTTCGCAATTAATGAAGGTGAATATAAAGTTATGGGATTAGCTTCTTTTGGAGATTCAAAAAGTAAGTCAGCAAAGTTACTAAGGAGGCTAATGGATTGGGATTCCACCTCTAATAAAATAATTTCTGATATGACTTATTTTGATTATCATGTTTCAACATCTAACTCATTCAGTAGTAAATTAGAGGAATTATTAGGACCTGCTCGTAATCCTTTTGTTCAACTTATCCCGGGAGATAGTGATTTTCAAAGATGTGCAGATATAGCACGTGGAGCTCAAGATTTAACAATTTATCTGCTTGAAAAAATTTTTATCCATGCCCATAAAATAACTAACTCTAGAAGATTTCTTTTTTCAGGAGGAGTTTCTATGAATTCAGCATCAATTGATAGTCTTGCGCAACTGCCTTTTGTAGATGAAATAATTATACCGCCAAGCCCTGGAGACGCTGGGTGTGCCATTGGAGCAGCTTTTTATTGCTATATAAAATCGAATTCCTATAGTAATTTAAATATTTCTAAGCCCTCTTTATTTCCTTCTCTACAAGAAATAAGAAATGATGGATTTCTAACAGAGCAAATTATTCATAATGAATTTTCTATTTTAGAGAGGGATGAAGATGATGCTTTTTTAAGAGCTGCTGAACTTATAGGTTCAGGAGAAGTTATTGGTACAGTTTTATCGTGTAGTGAAACAGGTCCAAGGGCACTAGGTAACCGATCACTAATATGTGATGGAAAAAATAAAGATGCTGTAAAAAACTTAAATACTGTAATTAAGAATAGAAGTCCCTTTAGACCAACTGCTCCAGCAATGAGATATGAAATCGCGGAAAAATATTATAAATTAAGGCCTGAAATTTATGATTGCTATAAATCTATGAGTGCAACATGCAAATGTCTTGATAATAATGTTTCTTTAGAATTCCCAACAACGCATGTTGATGGAACAGCACGTATTCAAATTGTGGAAAATAACTCTTCTCTAGACAAGTTATTATCTATTTTAGAACCTATGGGAATTGATATACTGGCTAACTCTTCATTAAATGTTAGTGGAGATCCTACTTGCTTTGACTTGGTTGATGGACTTATGGTTTGTTCTAGAACAAAATTACGTTATCTTTTAAGTGACTTAGGATTGTTAAAAAGAAAAGCTTAAGAATTTAAAATGTTTAGTTTTATTCGATTTTTAAAACACATCACTTTATCTGCCTGGAAAAATGCAACACCTATTCAGGCTGCTTTGATAACAGCAATTTTGTTGGCGATAATTGTAATTTTAATAATAAGCGTAGTACAAGTAATTGTTCCATTTACTTATATCGCGATTTAGCTCTTTTTGATAAGATTTGAAGAATTTTGAATTGTTAGATTTAATATTTATTTTTAAAATATATAAGTAATAAATTTATATTTTTTCTAATGAAGAGTAGAAGTGAAATTATAAAATTTATCTTTTATACAAGCATTTTGATTCCAATAATAATCTCTATTTTAGAAATAACCTTCTTATTTATAAATAAATCAAATACTAAAATTATTAGTGGAACAAAATATGATTCTTTAACTGGTTGGAGAGAAAATTGTGAAAATAAGTACAATAATCCCGAAAATTACAAATTTTTAATTTGTGATCGAAATGGTTTTATAAAGACTCCATTCGAACATGACAAAAATCAAAAGGATACATATGGCATTTTACTTCTTGGAAATAGTGTCGCTATGGGAGAAGGACTTTATGGATTTGATAATAAGAAAACTTTTGCTAGTCAGTTAGAAAAAAACTTAAGAAATGAAAATCCTAAAATTGATCTTATAAATGCTGCCTATTCAGGTTTTAATACCTGGCAGGAACATGTAGAGACTTTTAGATATTTAAATTCTGAACCCTTTAATGATGACTTACCACCTTTGGGTCTAATAGTAAGTTTTGGAGGTATCCAAGATTTCTGGAATTTTATAAGGCTTTTATCTGAAAATAATGGATATAGAAACGAATATAGTTTTGCTAATGGCATGATGATTGATAAAAATAATATTGATTACATAAATTCTTTAACTAGTAGTTCGCTAGGAAATATAAGAAGTGGATTCATTGCATTTTCAAATTCGATAAGAAAAAGCAGTAATTTCCTTTCTTATATAGATGATTTTAAATCTAGAAATAAAGTGAATCCAGGAATTTATGAAAAGAAACAGTTAACAATAAAACTAGAAACTAATATAAAAAATAAAAATCTTAGAGAGGTCTTGCAACAGAGACTTAATATAGATTATCAAGAATATGAGAAGATAAAAAATTATGCAATACAATCTACATTAAGGAATATAAGTTCTACTGCTAATCTTAATTTGGATAGCAAATATATATATGTATATGCACCAAATTACTTTAGTTCTTTATCAGAGGAACAATTAAATGGGCAAAATTATAAATATTTGATTGGTATTAAACATCTTGTTGGAAATCCCATTTTTCCTCCAAAAATATTAGAGAGGGAGATGTACTTAATTGAAAAAGATTATAGAGAAACTTTATCTAAAGAGATAGAAAAGAATAGGAAGATAATTTATTTTGATTATTCGCTAGAGGCTGAAGAGAGCAGTTGGTTTTTAGACTATAGCCATTTTACTGAATTTGCAGCGAGTAAATTAAGTTCTAAACTCTCTGAAGATATCTTAGAGATAATAAATTAGATAAATTTTTTAGCTAAATTTGATACAAAAAATATTAACTTATATGTTTTTTATCAATTTTTTACTAAGAAATGTATAGCTAAAATTATAAAATACATAAAATTTTATCTTATCTAATGAAGTTAAACAAAGCTTTAAAATTAACTCTTGGAGCATTAATTGCCATTCCATTTAGTTTAATTGTAGGCAATGAAATTCTTGCAAATAATCTTACGGAGAATTTTAAGTATGAATTATCTAGCGATAATCTAATTGCTTGTGGTGGTGGTGGTGGTGGTTCATCTCCAGCCGCAAAGAAAGCCAAAAAAGCAAAGCAAGCCAAAGCTAAACTAAGTTTCAAGAAAAGACAATTGTCTAAAAAGGCAGCCGCAGGAGAAGATACTTCTAACTTAGCAGCTGAAATAGCAGAACTTGAGGCATTAATAGCCGAATAGAGAATTATTTATTACTCAATATTTAAAAATTTTTAAAACATATTTTTGAAAATTCTTCTTTGAATATTTCTTTACCTAGCTTGTTTGACTTTTTTAAGTCAATACAAGCTTTTTTAAATTCTTTTAATTCAAAATGAGTAATAGATTTATTATAAAAAGTATTGTAATTATTAGAATTAAGTTTCAGAGACTTTTTAAAATCTTTTAAGGCGCTCTTATACTTTTTTAATTTAAATTTACTAACTCCCATATTATTGAATGCTATATAGGATTTTTTATTGATATCGATAGATTTTTTATAGTCTTTTATAGAGCCTAAGTAATCACTAAGTTCGAATTTTGCGTTTCCTCTATTTAAATAGGCATTTTCATCATCTTGATCGTATTCAATAGATTTAGTGTAGTTTTCTATTGCTTCTAAATAGTTAAAGAGTATCAAATGAGAGCTGGCGATATTATAAAAAACTTGATCCTTAAAATACTTTTTTAAGATTAATTTTTCGTAATCTTTTATTGCTCCATTATGATCTCCATAAGCGTATTTTGAATTGGCCATATAAAAAAATATTTTTACATCAGGATTGAGACTAAATGAATTATTAAAATCCTTTATTGCTCCCAAATAATCTCCGTAATCATGTTTTGCTCTGCCTCTTTCTAAATAAAATAAAAAATTAACAGGATCTTTTGATATTGCCTTAGAGAAATTACGTATGATTTCTCTGTTCAATTTATTATTTAGTTCTTTAGATAAATCTTTACCTTCAGAAAAAATAGAGCAGCCAGAAGTTACAGCTAAAAAGATTATTGAAAGAAATGTCTTTATTGGGACATTAAAAATTTGTTTTATTTTTTTTAGAATAACTATATTAATATTTTTGCAAGTCTTATTATATCCTTTGTCTGTGAATAATTTAACCATTATTTTTCAAATGTATTTTTAATAAAATTGGTAAATTTTTTGTTTATCTCCTAAATCCATTTTTTAATAATTTTGAGATTTATGTAATTTCATTAACTATTCTTTTTGAATAAAAGGTATTTATTTAAATATGGTTCACTTAAAAAAAGACTAAGTTAAAGTTATCAAATTCCACTTTTTTACTAATTGAACTAATACTGGACTAGTAACAGTAATAAACAAAAGTTGCAGTTGATTAGTAATTTAATTTCCATCTAAAATATCATCCTAATCATAAATGAATTGTAAATATTGCCAATGTTGTAAAAGTATCCTCTAGCAAAAGAGGGTTGGGGAATAAATTTAAATTTTCAAGAAAAATTAAAGCCCCTTTTTTTTTGATTTTCTATAAATTTATTGTGAAGTAATTTTTCGCCTAGCTCTAGAGATAATTTGATTTTTTGATTGTAATTAAATTCTGCTTTCAAAACATTATCTTTTCTTAAAATGAACCAAAATCCATTTGATAATTTTGGCTCGAATAATTGATTCAAATTTCCTATCTTGATAAGAGAAGCTATTGCATCTTCCATCTTATTAATTGGAATAGGCCCTATTTGTTCGGCATGAAAATTTTCATTATCAGGTGAAAAGTTATTTACTATTTCCTCAAATGTTGATTCTTTCTCTTTTAACCTTATATAGATTTCATCTGCGAATTCTTTATTTTTGAGCTTTATTATTGTGTAGTAATAAAGATCTATATAATCTTTTCTTTTAATAAAGTATTGATTTAGTTCATCTTTATATTTGTCCATACACCAATATGTCCAAAGATAATCAGAATTTATAAAATTAATCCATTCATCCATATTTAATTCATAAAGATATAACCATTGCTCAAGTTCTGAATTTGAGTTTATTGAATTCTTCTTTTTCCAGTCATTAATTATTTTTAATTGTTGTTTATTATTAATAGATTTTTGTAAAATTTTTGTGTATTTATATTTAAGTTTTCTCTTGAAAAAGGTTTCTAAAATGCCAAGTTTGGCCAATTCTTTACTGTTTATATTTAACCCAAAATCCATATTAAAATGTGTTTTTTTTAAGATTTAAACATATACTTGATTTAGTTTAATCATCTATTGTTTAATAGAATTTATTGAATTAAAAATATTAAAATTATTTATTAATTAAAAGTGTTGATTTAATGAAAAGTTTTATTTTTATAAAATTAATAATATTAAGTAGCCTTTTCATTAATGTTAGGTCGGAGCAAAAACCTACTCAGGTTGAACAGAATAATAAGCATGAAAATCCTTATTTGTCTAAATCTAAGGAATTAAAGGAAATTAGTTATGAAAATTTAAGAGATTTATTGGTAAACAATAATCTGGAATATGCTGCTGCAATTGAGAGGTTTAATCAGGCTGCATATGATTTAAAGGCAACCTTAAAACTTAAATATCCAACAATTGATCTTCAGTCTAATGGACTACCATCTTATTTAATAGGAGATGAGTATAGAAATCCTAGATATAATGCAGCAACTGATTTCGAAACTAATCAACTTGAAACATCACTTTCAACTTTAATAAAATGGGACATAATTGATCCTGAAAGGAAGCCTGAAATTGCCATTAAAAGATTGGGTGTAGATAAAGCCAAAAATGCTTTAAAAATGATTATAGAAGACTTGAATTTAAAAGCTCAAAGTCAATATTATCAACTTCAAACTGCAAGGGCAAAAATTAATACATCTAAAATTATGGTTAATTCTTCCAAAAAGAGTCTAGAGTCAACCATTATAAAAAATAAAGCAATGTTGGCTCCTCGTTTAGAGGTTTTTGAAGCAGAAACACAATTATTGAGAGATAAAGTTTTACTTAATAATTTCTATAGAGACGAAGCTGAAGCTATTAGATTACTCTCTAATACGCTTGGTTTAAGTGATAATTATTTGGCAATTACAAATGATCAAATTAGTATTAAGGGTCTCTGGAATAACTCTTTAGAAAAGACTAAAAAAAATGCTATTCTATATAATCAAAAACTCAAGGAACTAGATCTAGAAATAAAATTAGCTGATAAGCAAATAAAAAAATCTAATGCCCTGATTAAGCCGAAATTTAGTATTGTTAATACTCTTTCTGGTTCTTATAAGTTTGGACAAGAAGAAGTATCTCCTCCAGTTGAAAATAATGATTACAGAAGAAATTTTAATAACACTATAGCTTTGACTTCACAATGGAGAATATTTGATGCAGGGAGATCCAAAGAATTAAAACAAAAAAATATTAGTAGAAAAAAAGAATTTAAAGCGAAGTATAAAAAAGAAAATACTAGGATATTTGAAAATTTAGAGAACGCTTTTACGAAATTATCTTCTGCAAAACAAAATATTTTAAATTCATATATTCAAGTAATCAAACAAAAAGAAATTTTAAATATATCATATAAAAGATTTGAAGCAGGAGTTACTAATCAAAGAGAAATTATAAATAATCAAAGAGATCTACTATTTGCCAGAAACTCTTTTATTGATGCAGTATCTTTTTACAATAACAATCTTATTTCTCTTAAAAGAATATCTGGAGATTTAAAAATAACTCCATGTAGTAATAATTTTGATCAAATAGGAGATGTCTCTAATTTAGATATAGTTTCAGATATCCAATATGAGCTCTGTGAGATTGACTTTCAAGAATTTAATAAATTTGAAATGAATACTAATAAATTTAATAATGAGGAAATTAAATCAGAAAAATTAATTGAAGAGAAAAAAGATACAAAAAAGATTAATGAAATAAAAGATGTAAAAGATATTAATAAATCAGAAGAGAAATCCTCTAATGAAACATTGAAATCGGACAGGATTTCTGAAGAGGAAAAAGAGATTATTGAATTTAAAAATGAATCATCTGATAATTCTTCAGGATTTTTTAAATTTTTAAAGAGATTTTTACCTTGGGGGAAAGAAGTAAATCGAGATATAAATGAATTAAATAGTAAAGGTGTGAAAGTTAAAGAAGTAAAAGAAGTAAAAGAGGAAGAGGAAGAACTTAAATCAGAAATTGAAGAAGTAAAAGAAGTAAAAGAGGAAGAGGAAGAACTTAAATCAGAAATTGAAGAAGTAAAAGAGGAAGAGGAAGAACTTAAATCAGAAATTGAAGAAGTAAAAGAAGTAAAAGAGGAAGAGGAAGAACTTAAATCAGAAATTGAAGAAGTAAAAGAGGAAGAGGAAGAACTTAAATCAGAAATTGAAGAAGTAAAAGAGGAAGAGGAAGAACTTAAATCAGAAATTGAAGAAGGAATAGAAGAACTCGAACAAGTAAATCTAGATTTTAATGGATATTCTCAAGAGCAAATCAAACAAATAACATCTGATATTAATTGCCAAGATTTTATAATTGAAAAAAATAAAATTTATTGTTGGGATGGGAAGAAATTTAATCTTTATACAAAATAAAATTCTTCATGAAAAGATTTGATCAAATACCAAAAGAACTAAAAGATTTATTTCATCAAAAAGCTGAAAAAGTTGAATTTTCCATAGGTCAGGTTTTTTGCGACTTTGATTCAAATCCAAAGGGACTTTTGCATTTAATAAAAGGAGAATTGAGATTAATTTATAAAGATAAAAATAAAGGAATATCAACTATAAAAATATATAAAACCGGTGATATTGTTGGGTTAGAACAGATACTTTGTGGTACAAGAGGAACTTCTTTAAGAGCGTCAAGCAAACTTGAAGCGAATTATCTTCAAACAGATTATTTCCTGAATTTTTTGGCAAATAATAAGGCTAATTTTCAATTTTTTGATGATTTTACTAAATATGAGTTTTTAAATATTTTGATTAAATTAGAAAATAAATTAAAAATTAAGAATATTGATTTAATTGAAAATCTTAAAAACTTTAATGAAAATCAAGAAATTAAGATTCAATTATTTAAACCTGGTAAACATATTCTTAAAAGCAATTTCAAGGAATTCCTAATAACCTCAAATAATATCAAGAATTATAAAGAAGGGGATGTTGTGAGTAATGGAGATAAGTTAGAAGTAATTGGAAATTTACCAGCGAGGATTATAGATACTGCAAAACTTTCTATATTTTCAAATAATAAAAAAATATCATTTGGATCGAAGCTCAAGGAGACTACAGGTTATGAAAATCAGAAAAATTTAAATGATAAAAAAGAAGCTCTTGCTGATATGTTTGGCGTCATAAATTATCAAGATAGCTTTCCTCATTTCAATGGAGCGGGAGTCAGTCAAAGTACCATAGCTTGTTTGAGAATGTTATCACGATTTTTTGATTTGCCTTTTAAAAAAGATATCTTAAAAAGAATAATCGATGATCAAAATAATTTTTCTGATAGGGAAGAAATAAATATTTCAAAATTAGCAGCTTTAATAAACTTTCTTGGTTTAAGAACAACCCCCTTGAAGCCAGATTCAAAAAGTCTAATTAAAAGAATTCCACTGCCATCTGTTTTTATCTTTGAGAATAGACCTTTAATTCTTTGGAAATATAAAAATAATCAATTTTATATTGGAGATCCATCTCGCAAACCATACTGGATAGAGATTGATCAATTAGAAAATATTATCATTAAAAATGAATTGAAGTTTCTTTACTTAGAAAAGACACCAAGTTCTCCTAAAAATAGATTTGGATTCTACTGGTTTTTACCCGCAATAAAGAAACATAAAGTTCCTTTATTACAAGTTGTTGTAGCGAGCTTTTTTGTTCAACTATTAGCACTTTTTAATCCTCTTTTGATACAGCAAATAATTGATGCGGTAATAAATCAAGGCAATCTCTCAAGCCTCAATGTTTTAGGAACTCTTCTAATTGCAATGGCTTTAGCTCAGGCTTTATTATCTTCTTTGAGAACATATTTATTTTCTGATACTTCAAATAGAATAGATCTATCCCTTGGGGGGAAAATTATTAATCATTTACTTAGACTGCCCTCGGCTTATTTCTCAAAACGAACAGTAGGAGAAACTAGTAGTAGAATTAGTGAACTTGAAAAAATAAGGGAATTTCTTACCGGAACAGCACTTACTCTTGTCTTGGATGTTGTTTTTTCAATAATTTATATTGCGGTAATGATGATTTATTCAATTCAACTAACGTTTATATCTCTTGCGGTTATTCCATTTTTTGTATTACTAACTCTATCTATATCACCAATTATAAGGCGTCAAATTAGAGAAAAAAATATAGCTAACTCTAACTTGCAAAGTCATATGGTTGAGACGATTTCAAGCGTGGATACAATTAAAGGCCAGGGTATTGAGATCCCCAGTGAATGGAAATGGGGGCAATTATATGGGAAACAGATGAAGGCAGGATTCAGAAATACTTTAACTAAATCTATATCTGGATCTGCAAGCAATTTTCTTTCACAACTTTCGGGCCTTTTAGTTATTTGGGCAGGAGCAGTCCTTGTATTACAAGGGAAATTAACAATTGGGCAATTAATTGCATTTAGAATTTTGTCTGGATATGTCACAGGTCCAATTTTGAGGTTAACCACGATGTCCCAAAACTTCCAAGAGATAGCTTTATCTCTCGAGAGAATTTCGGATATTATTGATACCCCTCAAGAAATTGAAATAATTGGTCGGGATCTTCCTCCAATGCCACCAATAGATGGAAAGGTTGCTTTTGAAAATGTAAATTTTCAATTTTCTAATACAAGTAAATTGATTTTAAAAAATATAAATTTTCAGATTCCAGCTGGAAGTTTTATTGGAGTTGTTGGTGAGAGCGGTTCAGGAAAGAGTACTTTGCTTAAACTCATAAATCAGATTTTAATCCCAACAAATGGAATCATTAGAATTGATGATTTTGACATCTCAAAAGTAAACTTATATTCATATAGATCACAGATTGGAGTGGTTCCACAAGATAGTATTTTGTTTAAAGGAACCGTTCAACAAAATATTGCTTTAGCGAAGCCAGAAGCTGATTTTGATGAGATCTCTAAAGCCGCAAAATTAGCAGATGCTCATGACTTTATTCAGGCATTAACCTCTGGTTATAGTACAGAAGTTGGAGAAAGAGGTACAAATTTATCTGGTGGACAACGTCAGAGAATTGCAATGGCAAGAATGTTTTTGCAAAGTCCAAAATTATTGTTATTAGATGAGGCTACAAGTTCTCTCGATATAAAATCAGAAAAGAAAATACTACAAAATTTATTAAAAATATCAGATAATAAAACAGTAATTTTTATTAGTCACAGATTAAATAATTTTATTGAGGCTGACCAAATTTTTTATTTGTATGATGGAAATATAGTTGAAAATGGTTCCCATAATGACCTTATGTCTTTGGCTGGTCGTTACAAGGCCCTTTTTGATGAAAGAGTAAATTAGATATTATGACCAAAGATATGAATGTTAATTCTGATGATTACTTTTTAAATTCTACTGGACAAGATCTAGTTTATAAACAACCTCCAAAGTGGACAAAAGCTCTGGTTTGGTCAATAGCAGGTAGTTTTGGATTTGGGTTGATTTTCTCCTGTATCTCAAGAATTGATGAGGTTGTTATTGCTAGAGGAGAACTTCAAGCAATTGGTGCAGAGAGACCAATTAAATCTCCAATTTCAGGAATTATTAGTAAAATTTATGTAAGCGAAGGGAGATTGGTTAATACTGGAGAAAAGCTTATTGAATTTGATTCAAACGTTTTGTTAGCTAGAGAGGAAAGCTTGAAGGCAAAACTTGAAGAATTAATTATTTCTAAGAAGTTAGAAGAAGATATCCTCAAAGAAGTTGCAACTCTTGCTGAAATAGGTGGAATTCAGATGATCCAATATTTACAACAGGAGAAAAAAGTTAATGAAGTGAATTTTGAAGTTAAACAAATTCAAGCAAAAATTAAAGAAATCAATTTTGACAAAAGAAAGACTATAATTCTCTCTCCAGTTAAAGGTAAAGTATTTAATCTAATCCCACAAAGCATTGGATATGCGTCTACTTTGGGTGAAAATTTGATGAATATAGTTCCTGATGGTGATGTTGAGGCAAAAGTTTTCTTATCAAATAATGATGTTGGGTTCGTAAGAAATCAAATGGAAGCAGATATTAGAGTAGATGCTTATCCCTTTACTCAATTTGGATCTATTAAAGGGAATTTGAAATTTGTTGGAGATGAAGTACTTCCATCTGATTATCAGAATCCAGAACCACGATTCCCTGCCTACATAAGTCTTTCTGAACAATATTTGATGAAAAATGGAAATACCTACAAAGTAAGATCTGGTCAAAGCGTATCTGTTAATCTTAAAGTGAGAGATAAGCCTGTTATTAGTCTTCTTACTGATTCTATTGATAGGGCATTTGATTCCCTCAAAGGTATTAAAAATTAAAAAGAATCAAAAATAAAGTTTTATATTATTGTTTAAGTAATTTTTACTTAACTTAAAAATTTTTTAATAAGATATATTTAAGTTTTAGGTTCTTAATAGGAGCTTAACGATTACAGATTCAGCAGGTAAATCTTCAAATTCTAATCCTGGATTTCTTGAGAGGATTCAGAATATTTTACCGTGGAACAATAATGATAAAAATATTGAAAATAATCAAGAGAATGACCAACCGCAAAATACATTTGATAGCGAAGGAACAGTTTTTGTGGAATCTAGTTTTAATACTAAATATTCATCTGATTTAGAATTTGATTTAGATTTAATAGAGTTTAATCAATCTTACTATTCTCCTTTTACTGGTTCATTCTCTGAGACTAATTTTTCAAGTTTAGATATTAATCTAGATTATTCAGAATCTCTTGATATAGATACAGATACAACAATATTTATCTCACAACCTTCCCAAGATCCTCTCACAGGAGAACAAAGCTTAACTAATATACTATTTGACTCTAAATCATCACTCTCTTTTGATAGAGACATAAATTTTTCTTATGGCGATAATATTTTTGAAAATTTTTCATATGATGCACTTACCGGATATTACACACAAACAATAATTTATGATATAGATCTTGATATCTCTTACTCAGAATCTTTAGATTTTTCTAATCAGGAAACTTTATTTATAAGTAGCGAAGAATCAGATTTATTTTATACAAGGGATGAAAAATTATCTTTTGATCGGGATATTGATTTTTCATACTCAGAGAGAAACTATTATAACTTAGTCTTTAATCCGGATACTGGATTCTTTGCTGAAACTTCTTTTTCCTCAAGTTCGATAGATATATCAATTGAGGAATCTTTTGAGACTTCAATTGAAGAAAATTTTGTTTTTCTTCCCAAGGAACAAGTAAAGAAACCAATTATTCCTGCCATATCAATTCAAGATGTTGTCGTCTCAGAAAGTGATGGCAATCTTGCTTTGACGGTTACGCTTTCAGAGGAAACAACAAACACAGTTACTGTTGAATATACGACGTCTAATAATCAATTAAATTTTGCCGAATCAATAATCACCACAAGTGTTGATGGAGCCTATGACGTTCATGTGGCTGATATTGATAGAGACGGTGATATGGATATTATCGCCAGTTCTATGAATGATGACACTATTAGATGGTTTGAAAACAATGGCAATGAAAATCCATCTTTTACTTCTGCAGTAATAGCAACAACCGCAGACGGGGCAAGAGGGATTACTGTTGTTGATATTGATGGAGATGGAGATTTAGACATTGTTTCTGCCTCTGCAGACGATGACACAATTGCCTGGTATGAAAATGATGGAGCAGCAAATCCAACATTTACAGCAGCAGATATTGCCACAAATGCAGATGGAGCGCATGATGTAAAACTTGCGGATATTGATGGAGATGGAGATTTAGATATTATTTCTGCATCGCCTCTTGATGACACAATTGCCTGGTATGAAAATGATGGAGCAGCAAATCCATCATTTACTGCGGCAGATATTGCTACAAGTGCAGATGGTGCAACTTCAGTTTTCTTAGTTGACTTAGATAGTGATGGAGATATTGATATTCTTTCCTCTTCTTATCACGATGACACAATTGCCTGGTATGAAAATGATGGAGCAGCAAATCCAACATTTACAGCAGCAGATATTGCCACCAATATTGATGGTGCATATTTTGTTTATGCACAAGATATGGATGCGGATGGAGATATTGATATTCTGGCAGCTTCTATCCTTGAAGATAAAGTTGTTTTATTGAAAAACAATGGAGCAGCAAATCCTACATTCAATGCCTCAGATATTATTACTTCTATAAAGCCATTCGCTGTAGATGTAAATGATATTGATGGAGATGGAGATTTAGACATTGGTATTGCAGCACATGATGGACTTCTTGCTGCAACTTCTGCAGATAAGGTTGCATGGTTCTCTAGTGATGGAGCTTCATCTCCAAGTTGGACATTTGTCGAAAGTACAATTAATCCAAAAAATGGAGTTGAGAGTATATTTACTGCAGATTTAGATGGAGATGGAGATTTAGATGGGGTTTCTGCTTCATTCAAGGACGATACTATTGCTTGGTATGAAAATTTGGGAACATCAAATAATATTCCTGCTAATAGGATTGCACAAAGTGGAGAAGACTATAGCTCAGTAAGTGGAGTATTAACTTTTGAACCTGGTACGACAACAGCAACAATAATTATCCCAATTACAAACGATAAATTACCTGAAAATATAGAAGATTTTACTTTAAGTCTTACTAACCCGACTAATGCCACTTTAACTAATGAATCTGCCAAAATCTCTATTAATGCCAATGACCAAATTGGTTTTATAGCAAGAGATATAGTTACAAATGCTAATGGAGCTGAAAATGTTTATGTAGCTGATATGGATGGAGATGGGGATTTAGATATAGTTTCTGCATCAATCGAAGATGACACAATTGCCTGGTATGAAAATAATGGATCTGCAAATCCAACATTTACTAAGTCTGTAGTCGCAACCAGTGCTAATGGAGCAGAAGATGTACACGTTGCAGATATTGATGGCGATGGAGATTTAGATATAGTTTCTGCCTCTAGAGAAGACAGCACAATTGCCTGGTATGAAAATAACGGAGCAGCAGATCCTAGTTGGACAGCTGCAGATATAGCAACCAGTGCTAATGGAGCACAACGAGTATTTGTAGCTGATATGGATGGAGATGGGGATTTAGATATAGTTTCTGGTTCCTATTTTGATGACACAATAGCTTGGTATGAAAATAATGGAGCGGCTAATCCTTCTTGGGCTTCTGCAGATATAGCTACAAGCGCAGACGGTGCGCATGATGTTTATGTTGCAGATATGGATGGAGATGGAGATATGGATATAGTTTCTGCCTCTTATTTAGATGACACAATTGCCTGGTATGAAAATGATGGTGCGGCAAATCCATCTTGGACTTCTGCAGATATTGTAACTAATGCAGATGGTGCAAATGATATCTTCCTCGTTGATTTAGATGGTGATGGTGATATGGATATTATTTCAGCATCTGAACTGGATGACACAATAGCTTGGTATGAAAGTGATGGCGCTGCTAATCCCAGTTGGACTAAGAGAGTAATTGCTACAAGCGCAGATGGTGCTGGTAGTGTGTTTGCTGCAGATATAGATGGTGATGGAGATTTGGATGTTGCCTCTGCATCAATTAACGATGATACTATTGCATGGTACATAAATGATGGCGCAAATGATCCAAGCTTTACTGCTGTTGATATAGCTACTAATGCTGACAATGCTAATAGTGTATTCGTTGCTGACTTAGATGGAGACGGAGATCTTGATATTGTTTCTTCTTCTTATATTGATGACACAATAGCTTGGTATGAAAATGTCGGTGCTACAAGAATTTCTATAAGTGATGTAACGACTTCTAATGAAAATGCCGCCAATGCATCAATAACTGTAAGTTTAAATCAAACTACTGATGAAGATGTCACTGTTGCTTATGCAACCTCTAATGGAACAGCAACGGCGGGAGCAGACTATACGGCAACATCAGGAACATTAACAATATCTGCAGGAGCAACCTCTGGCACATTTAATGTACCAGTTCTTGCCGACTCACTCGATGAAAATAATGAAACGGTAAATATAACCTTAACTAATCCCACTAATGCAAGTATCAGTGATTCAACAGCTACATTAACTATCACTGATGACGATGCAACTCCGAGTATTACAATTGCAGATTTAACCACGTCAAATGAGAATGCATCCAATGCAACATTTACAGTGAGCCTTTCCAATGCATCTAGTCAAGATATAACTCTTGATTATGCAACATCAAATGGAACAGCGACAGCAGGATCTGACTACACAGCAACATCTGGAACATTAACTATTTCTGCGGGAGCAACATCAGGAACATTTAATGTTCCAGTTTTAGCTGATTCACTTGATGAAGTTAATGAGACTGCAACGATAACTTTATCCAATGCATCTAATGCAAGTATTAGTGATTCAACAGCGACATTAACTATTACTGATGATGATGCAGCCCCAACTTTAAGTTTCAATAACATTAACGGTTCTGATCAATATGGAGTACAAGAACAAAATGCTAATGCAACAGTAGATATAAGATTATCTGCTGCATCTGCAAAAACTATAACTGTTGATTACGCTACAACTGCAACTGATTCATTCCCAACTTTTACAGCATCTGCAATAAGTAATGATTCAGCTAAAGATATAGTACTTGCTGATTTAGATGGAGATGGCGATTTAGATATTATTTCATCAGGCGGATGGTATGAAAATGACGGAGCAGCAAATCCATCCTTCTCAGATCGTGGGGTAGTAGGTAATGAAAGTGCCGTACACGTAGCCGATATTGATAGTGATGGAGACTTAGATATTGTTGCTGCATATGAACATACTGACACTATTAGATGGTATGAAAATGATGGAGCAGCAAATCCATCTTTTTCTACAACAGTTATTACTACAAGTGCAGATTATGCTCATGATGTTTACATTGCGGATATAGATGGTGATGGAGATTTAGATATTATTTCAGCATCTAACAATGACGATAAAATTGCTTGGTATGAAAATGATGGAGCAGCAAATCCAACATTTACAACATCAATAATTGCTACTAATGCAGATGAAGCAAGGGAAGTATTTATAGGAGATGTTGATAATGATGGAGATTTAGATATTGTTTCTGCTAGTCGTACAGATGGGGCAATAGCCTGGTATGAAAATGATGGAGCAGCAAATCCAAGCTTTACTTCCTCAGATATCGTCAATTCTTTAGACGGAAGTGGAGGTAAAACGGATGTCCATTTGGCAGATATAGATGGAGATGGTGATTTAGATATTGTTGCTGCTGATTATGATCGTAATCCTGTTGTTTGGTATGAGAATGATGGAGCTGCAAATCCTAGTTGGACAGCTCAATCAATAGTTGGATATCCAGATACTTCGCCTACAAGTCAACACATTATTTACGGGGTTGGTGTCCATGTTGATGATGTTGATAATGATGGCGATCTAGATATAATTTCTGCCGTTACAGCTGGGACAACAAAGGTAGCCTGGTATGAAAATGATGGTGCCCCCAATCCTGGCTGGACTGCAAGAGATATAGATATATCTAACAAAGGGTTTTATGAAGTTGCATCCGGAGACTTAGATAATGATGGTGATATAGATTTCCTTTCAGCTGCTAGTTCAGGAGGAATAACTTGGTATGAATCAGATGTAGCTAGTAATAACGATACTGCTGTAATGGCTCAGGTTGACGATGACTATACAGCAACAAGTGGAAGCGTAACCTTTAGTCCTGGAGAAACATTAAAAACATTCACCGTTGCAATAAAAGAAGATCAAATTACAGAAAATCAGCAGGAGTCAGTTCAACTTGTTTTGTCTAATCCCACCAATGCAACTCTTGGAGACAGTAGTGGAGTTCTTCTTATAAGTGATGATGATGGAATTTCATTTACAGAATCAATAATTTCCACAAGTGCAGATGGTGCTTATGACGTCCATGTAGCAGATATGGATAGTGATGGTGATATGGATATCGTCGCCAGCTCTATTCATGATGACACTATTAGATGGTTTGAAAATGATGGCAACGTTAATCCATCCTTTACTGCGGCAACTATTGCTACCAATGCTGATCATGTAAGAGAAATCACTGTTGCAGATATGGATGGTGATGGAGATTTAGATATTCTTTCTGCCTCAGAAAATGATGACAGCATTGCATGGTATGAAAACAATGGTGCTGCAGATCCGACATTTACTAAAGCTGTAATTGCCACAAGTGCAGATGGAGCACAAGACGTACAAGTGGCTGATATGGATGGTGATGGAGACTTAGATATTGTCTCTGCCTCATCTTTGGATGACACTATTGCCTGGTATGAAAATGATGGTGCGTCTAATCCATCATGGGCAGCTGCAAATATAGCTACTAATGCAGATGGAGCAACTTCTGTTTTCTTGATTGACCTTGATAAAGATGGAGATATAGATATTCTTTCTTCTTCTTATAACGACGATACTATTGCCTGGTATGAAAATAATGGAGCAGCAAATCCTACATTTACTGCAGCGGATATAGCAACCAATATTGATGGTGCATATCATGTTTATGCAGAGGATATGGATGCCGATGGAGATATAGATATTCTTGCTTCTGCAGCTATTGGAGATAAGGTTGTTTTATTTAAGAGTAATGGAGCAGCAGATCCTACATTTACTGCCTCAGATATTATTACAAGCTTTGATACTCCAATTGGATTAGATGTTGCAGACGTTGATTTTGACGGAGATTTAGATATTGGAATTACTGGTAATGATGGATTAAATGGTGCTGGAGCAACTGATTTAGTTGCCTGGTATTCAAGTGATGGGGCAGCCAATCCAACTTGGACATTAATAGATAAAACTACTTCTCTCCCTAATGGTGCGGAAAATGTATTTTTTGCAGATATTGATGGTGATGGAGATATTGATGCGGCTTCTGCATCTCACAATGACGACACTATCGTTTGGTATGAGAATCTTGGTCCCGCACAAAATCATGTTTTATCAATCGCAGATGTAACTACTTCTAATGAAAATGCAGCTAATGCAACATTTACTGTGAATCTATCTAATGCATCACCTAGGGATATAACTTTAAATTATGAAACTATTGATACTACAAGCACAACATTTACAGGGGAAACACTTGTTAGCAATGTAACTAATGCAGAAGAAGTACAACTTGGTGATATGGATGGAGATGGAGATCTAGATATTGTTTATGCAGGTTTAACTAATGATACGTTTGGATGGTTAGAAAATAATGGTAGCTCTTGGTCGCAAGCAAGCATAGATACCTCCGCTGATGGTGCAAAAGGAATACATATCGCAGATATAGATGGAGATGGAGATCTTGATTTTGTTGGTGCGATGTATTACGGAGATAGCATTGCTTGGTATGAAAATGACGGAGCTGCTAATCCTTCATTCACTAAAACAGTAATTAGTACAGGTACAGATGGAGCAAATGATATTCATGTCGGAGACATAGATGGAGATGGAGATTTAGATATAATTTCTGCTTCTGGTAATGACGATGAAATTACTTGGTTTGAAAATAATGGAGCAGCAGATCCTACTTTTGCAACAACTGTAATTGCAACGAGTGCGGATAATCCTCATGAGGTATTCATCGCAGATATGGATAGTGATGGTGATCTAGATATTATCTCAACATCAGTAAATGATAGTACAGTTGCCTGGTATGAAAATAACGGAGCAGCAGATCCTTCTTTCGCAGCAACAAATATCGCAACCAATGTTTCAGGTGCTCATGGAATTCATGTTGATGATATGGATGCTGATGGAGATATGGATATTGTTATCGCATCATTTACTGATGATACTGTTCGCTGGTATGAGAATAATGGAGCAGCAGATCCAACATGGTCTGCTGCAAATATTGCAACATCGATTGATGGAGCAAGAGATATTGAAGTTTTAGATCTAGATAAAGATGGCGATTTAGATGTTATGGTGACAGCCCAAGATGCTGATTCGATTTCTTATTGGCTTAATAATGGAGCAGCTGATCCATCATGGAGTGGTCAGAATCTTTTTTCAAGTGAATTTGATAAGCCTCATAACATCGCAATAGGAGATGTTGATAATGATGGTTATTTAGATGTTGTTTCAAGCTCTCACAATGATCATAAAATTGCTTTGCATAATGTTGATCAAACAGCTACAGCGGGATCTGATTACACATCAACTTCTGGTACTTTAAAAATTTCTGCAGGGGCTACGTCAGGAACATTTACCATTCCAGTTCTTGCAGATTCAATTTCAGAAGCAGAAGAAGTTGTAACTGTAAAATTCACCAGGCCTTCAAATGCTTTTGTCTCGCCAACTGATGGATTATCAGATTCTAATAACTATGTAACTACAGCAAGATTAACAATCACTGATGATGATGCTTTAACTTTCACCGCTTCAGACATAGCAACAAGTGCTGACGGTGCACAAGATGTAAAAGTTGCAGATATGGATGGAGATGGAGATTTGGATATAGTTTCAGCTTCTCCGTTGGATGACACAATTGCCTGGTATGAAAATGATGGAGCAGCAAATCCAACATTTACAGCAGCAAATATTTACACTAGTGCTACAGAAGCTAGAAATATTCATATTGTAGATTTAGATGGCGATGGTGATTTAGATATTGTTGGAGCTGGAAGTGGTAATGATGTTGTTGGTTGGTTAGAGAATGACGGGGCTGCAAATCCTACTTTTAGTAATGAAATATTAGCAACAAGTGCTGACGGAGCTCATGATGTTTACGTGGCAGATTTAGATGGTGATGGCGATCTAGATATCGTATCTGCTTCTATCAATGATGACACCATTGCCTGGTATGAAAATAATGGAGCAGCTGACCCAAGTTTCACAGCGGCTGATATAGCTACAAATGCAGATTATGCTTTGGGAGTTCATATCGCAGATATGGATGGTGATGGCGATTTAGATATTGTTTCTGCTTCTCAATTAGATGACACCATTGCTTGGTATGAAAATGATGGGGCTGCAAATCCAACATTTACAGCAGCTGATATAGCAACAAGTGCAGATCATGCGACAAGTCTTTATGTGGCTGATATGGATGGAGACGGAGATATGGATATTCTTTCATCTTCTGAAAATGATGACACCATTGCCTGGTATGAAAATGATGGCGCCGCAAATCCAACATTTACAGCAGCAGATATAGCAACAAGTGCTGATGGAGCATGGTCAGTTAAAGCTGCAGATATGGATGGAGATGGAGATTTAGATATTATATCCGCATCATTCAATGACGATACAATTGCGTGGTATGAGAATAATGGAGCAGCAGATCCAGCTTGGACTGCTACTGATATAGCAACAAGTGCTGATGGCGCCAGAGCAGTAACAATAGCAGATATAGACGGAGATGGAGATTTAGATATCATTTCTGCTTCTGCGAATGATGATACTATCGCTTGGTATGAGAATAACTGTGATGGTAATGACCCTCTAATATTTGATCTTGATAATGATGGTATTGAACTAATAAGTACAAAAGAAAAAGTTTTATTTGATGTTGATGTTGATGGTGATTTAGAGATTACAGGATGGACTGCTCCTGATGATGGATTACTTGTTATGGATATAAATAATGATGGATTTATAAATGATATGTCAGAAGTATTTTCAGAACACTTTAATTCTGGGGCATTTATTTCTTCATTAGATTCATTAAATAGTATTGATTCTAATAACGATGATTTAATTAACTATCAAGATGAATTATTTGAACAAGTAATGATATGGCAAGATCTTAACTCTAATGGAATTTCTAACTCTGGGGAACTTTCAACTTTAAATGAAGTTGGAATCGAATCCATTTCACTGTTAGCTGAGATTATGGATGATGAAATAGAGGGTAATACGATAAATGCCAAAGGTTCTTATGAAGGTACTGATGGAGTAACAAGAGAATTTGTTCAAGCAATTTTTACATCAGAAGATTTAGAGAATATTCAAGAAAATGATTCATTCTTCGAAGATGAATTGATCTTAGGAAATCAAGAATTTGATTCCTTCGAGAGAATATCTTTAGATTCTGGATATGAGCTTAATAATTTGGATACCTTAGGAGGCAGTGATATTGATTATGAAAAACAACCTATATTTGAAGATTTAAATAATCAATTATTAGCTTCTTTTTATGAAGAACCCGAATTAGATACTCAAGAACAAGTAAAAGTTTCTATTTAAAGTCAAAGATGTTTTTGAAAAAATTACAACTTATCTTTTTAAATTAATCCCACTTTAATTGTCCTTTCACAGTTCTTTCTCCGGTACTTAAATTTATCCATAGCTCTCCATTTTTATTTTTACCTTTTACTTTTCTTACCCCTAATCTATGAGGTCCTAAAGGTCCAATACAGTTCCCAAGTTTAGTTGGAGGTATCGATCCATCTTTTCTTGGAATGTAATCATATTGTTGGTAAAATGTATAAAAGCCATTTCTTCTAACAGTTCCCATATCTAGCTTGAAAGTTGGAACTTTTTCATCACTAATGATATCTATTTGACATTCTTTAAAAGATTGCAAAAGACTAGTCCTAACAACTCTATCTGCAGTCTTTTCAATAACAGTTAAGAAAGATGGTATAGCAATTATTGAAAGTATTCCCAATACTCCTATTACTATTACTAATTCTATTAATGTGAAACCATTATTTTTTTCTATTTTATGACAATGCATTAATTAAAAAGCTCTTTAATTTGAATAGAAATTTGCAGATTTAATGACATTATTAACTCAATTCAAATTAGTTATAATAATCTTTAGAAAAATACTAACTAAATAATGACAGATTCTGGAGCTACTGAACAAAAAAGAAAATTGAAATTTGAAGGTTCAGATTATTATATGGATTCATTGCCTGAATCAGTTAAACAATTAGTAGCAGGGATTAACGCTGCAGATTTACAAACCAAAATGTATCAAGACACATTAAAATTAATAGCTGTAGGTAAATCAAAATTAGTAGAAGAATTAAAAAAGGGTTTAGAAGATATAGATCCTATAAATACTAATTAATTTTTTGTTTCTTCTTTTTCCAACATTTCTTTAATTGTCTAAAATTCTGAGAATTATTTACACAAATTAGTTTTTTATTTAAGTATTCGATTTTCATTATTTTAATTTTTTCAAAATCTTCCTTTTTATATTTTTTATTTTCTTCTGAGAATATAGGATCAAAAAGACTGAATATCAGCATGGATACAAGAAATAACTTCATAAAGTTTAAATTTAAGTTATTCTAATTTATCAAGTTTTTATTTATAAATCTAATGTTGAATTTTTAAAGTTTTTATCTAGGAAGCCCTTTCTTATTTTCTAAAAATAAGATAAAAGTGGGTTAATAATTTCTTTAATATTTAATGCTTAAAAAAGCCTCAAGTTTTGACGATTTTTTAGTCGCAACGATTTTGGCAGATCTTTTTGACCCTTCAGGTTCAGATGATTTTGATTTTGTATCAAGAAAGATTGTTGATGGTTTGGATGCTCAAGGAATGATTAAAAGCCATTACTTTGATAATGAAGAAGGGTTAGCGGCCTAAATTTATGAAACTATTTAATATACTGGCTTCAGTCATTTTTTATTCAATCTTTTGCTTTTCTCATCAACCTATAAAGGCTAATCCTAAATTATATTTTTCTAATACAAATGATTTATTATTAATAGGATGGAAAATCAAAAAAAATTCAGATTTAGAAAGAAAAGCTAATTTTAAAACAATAGATGCTTTAAAAAAATTCAAGAAAATAAAAAGATTAAAACCATATTTTAAAGAAGCTGTGGGATATGCGGTCTTTCCTAATGTGGGTAAAGTTGGTATTGGGATAGGAGGAGCCAGAGGAAATGGTGAGGTATTTGAAAAGCACAAGGTTATCGGTTCTGCTAGTTTGACTCAACTTTCTATTGGGTTTCAGTTAGGGGCTCAAGCTTTTAGCCAAATAATCTTTTTTCAAAACAAAAGCGATCTAAATAGATTTACTAAAGGTAATTTTGAATTTGATGCATCAGCTAGCGCAGCATTGATTACAGGAGGAGCAAATGCTTCTGCAGACTATAGTAATGGGGCAGCAGTTTTCACATTTTCTAAGGGTGGCTTAATGTATGAAGCAAGTATTGGAGGGCAAAAGTTTTCTTATCAAAGCTATTAAAACTAGCTATCTTTTTGAAAGATCTAATATAATCATCATTCTAAAAAAGATAATCAATAAATTAACTATTATTTCTCAAAGGTACTTTCAATATCTTTTAATAAATGTTTAGTTGATCTACTAAAACCATTAGTTTTTAAATAGTTTTGAGCCTCTCTAAATTTTTCAGCTACTCTTTTTGCATAAGGAGTATTCATGGAATTTTGAGTCATGTTGAAAATGCGACTCATTTTATAATCTGATTTAGGTAACCCCTTGATAAGTATTCAAAAATACAAGAATATAAAAATAGGATTTTTTACTTACTAAGAAATTTATTGTGAAAAGTTCTTGATTCTCAAATAAAGTTTTTCAAATTAGAAAAATTGACAATGACAAATATATTATTAATTCTTTTTTTTCTTATTGTTTTTTTAGTAGTTTTATTTCTCTCGTTTTTTTATTCAAAGCGAAAAAAATTTTTAGACAGAAAAACAACAATTAGTCCTACTTATGTACCTTTCTTAAAAGAACAAGAATTTAATCCTGACATAAGTACTGATAATTGGGATTTACACAAACTTAGATTAGATAAATTTAAAAGATCACAATATAAGGGATTAACTTTCTTCGTAAGTTCAGAAAATAAAATTTACTATCTTTCTGAAGAAGGGGATAAGGTTTATTGCTAACAGGTGAAATTAATTTTATAAATAAGAAAAGCCGATAGAAATTAATAATATTAATGAAGTATTTATTTTTATTATCAGAAAAGTTCTACAGGATTATTCAATGGGAGTGGAATACCTTAAAAAATCTAAGAAGAACAAAAAGAAAGAATTATTTTTTAAGAGGATCATTTGCTTTATTTAGTTTATTCTCTATTCTTTTTTTAATATTTTCGCCTCCTATTACTTTCGGAATATTATTTGGAGAGGGATTAAAATTTAGTATTTTTTTTATTTGGATATGGATTTTAAATTTAAAGTTTTTTTGAAAATGTATAATTTACTTCCCAAGGTTATTTAAAATTAATAATAAAAAAAAACTTATGCCAAAAATATTCAAACAAAATAAGTTCGCTTTGTTGGGAGCAAATATATTAATAATTTTACTTTGGGTAACTATATCTTCCTTTTTGATGAATTTATTTCAAAGTGAAAATGCCCCATTTTATATGTATAAAATTTCTTTTTTAATAAGATTCCTCCCTCCTATTTGGGTTACATGGTTCCTTTGGATAAAAAGAGGTGGTTTAAAAAGATAAATTACAAAAGCATTTTTACGGATTTACTATAAAAACAAATCAGTTAAGATCTGAAAGCTTACTTGAAATTTTCATGTAAGAATTAGGTAATTGAGAGATTGTTTTTAGCTAAGAAACAATCTCTTTTTTTACAAATATTTTTACTCATAAAAAAGTGTTTGTCAGTATCCCTATTGACAAACACTCATGACGATCATTTTTTTAAATTAAAATTAAACAGGCAATCTATTATCAATTTCTATTACTCTAGAATCCATAAGACGGCCGATCTTAATAACTAAAGCCATATCTAACCTTGAAAATTCAGATTGATGGTTAGTTATCCAATCAAGTTCAGAAAGAGTTATAACTCCCAAAGTATTTACTTTAAGAAAAAGTAAGCCTAAATTCATTTTAAAAAATTCCTGGGATTATCCAGCCGAATAAGCCATAATTTACAACTAATGCAAATAAGCCCATCATTGCCATTCTTCCATTAGTTCTCTCGGCGTTTTGCCAATAAGTTGGTTTTGAATTTTCCATTTTTCTGATTTGTAGAAATGTTAAATAGTAGGTTTTTAAACGAAACCAGGAATTATTTGACCTGTTGTTAGGTATGCTCCAACAGCAGCAATTAATCCAAGCATTGCGAATCTGCCGTTAAGAGTTTCAGCAACAACTTTTTCTTTTTCGATTATTTTGACTTTTGTGTTTGTGTTTTTCATTTGATTAGAAGATGAATAGTTTAAATTTTCGTTTTGGAATTGCTTGGTTAAATAAGCAACGAGGATGGCTGTAAAGAATACAATTACGGCTAAGAAACCTGTAAGTGGACTCATTAAAAAATGCCAGGAATAATTTGTCCGGTTGAAACGTAAGCACCTACTAAGGCAACAAGGCCAATCATTGCCCAACGACCGTTAACTTTTTCTGCATTTTGTGGGTAGCTGTCGTAAGAAACAGACTCATCTATGTAAGGACGTGTCTCAGTAGGAAACATGTTCTGCCTGCCGCCTGATTCAGTAGTAACGTTTGAATTAGCCATTGAAGTTGTATAATTGTTAATTAATGTAACACTACTATTAACAAATGTAAAGTATTAAGCCGAAATTAAGTTGTATTGAAGATATTTATTACATTATTGTAGCATAGACGTTACATATTTTGTTGAATAGTTGTTTTCTGGGCTCGCTACGCTTTACAGATTGGTTCGCAAGATTTTAAGAGTTCAATGCGGTTTTTAATTATTAATTTATAAATCTTTAGAAAGATATCAATTTGGTAGAAAAAACTACATCATTCTGAAATTTGAATAATTAGTTTTTAGATATAAACTATTTCACTTTATTATGGAATTCGCAAAAAAAATCATGACCGAAAAAGCTGAAAAGCTTAATGGTAAAGCCGCAATGCTTGGAATGTTTGCTCTTGTAGGAGCTTATTATTTTACTGGTCAAATTCTTCCAGGAATTTTCTAGTAAAAATCCTTTTTAAATTTTTTTCAGGGCTTTATCAAGCCCTTTTTTACTGGATGATTAATTATTCCCTTTTTAATTATCTAATAATTCAAATAATCTACTTATTAGAAGCTTTCTTTTTAAAAAAGTTTTATCAATATATTTTTTATTCTCTTCTTTTAAAATTTCCTGACCATTTGATCCTAATCCCTCAAGGACAAACTCTTTATCTTCTTTAATCCAGTTATTTATCATTCTCCCCGTCGTCTCTATATGGAATTGTAATCCGTAAGCAAAATTACCAATCCTAAAAAACTGTTCCTTACAACGCGCACTACTAGCAATGAGTACTGCTTTATCAGGTAATAAAATCCTATCTCCATGCCAATGCAGTACATGAAAAGGTTCTTCAAACAGTGCTTTAAAGTCTTTATTTGATTTATTAGTAAAAATTTGAGACCATCCAATTTCTGGTAATGCTTTTGGAGGTGATCCACATTTAAGAATTTCTACATCTCCTCCAGCCGCATTCGCAAGCAACTGAGCACCTAAGCAAACACCGATTATAGGTCTCTCATTTTCTAATTCTTTTTTTATAAAATCTCTTTCTAACTTAAGCCATGGATATCTTTCGCTTCCAATATCTTTAACTCCCATTGGCCCACCCATAATTAAAATTAAGTCACCTTTTTTTGTTTGCGGTAGAGCATTTTTGTTATCTAAACGAATAATTTCTATTTTTAAATCTCTTTCTTTAGCAAATTGTTCAAAAAGACCTGGCCCTTCTATTTCTAAATGCTGAAGAACTAATAGGCGTCTTATTCCCTTCATTCACTTTCCATTATTTCAGCTGATTCAGAACAGACATTAACGCTAAACCACTTCATTGCCGACCAAGTATCTTCTTGGTAAGTACCTGCTGCAATACTTACAAAACAATCATTTTCATACCAACTTCGATAACTGGGAGTTACTCGCGTTCCTTTTAAACTATTTTCTAAGCCTTTTCCATATTTTTTAATAACAAGATTTAAAGCTTCATTCTCAATTTCTCTTTGCTTTTCATCAGCAAAACCTCCTAGTGGAATAAAAAAAAGAATTGATGCAATAAGTAAACGTATCATTGAGTCTTTTGGTTTATATGTAGTTAATTTCATATCGATTAATTAATTTTTTAAAGTCATCAACTCTTTTTTGTCCATTCTTTAATGGTCTTGAGGAGTCAAGAACGGCTGCACAACATAATTGCCAACAAGAATTTTCATCTAGTCCTAATTTCTTACATATATTTTTTGGAGCTTTTATGACTGTATTTATTTCTGCAATATGTTGAGTAGTTTCCCATAATTCTCCTTCTAGAAAGTCAATTTCAATACTTGATAATAATTCTGTAGCAACGTAATCCTTAATTAGCTCAGTTAATTCCACGATAATTTATTAAAGCAGAGAAGTTAAATCATCTCTTAGTATTTGTATAGCAAGATAAAAAAAAAGGAGCTAGTTTCTACCTCATCTTGAAACTCCTATCGATAATTAAGAAACTACATCATTTCGTATTGATCAAGTTTGGTTTTTAATTTTGTTGCTTGTTTAATTAATGAAAAAGATTCTTTTCTGCCAGTTGAATTATTAGCCTGGACTATAAGATCGGCGTATTTCTTTGCGATTTTTTTTTCCATGATTTAAGTTATATAAATACCGTTTTTGAATCTTGAATCTAGCGAGTCAAAACTAGAAGTAGATAAGGAGTCAACGGTTAAAACCTCAGAGTCAACAAATTGGAACGGGTTAACTCGTGTTCTTAATTTATAATCAATTAATAAAAAAGCAGTTGGTATCTACGATTACATTGTTTTCAAACCCTGATTTAATTTGTAGTTGTACATGAATAGGATTGAAAGTTTTCAAATAAACAAAAATACTTTTTATTGGAGGGATCCCTTATCCGTAATTGTGCGATACTTCTGTCCATCCTTTTCGGTGAAGTTCGTGCCACTTTTTCCAAGCTGAATTTATGTTGAGTTTTTCAGAGGATTTGTACCCTCCTGGTTCTCCAAGGTGATTTGTGTAGAAAAGATGAGTATGAATTTTTAAATTAGGTTTAGGAGAATTTTTGCATTCTTCGAAAAAGATCATTCTGCTGCCTTCGGGATTTAGTAGACATCCGTTGGGTTTGCTAGTGCTACAACCAAATGAGTACTTAGGCTCCATAATTTATCTTATAATCGGCTAGTTAATTATTGATACGTTTGTACTATAAATTATATCCTCCCTGTTTTGCTGTCAATCCTTTTAAGGTTAAGTACTTATTTACTAATAATTATTTTGTTTTTTAATAAATAAGATAATTTCTTTAAGCTTATGAATTACAGGGAAGATCTAGAAATCAAACTACAAAAAGTAACACTTGCAATGCAGGAAGTTGTAGATGATATCCACAAAACTGATCCTGAGAAGCAAAGAATAATTTCTAAACTTATTGAATTTAAAGAAGCAATTATTTCAAAGGGAATTGAACTTAATATTGAATTAGAGGCAGCCTAGAAAAATTCCAAATCTCATGAATGTTTAATAACTTTTAGAATAATGTTATTAACAATGAAGGGTTATTTATCAAATGCAGCCTGGTACTTTTGAATTATTGATCCTAGTATTTATCTTTTTAGGTCTTCAAGCCTGGTGGATTATCCCAATAGTTATTAAAAATAATAAATTAAATAAGAGAGGTAAGGATTTAAGAGAGGAAATTAAGCAATTAGAAAAGTTATATAAGAAATAAATTAGTTTATTATTTGTGCAAACTACCTATTATTAGTGAAACTTAAATATCTAATGCAAATAAAAACATTTATTCCATTTTGTTTCCTTTTTATTGGGACTTTAGCTTTGCCACAACCTTCTCTTGCTGAAGAAAAGATTGAAGTTATACCTATTATTCAAAGTTCAAAAGGACTTAGTGGTAAAAATTTTAATTATCTCGAGGGTAAGCCTGAATTAAGACTCTTAAAAGTCAAGATTCCAGTTGGCTTGAAAACTCCAATTCATACTCATCCTTCCCCAATGTTGATTCATGTCACCAGAGGAAGATTAAAACATGTTAGGGGTGAAGAAATTAATTTCTTTAAAGCGGGTGATGCATTTATAGAGAGTAATAATGGGGGCACCCACTATGTGAAAAATGTTGGAAAGAAGGCGGCCATACTTCATGTGGGAGTTGTATCAGTAGTTGGAATGCCTACGGCCATAAATGAATAAAATTTTCTCTAAGTTATTCAATCTGCATTTTTAGGATTTACCTTTTACGAAGAACAACTGTAATGAGATACTCCTCCATAGTTAAAATACTGGCTTGGCTTTAGTCGATTATATTTTTGATCTATTTCTGCGGGTTGTTCTACATATGGATTGCTAAAGATATCCTGTAACTCTTTTATTTTCTTATAATTTCCCTTTTCAGCTTCTTCATATGCAGGAACGACCATCCATTCGCGCCAAGTATAGACTGGATTAAGGGATTTCATTGATGCCGATTTTGCTTTAATATTTCCCTCTTTCTTCAACACTGTTTGCCAGTTTTCAAGCCATACTTCCCACCTATTATTGAGCTCGTCATTAATTGGTAAATAGAAACAATCTTTTAAAGAATCTAAGTTATCAGGGATTTCAGAGAGTTTACGGAACAAAATTGTATAGTCTGCTTTTGAAATAACCATGAGATTAAAAAATTCATTTATTAGAGTTTCGTTGTAATGTTCTAAACCAAGCTTGTTTGCCCACATTTTCATCAATTCCTTATTCATTAATTCAGAAAAGTCTTTTTCGATTTGATCTAACTTTTCTTGATCTTGTTTCCTTTGTGAAATTAACGGACTAAGAGAGGAACAGAATGTTTTAAAGTTGATTGCCGCTGCAGAAGGCTGGTTAAAAAATGAGAAATGTTCACCTCCACCTGTCCATGGTTGAAATCTTGGATCAAATAATTCACAGAATCCAAAGGGGCCATAATCCAAGGTATAACCTCCAGCAGCACAATTATCACTATTGAAATTACCCTGGCAATAACCAACTCTCATCCAGTTGGCTATAAGTGATATAAGTCTTGATCTGTATAAAGAAGCCAGTTTTATTACTTTACTTTGAATCGAAATCTCATATTCAATTTCATCTTTATAATTTCTATCAATTAGATGTTGAACTATCATCTTTAGTTCATTGAGGGCCTCATCATGCGCATTATCGCGAACTCTTCTTGCAAAAAGTTCAATCTGGCCTACACGTAAAAAAGATGGAGCGACTCTCGTAGTAATTGCTGCTTGATTATCAATCATGATATCAGGTTCAAAATATCTGGACCCTTTGGAATACCACGGTCTTCTAACTATTTCTGAACGTGAGACATAAAGTGTTAAAGATCTTGAGGTAGGGATTCCCAAGGCATCCATTAATTCCTGTGCGAGAAATTCTCGAACGCTAGACCTTAAGACAGCTCTACCATCTGCTCCACGACAGTAGGGAGTTGGACCTCCTCCTTTAAGTTGCATTTCCATTCTTTTACCATTGAATAAACCTTCAAAAACAGAAATTGCTCTGCCATCGCCATAACCATTGCCAGTGCCATAGGGACATTGTTGGGTATATTCAGTCCCGTAAATAGATAATGCATAACCTGTTGCCCAACCAACAGAACTCATTGGATAATTAGCAACAGAAATATCACCTGAGAAAAAACGACAAAAATTCTGGTCTTTAGTAAGATTTGAGCTTAGCCTTAGTTCTTTAAAAAGTTTGTTGCTATGGGAAATATATTCTGGTTCTGGAATAGCAGTTGGAACAACTGGTACGTAATGACCTGAATATACTGAACGCGGCTTATGATCATTTCCATCTTTTGTTGATTGAGGATCTGCTTTAAGAGAATTCATAAAAGAATAGTCAGATAGTTGAGAAAATTCGGAAAAATTTTCTGTAAGCTTTCCTTTTAATGAATCAGATTTGGTTGACATCAAATTTGTTATCTATTCTTTTAGGCGCTCTAATTCCTTTAAATTAAACACCTAAATTTATTTTATATAGATTCTATTAGGGATGGTTTTTGCCGATACGTTTGAGATTTAATATGAGTTAAATTTTAATACTTCATTAAAAAAAGGTTCCGCAGTAAAACATTTTCTTGAGAAAAATATTTAGACTTTGGTAATAAAACAAAGCACTTAGTCTTCATATCAATTTTTTAATTAATAACCATTGCAAATACTTAATTATTGACTAATATTTTTTTGAGTTTGATCAAAAATAATGCGAAAAAGTTAAACTATTTTATCTTTTTTAGACTTGCACCCCTCCCCCTATTTCCGCACTATATCGCAGTAAATTTATTCAATTATATAAATTATAATTTTATTTATTTTTAACTTACCCAGCCTTTAAGCAAATCAAAAACACTAATAAATAGTCCAAAACCAATAATTGGGGGAGCAACCCATCTTGTCATGAATTTCAAGTAACGTGTCGTTTTGATTCCGACTTTTGAGTCACTAAGTTCTTCATTGAACTTTCCTGGGACGACCCATCCCATAAAGAAGGTTACCAAGAATCCACCAAAGATAAGCAATACTCCTCCAAAAATCGAATCAACTGTTCCAAGAATGTTTAAGTTCAAGGCAGAAGGAATGCCTGCTAAGAATAGGAATAGAGTTATCAACCAAACCGATTTTTCTCTTCTAAAACCAAATTTATCCATTAAAGATGCAACTGGAACTTCCAATAATGAAACAGAGGAAGTTATAGCTGCAATATAGGCTAGTGCAAAAAATGCAACAGCTACAATTCTTCCTGCTGCACCATATGAACCTAGGCCTGTTGGAATTGATATGAATAAAGCACCAACTACGGATTCAGAAATAGCGTCACTTAAACCGAATGTTAAAACTATTGGGAAAGTTATCAATCCAGCCATTAGTCCAACCAAAGTATCTAATGATGCCACTCCAACACTTAGTTTTGGAAGATTACTTTTTTTATTTAGATACGAGGCGTAAGTAACCATAATTCCAATGCCTAAACTTAATGAAAAGAATGCTTGTGTAAAAGCGTTTCTTATTGTTTGAGGATTTCTTAATTCATTAAAATCAAACTTAAGTAGAAATGTTTTATATCCTTCCCATGCCCCTGAAAGTGAAGAAGCCCAAATAGCAAGAATTACAATAATTATAAAAAGGATTGGCATGAAATATCTAGTAACCTTTTCTATCCCTCTTTTTACTCCTGATGAAACTATTATGGCTGTAAGTACAAGACTTAATAGGTGCCCCAACAAAACACTGCTACCACTACTAATAGAGCCAAAGAAGGTTTCTGCTTCAGTTAAATTCTTTGGTAATCCAAAAAATAAAGAATGGAACAAGGTGTCGGCTGTCCAGCCCATTATCACTGAATAATATGATGCTATACCCAAAGGAGCTATAAAGAACAAGATCCCTAATGGATACCAATTTTTCCCAGCCAGCTTAACAGGTGCAAGTAATGTACTTGTCATTGCATTTCTACCTAAAGCCATTTCAGCAACAAATACCGGAATACATACAATTAAAACGATCAATATGTATAAAAGTACAAAAGCTGCACCTCCACCTTGAGAGGCTCTGTAGGCAAAACCCCAAAGGTTTCCGAGACCAACTGCGCTACCAGCAGCAGCTAAAATGAATCCCAGCTTACTAGTCCATTGTTCTCTTTGAGAAATTTTTGAGTCCAAAATTAAAATCGATTTTTATAGTTGATTTATAACTCATAAATAAAAATTAGTTAATAGCTTGCTTAATAAAAACTAATTTTTCTTAAAATTGCTTCTTGGAAAAGATTTAGAATTAAAAAACTCTTAATTATTTTTATGGTTATTGAAACGACTATTCTGGATTTTCAACTAAGTAATACCTTTGAGGAGTATGAATCACGTATGAATGAATAGAAAGAGAAAGCGATGTTTAGAGATTTGGGACTTAAAACAATTTATATTGGTAAATAATTAGATAATTCTCAAAGAGCAACTGTAATTTTTCAATGACCACAAAATGTTTTATATGATTTTTTTAGGAATTCCTAAACAAAAACTATTCTTGAGGATTCAGGAAATATTTGTTATAGCAAAAAATAACTCGCTGGATTTCTTGAAAAAATAAACTTTTTTATGAATTATCAACTTTTAATTGAATCATATTCGTTTGGAATAGCCCTTTCTGATCAAGAAATAGAACTCTTAAGTCTGGAACTTGAAACTCAAGTCATGAACATTAATATATCAACAGATTTTGATTGTTTTAAATCAGCTCCCTCCCATATTTGTGAAGGGCTTAATTTAAAAAAAGATACTTATTGGATTATGTGTCTTGCTGAAATATTAGATTTACATAAATCAACCAAATTAGGGAAAACAAAAAGTGTGGAGGTTTTCGATTTACTTCTTGAAAAAGGACTTGTTATCGGTTAATTATCCAGTTATGTGATTATTAAAAAAATTAGTTGATTTTTCTTTATGCTGATAGGATCAATTTAAGACATAAAAAGAAATGGCAGAATCTGTTGGATTGATATTGGAAAATCTTATTAAGCTAACTAGATCAAGTGAAAAGAAATTTAAGCGAGGAAATTTTAAAGGAGCTATAGAAGACAAAATCAAGGCTAATGAAATATTGAAATCTAAATCTTGTGATGAAAAAATTATTGAAAAATATAGAGAAGAATTATCTAGTTTGTATTCCTCAAAATTCGATCTTATATTCGATCATAAGCTGAAAATTGATGAAATAAAGAGAAATGAAATAGTAAAAATGTTGGAACAAAAAAGCAAAGAAAAATTAAAGAATCTTGACTATAAAGGCGCGATAAAAGCTTTGAGGAGGTCAGAAAAATATTTATCAAATTAAGAACAACCTAAATCACAATGCATTTTAGAGATTTTAAGAAGTTTTGCTTATTGTGTTTTTTTTAACTCAATTTATAGTTGAAATACTTAATTAATAATTTATGCAAAAACAAAATAATAGGAACCTCAGAAAGGTTGATAAAAAGAAATTAGATATTCTAGATAGGTTTTTGAGGATCTTATGGAAAAAAGAGGTTGAATATAAAATAAATATCTGATAAAAGCATATTTGAAGGAGGTGTTATATGAAATTCCAAATAGGATCCCTAATTATACTTTTTATTTTTAACTCATAATCTGATATTGCACTAAAAAAAAGAATATTAAAAAATAAATATAGAAGGGCTAAAAAAGTAAATTAAATTATTTAATTAAAACAATGAATTTAACAAAAAGAATACAAAAAAGTTTAGGTCCAGGGATTTTACTAGCGGGAGCAGCTATTGGGGGTTCACATTTGTTGTCATCAACGACGGCTGGTGCGAGGTTTGGATTTTCATTGGTAGGCCTAATCCTTCTTACTAATCTTTTAAAATATCCATTTTTGTTGGTTGGGACTAGATTTACAGCCTCTACTGGTAAATCATTATTAGAAGGTTTCAAAGAGAGGAATTCTTATTATCTTCCTTTATTTTTAATAGTTAGTTTAATTACAGGTACTTTCACAATAGCTGCTGTAAGTTTTGTTTCTGGCGTTCTATTAACTAATATCCCCTTTTTCTCTACTTTCCCCCCGATGGACTTGTCTATAGGAATTCTGGGTGTCTCTGGAATGATTTTAATTCTTGGTAAATATAAAGCACTTGATAGAATTTCGAAATTTTTAGTAGCTCTGCTAACCTTTTTAACATTATTTGCAGTCTTATCACTTTTATTCAAAGGTTCAATAAATGAGTCTCTAAATATGAGTTTTGTTGAACCAGAAATAAGCCCATGGAAGTTAACAAACTTAGCTTTTTTGATCCCTCTAATGGGATGGATGCCTTGCCCAGTAGAGTTATGTGTTTGGCCTTCTTTATGGATGTTTTCTCGAGCAAAAGATTCAAAATATACACCAAACATCAGAGAAGCAGAATTTGATTTTAATCTCGGTTACGCAATAACTGTTGTTACAGCTATTTTCTTCCTTATGCTTGGAGCAATAACTATGTATGGCACTGGAGATGGAATGCTTTCTGGGAGTGGAGTCTCCTTTGCTCAAAAGTTAATACTCCTCTACACTAAATCCATTGGTGATTGGTCTAAATGGATCATTATCCCTGCAGCATTTGCCGCAATGTTTAGTACTACAATTACTTGCCTAGATGCATATCCAAGAAGTATTTCTGCTATTCAAGGTTTATTGAGGGGTACTGATTTTGGACACATGGATTCCAAGGCAGAGAGAAATAGATTTCAACAGTGGATGATTTTGCATATCTTTGCATCCTTAATAGCTTTGCTTATTGCGAGGTCAGGCGGTATTGGAGTAAAAGATTTTGTATTTGCAGCAATGACTGGAAGTTTCCTTACCGCACCTTTATTTGCATGGATGGCAATGGATACTATAAATAGCAAATTAGTGCCAATTAAAAATAGATATGGATTGTTTCTAAAAACAATATGTTGGATAGGATTGATTTTCTTAATTTTATTTAGTTTATTGTTTATTGCAAATTCATTTTTTGGTATTGGAATTGGTTAATTGTAAATAATCAAAAAACTTTTATCTAAGAGAATTTTTTGATACTAATTAAATTTATTAATTTGAACATAAAAATAATTAAAGGGTTGATTTTTCTGCAGCATTCGTTTCTCTAGAAATATATTATTTTTAGTACTAATTATGGTTATGCCCCAATCTACTTTGGAAAGTTTATTATTTTTTCTGATACTATCTCTAGTAGCAACATACATTGTAAATTTAAAATATTCTTCAAAGTTAAAACCACAAAAGTAGATTTTATATTTACCTTTTTTCCTAAATTAATCATTTGTATTTTTATAATATAAATTTAAAAAGTTGTATATCTACATTTAGATATATTTACTTATTGTTTTTCACTTTCTAGGATGAAGTTCAAGAGAAGTAATAGATTTGCCAATTATGGATGAATTTTTATAATTAAGAAATTTAGATAAATATGGAAATTAAATAAACATTTTATACATCAAATTGATTTATTTATTTCAATTAAAGATTCAAAAATAGGATATAGTTTTTCTAATTTGTTTTTAAGTAATTGGAAAACTTTAGTTATTATGAATATCTAAATTCAATTTCATTGCATCCACCAGTGATGATAATAACTACATTAGTTTTCTTTTATATAAGAAGAAAAATTTTATTGAAGGGTAAAAAGCATTAGCAATTTATTTGATACCTGTATTTTTTAAAGAGTCGAAAATTATATAAATAAAGCAAATTATGAAAACAATTACATATATCGATTCCATTTAACTGGCCGTTGTAATAGAGCTACTTAGTCCATATGATAGAAATATAAAGCTTGCAAATGTTACACCTATCATCACAGTTGTATAGAGTTTATTTAGTGTCAAATTATTACTTGATGAAAAATCGGCTAAGACTAAATTTTTCATTGAATATTTTTCCCTACTTTTAAAATTGTTGCTGTTAACTAAATTGCCTAAAATAGGTTCTGTTGAGACATTGATTTCTTGATTGATAAAAGAATTTAAACCTTTATCTTCATTAAATAATTTTGGAAACATATAAGTATGCCATAACGCTATTACTGCCACCCAAAAAACAACGCTTACTCCTGCTATTCCAAAAAGCAAGAATCTAAAAGTATTCATAACAATTTTTTTTAATTTTCTTAGTTAAATTTAATCTACATCAAACTAAACATCCAAATATCTAGATTTAAAAAATATACTTTAAAAAAATCAATTAATCATAATTAATTGTGATTAATGATTAAAAATAATGTTATTAAGTGTTTTTGGATAAATATAAGTTAATGATTTAATAAATTATTAATTTCAAAAAGGAAAAATAATTATCAGATTTATTATTACTTTTTAAAAAAATGGATTTCAGAGTTGTACTTGTTATTTCACCAATAATATTTGCATGGATATTTACAGTTTTTTGGTTAGGTAGATGGGATGTATTTAGATTAACACCACTAGGATTACCGAAGAATGGATTAGCTCCTTTCAAAAACTATCAAGTCTGGGAAGATTCTGCAATAGTTCCTGATACTGGCAGACCAGCAGAAGGGTATCCAGTATTTACTGTAAGAACTGCAGCTGTAAACGCTTTAGGAATTCCGACTGTTTTTTTTTCTAGGAGCTATTTTAGCAATGCAGTTTAAATCTTATTAATAAGTAACTGAAATGGATATAAGATTCTTTATTGTAGGAACCCCCTTCGCTTTAGCCTTTTTCTATACCTTATTTTGGCTTAGGAAATGGGGTGCTTTCAATTTACCTAATGATAATTTGCAAAAAAAAAAAGACTCTTGAAAATTAATTTATAAATCAATATTATATTTTAGAAAATATCTTTTTAACAAAAAATTAATCCAAATTTATCAATTTTAAATTTATAAATTGTCATGATTCCAATAGAACAGTATTTATTCTTTGCAGTTTCTCTTTATGCTTTTTTTCATCTTTCAATAAGCATAGTAAGCACATTAATTAGATTTTCCTAATTTATAATCAAATAAAAAATTAAACACTTTTTTGTATAATATTAATCTTTCTAAATTAATAAAATTATTATATAAATATATAAGTAGATATTAGGGCAATCTACTAGCCGCTAGCTTTGATAAGTACGGTTTGTAATGAGAACCTCCCTTTAACCTCATTTTCTTTTTTTTGCAATCTTAGAAAATGAGGTTTAAGTATTCTTGTAGAAGTAAAAATATTAAATCAAAACCCCATATTAAAAATTATTCATGCTTGTGTATATTATTTACTTTAAAAAAAATAGTTTTTTATTTATAAATAATATGTAGATATTTGGCGCATCTGCAACGGTTTACAATCCGTCTATATGAACCTAGCCAACGAAAATATTCTTAACTACATTTTAGTTATTTTGGTAGTTAGGAATATTTTTATTTAAATTCAAATTTTGATGTTTTTACTTATTGGATAAATAAATGTTTAACAAACAAGAAACAGAATATACTTTAGAAAATATTTATAAAGATTTAGAATCCGGATTGCCAGAGAATAAATCTATAAAAGATTATGCCCTTCCTAATGCAAGGCAATGGTTAGGAGGTAGATTTTTTGCAGTATGGGTCTTGCCTATTTATTTTATTAGAAAAATCGCAAAGTTTTCTACCTCATCTGCCTTAATTAAACCATATTCTCCTTCTGAAAATAGTCCATCTTATAAGCAGCCAGAAACTCTATTTACTTCTTTGCGTAAAGTGTTCAAGGGTGAAGATCATCTAAGATTTTTTGATCATAGATTTATTGGTATTTGGGTATTGCCATTCGCATTGACTGGGATAGTTTTTGAAATCCTATTAATAGCTCCTATTAATAACACTGCACCTTTTAATTAATTAAGTATTTAATAAAATCTATTTTTTGTGGTTTATAAGACTTTCAATTGCCACTATATATCTTTTAGAGGCCCATAGAAACTTACTTCAATAAAAGATTGTGATAATATTGCTATCTCATACTTTTTGTTTTCTTAAAATTAGATTGTTCTAATAATTGATAATTTTTTACATGCCTTTTAGAATAAAAAAAATTTCTTCTTCTTTTATGTCTAGAAGCATAACAAATGTAATTTCTTTTAAGATTGAAAGTACATTTGAAGAATGGTTTGAAATTTTTGACAGTAAAGAAGCAGATAGAAGACACTCTGAGTTTGATATTAAGCAAATTTTTAGAGGATTCAGTAAAGATGATATCAAAAAATTTATTTGCATAAATCAGGTTCGAAAGGGAAATATTCAGAAGTTTATTCAAGCAAATATTGAATCGATTAGACCTCACAAAGTTGATTTCTTAACGATGGAAGAATTAACTTGGATATGATTCGTTTTAGGATTTCTATAATAATTATAGTTTTTTCTTTAGTATCTTATTTAAGCGTAACTTTTTTAAGAAATTATAATTCTCCAGAAAATATAGAAAAAAGATGTATTCTTAAATTTGAAAAAGATTTTAAAAATCCTTTAGAAACATCTAGTAAAGAATGGGGTCTAATTTTAGATTTAGCAGATAATAATTATTTAAAATGTATGGGGTTACCTCAGTATTAATTATGGGAGAAGCAAAGAGAAGAAAAAATTTAGGAATTCCCGCTAGAGAGAAAACTGAAGATATAAAGGTGCCTCAAATCGATAAAAAAGCCATACAACAAAAAGTTAGGTCTACGCTTTATCAATATCCTATTATCCCTTTTCTTTTTTATGGAGTTGCAATAGTAATCTTAATCAGCGTTTTATTTTATATTTACAAATACTATAAGATTGCCTAATTATTATGATTGCTAAATTTAATAATAAACTCTCTATTGATTGGCATTATTTATCCTTATTAGTAATCATTAATTAAAAAGTTTTTTAAGGATAATAAAGTGAAAAAAAAAACAACTGTAAATGATAAAAAATAATATATATAACTTATTTACGATTGACATAATCTTATGTTGTTGTAATTTTGGATTAAATTAAAAATTTTTATGAAAAAAATAAATAAAAAATATGCTGAAATAATGAGTCAGGCTGATAATGCAGTTGGAAGAAAAGAAGTAGTTAGTTTATTAAAAAAAGCTGCAATGCTCATGTCAAAATCTGAGGAAAACGTAGCTGCTTAAGTTAGAAAACTATTTTATAAGAAAAAATAAAACTCCATAAAGAATAATAGATGAAGAGGCAGCCATAAAAACTAATGGCAATATCATTCCTGAGTTCAACCATCTTAAAAATCTTATTTTTTTGTTAATTACTCTTGTCATTGTTTTCCATATTTCTTATTTAAAACTTAACAAGTTAATAAAAGGTGTAAATGATTAATTCATCTTTTTAAATATGGATCTCTCGCAATTTTAAATATTAAATTTTCTACAGAAAAAGATTTTAATTTCATCCTGATTTTTTATTATAAAAAACTTTTAGGTAATTAATACCTTGTATTTTAAAAATTTTTTAAGCAAGATTTATAAATATAAGATTTCATAATTATGATTGATAATTTCAAGGAGAGCTCTAATTATATTAGAGATTATAATTCCGAATTGTTACTTAAGATTCTTAATAAGACCTCCATCAAAGAAAAAAATAGTGACGATAAAGAATTATTTGTTGATGAAAATTGGAAAATTAATTCAAAAAATATTAATAATATAAAATCTTCCGATAATTCAAATTTAAAAAGAATATTATTAGAAATTTTTCCAGATAAAAAAATATCGATTCAGGATAATAATGATGGTTCTCAAACAATTCTATTATCTTAATCTAGCTAATATTAGAAGATTCTTTTAAAAATAGGATATTAAAATTTTTATGAAACTCATGATTTTATATAATTAAATTTTAGGATTTTTTAATTTAATCCCTGATTTAAAGAAATAATTTTTCATTCATTCACTATTTATTTTTTAGAAAAAAAAATTAGTAAAAATTACTCTCGCATTAATTTTTTGGAGGTGTTATTCTTCATTAACGTTCATCCAAGTTATATCATTGGACGCATGACATGGGAATAGGGAACGGGATTTTCATTAACTGCAAAAGACCATGAATAACCTCTTACAAATAAGAGAAAAAATCAACCGAGCCAATAGGCTTTATGAAGCCAAACTTTTGGCAACTAAAAATGGAGAAGTAATTCCATATAGAAGATCAGTCTTTGAAGAAAGAATCAGGCATGCACAAAAAGAAATTAGATTAAAAGAATCTAAAAATTAAATTCTTATTTGTAACTGATCAAAAAAAGAGGTTTTCAAACCTCTTTTTTTTTTATATATACTAATAAAGTATTTTTTTAATAATTTCTTTTCCCGATTCTCGATTATTAAAGATCATAATTTTAATGTTTTGTACTATTGCATTCAAATATCTAAATGGCAAATTTAATTAAGGAATTAATATGTAAATAACCATGTTTAAAGAGAAATCTAAACAATTTAAAGTCTCACCTAATCAATCAAAGTTAGATCAGGTTTTATGGTTTATAGAAAATTATTTGCCCCAGAAGAAAAATCGAGTTGTTCAAAAAAAAATGTTAATGCATAATCTAGAGACTGAGACTATTAAAAAATTCTCAAATTTAGCTTCTCATCGTTCTAAAACATTATTCCCAAGTAAAAATAATACGACATTATCTTTTACCTTTGGTAATTGGGCCTTACCTTACTTTAAATTGCTTAAGAAAGTAGGAATAGCTAAATAAGAAAATTGTGATGGACTAGTTGAAGACTTTCCACCTGATAATTTGATAAAGATTAGTAAATTTCACTAAACTCTTTTCGGGATTTAGGGATGATTACTTACTTTACATAAAAAATACAATTGCTAAGTTTAAAATAAGAGATTTATTAATTATGTTTCTAAATTATCTGCCTAGAGAGATGGTTGAAGTTGTTGGTTTAACAATTATTTTTTCATTTCTAGTTGGAACTATATTAATTTTGTTATTTACATCAGATCAGGCAAATACAAAGAATCTATATTTAAAGAAGGCTAAATAAATTTTAAATAATTTATCCTTATATAAAGGACTATTTTTTTAATAAAATTACCTCGCAGGTGCAGAACATGATTTTTAATATTGATATATAAATATATTTAAGATTATGGGCGAAGCTAAAAGAAGAGAGGAGGTAGTCCTAATTCTTTTAGCTCTTTTTCTTTTATTAGGCAGCTTTGGATATGTTGTTTTTCATTTCTTCAATTTTGTTGATTAATTCATCTAACCATTCTGTATTGTTTTCTGATCTTTTCTTGAAATATGAGATTTTTGGTTGGTTGATTTCTAATGTCTCAAAATCTCCACTCATGAATTTCCTCTAAATTTATATTCTGCCTAATGTATCTAGAGAATTTATCCTTATCAATAGGAGCTAATACTTATTGGCAATTTACCATTGCTAATAAGTTCCCTTTTTTCAATAATATAAACATTAAAGATATTTATTCCTTATAGTATGAATAGTAATGAAGATTTAGAAAAAAGAATTCAGACTTTAGAAAAAGAGGTAGACCATCTAAAAGCTATTCTGAAATATCAAAAGGTTCAAATACATGAATCCTTGATCAGCCTTTATTGAGTAAAGTAAATATTTCGATAAAAAAAGTGTGTCAGCTTCGCTCCAATTTAAAAAAGCGGGATAATCCCCATCACCCAGCTCTTTGTGAAATCCTAGCACTATATATGGTGCTTGTAAGTAATAAAAATTACCTATTGATGGGGTTGTTTGTTTTAATTTAATTTGTCATTATAGGAGTCCCCATCACCTAGGCTCGTAAGAGTCTTTTTTTTTGTTATTTTATCCATCTAGGCTTATTATTTTTAAAATCAGTGTTTAAAGACTTTTTATTTAATTTTTAAATTCGATAATTAATAATTAAACAAAAATTATTTTATTCATGCAAACATACATTGTACACTGGCAATTTCCAGATCAAGAAAGTCATATGCAAGGGGCAGAAGCTTTCGCCGGTTTTGTGGAAGGAGGATGCGAAGGTGATGAATTTGATGGATTTAAAGTTCTTAATCGAGTAGTAAATCCTGAGGGAGCTAATGGGTGGGCAATAGTTGAATCTTCAAATCATCAGAACATTTGGAAATGGAGTAGTATCTGGGTCGATAATTTTGGTGTAGAAATTGAAGTCACACCAGTTTTAAAAGATCATGAATTTCTATCTGTCCATAAAGAAATTGCAGCAGTCTCGAATTAGTTGTTTATCTTTTAAAAGATTGACAGTCGATCTAAAATAGAGGGATAAAATCCTCTTTTTTTTATGGGAAAATTCTCTTCTCAAGAAATTGAAAGTCAGTACAACTTGATAAAAGTGCTTTTAGCTGAACCTGAAAAGTATAAAGACGCCATTGACGCAATTAAGAAAGATATTGCTTATATGCCTATAGAGCTTAAAAAAAAACTTGAGGAAGAAAATATTATCTTATGAATGTAAAACTAAATGCATAAGTAATTTTCATTAATTTATTATTATTTTGCGATGAATAAATTGAGGCCAAACCTCATTGAGTACCTTCTAAGTTTACTCCAAGATATAAATTGACTTTGTATATTACGTGTCAATTTAAAAACCCTTTCATTATTTGGGATTTCTTGAGAGATTTTTTTTATTATGGAATAAGAGAAATTAGGGTTGCTATTTAAAAATCTTGAGAATAAATAATAAAGTAACATAGGATGTTCGAAGTTATCTTCAAATGAATTCATATGTTTTTAGGAAACAATCATATATCTATCTATCTTTTTTAAGTTTGATTTATATTTTGACAAGCAAATCTATAACAACAACACATATTCAATAAATTTTGTCTACTTTCGATAAATTGTGCTCAACTGAATTGAAAGCAAGAACATTGGTTTGACTATCATTAAATGGTCTTTAAATTAGAAAACCATCTATAATCAATATTTCTTGGGCTTAAATTGTATCTTTCTTATCTTCAGCCTTAAAGTTCTTATAAGGAGAGTATTCAACTTGAACGCGTCTTTAATAAATTCCCTTCTGATAATCCATTTCTCTAACTCCTTATTTTAGGATTGATAATTTTAACTTTTAAGATTAGTAATAAACTATTCGTCAAAAACTAACCAAGAGAATCTAAGTCTCTTCTATGATGGACTGTATTCGAGTCATCGTTTGATACTTTCTGATCTCTCATTAAATCTGCAATTGTTGGGAAATCTATCGCATTATCAAGATCTTTTGCGTGCTTATCTTGAATTGCGAATGGTGATCTTTTTAAGTTCATAATTAATTACCTCAAAATTTTTGTTGGATTCTAGTTACAGAATTTGGATGGTCATGTACATAAGAATTAAATTCTCTAGCAAGCATCAGGCAGTCATATGCATCTCGAGCGTAGAACCCTATTTGATGTGTACTGTTTGATGAATCTTTGTAACTTAGTACATATTTTTTACAAGATCTGATAGGTGTTGAAGACATTTGAACTCATGGCTGCTACTACTAAGTTCTAACTATACTGACTCACCAACCGACTAAAAAAGATGTACGGTTTGAGGTACAAACATATACGGATAGAGGACCAACAATTTAATTTTAAAAGCTATAAAATGTTCAAGTCTTGGAATATCGATAGAGATCTCACTCTGTTATTTATATACATCTAAAAAATTGTTTCCATCTGACTCTTGGATATTCTTAAATAATTAAATTTATAAATTTTGATTGAGAATAGATCACAAGTAAGAAAGAATAAGCAAGTTTTATTAAAATGAGTTTTAAAAAGTTTTTAGAAAATAAATGTGCGGAAGATTTGAACTTAACTCTGAATTTGAAGATTTGCCTAAAGTTTTGAAGCAAGACTATCCAGGTGGACTTGATACTAAATACGAGACTCAAAATTTAATTCAACCAACTGATCCAGTTCTGGTGATTAAGAATGAGGGGAAAATGAAAACAACTTTTATGACTTGGGGATTCATTTCTCCTTGGGCTAAAGACCCCTTCGATAAAAAGATAGCAAGACCATTTAATGCGAGATCAGAAACTGTAGAAGAAAAAAAATTATTCAGTGGAAGTTGGAAATATAAGAGATGCTTAATACCTGCAAGTGGTTTCTTCGAGAAAAATTATCGCATTCGTAAAGAAAATTATGAGACTTTTTGGTTAGGAGGAATCTGGAGCAAGTGGACTTCGCCTGATGGAGCTGAGATAGAAAGTTGCTGTGTTTTGACAACCGAACCAAATGATCTTATTAAACCTTTACATCATCGTATGCCTGTAGTTGTGACTAATGGATATGAGGAGAAATGGACTCAACATGTAAAAGATTCTTATGAATTAAAAGGATTGCAGCCAATTATTAAGGGTTGGTCACCAGATGGATGGGTATTAGAACAAATCAATAAACAACCAAGTGATCAAATGAGTTTGTTTTAAATGAAACGCCTAATAGTTACAGTTCTAGCCGCTTGCGATTAACCAACTGACTCATTACTACCTTGCTAAATTGATGTATCTCGGATTATACATATATTTTTCTCCATCATCATTATTATCATCATCATCATCATGGAAAGAAGAGATCAAAACATAAACTCCTCCTAGTCCTAAAATTATTGATAGGTATAGAATTGGATCTGTCATAAATTAATTCTGAAACATTCAAGTTAAATTTGAGGAAGCTTTTCGGAATCTATATTTTCTCTTAATTATTAAATTACAAAATTTTCTTCATAAAAACAGATGGGGATTGTTGATTAGTCAAATGTTTTTGAAGAATTTTCTAGTAATCTATTTAATTCCATGAGTTCTTCTTTCGTAAATTGGCGATATTTTCCCGTTGGTACGTCTAACTTAATATTCATAATTCTTACACGCTTTAATGACTTTACTTTGTAGCCTAAAGACTCACACATTCTCCTGATCTGACGGTTAAGTCCTTGAGTGAGTATGATCTTAAATTTCTTTGGCTCTAATTTTTTTACAAAACATTTCTTAGTTATGGTGTCTAATATTTCAACTCCATTACTCATTCTTTGAATAAAGTCTCTACTAATCGGAAGATTAACGCTTACAATGTATTCTTTTTCATGATTATTTCTTGATCTGAGTATTTTATTTACGATATCTCCATCGTTAGTCAAGAAGATTAATCCCTCACTAGGTTTATCTAATCTCCCAATAGGGAAAATTCTTGTAGGGTAATTAATGAAATCTATTATATTTTCGGGGCCTAATCTTTTATCTGTTGTGCAAACAATTCCAACAGGTTTATTAAAGGCTAAGTATATATTTTTTTGTTTCGTTGATGCATCTATTCTTTGACCTTCAACTTTTATTTGATCGCCTTTTTCTACCTTGGTACCAATCTCTGGAATATTGCCATTAATGGTTACTTTACCTTCCGAAATTAATTTATCTGCCTCTCTTCTGGAGCAAAAACCTACTTCGCTTAAATATTTATTTATTCTAGTAGCCATTTGGATACTTCTTTTTAATCTGCCCTAATAATTAAATAATTTCCCCTTATTTTAGCCCCACTGTCAATAAATAATAATTTATACCTAATAAAAGCAAAACGTATAAAGCTAGCTAATAATTATATATTTAGATTTATTTTTTCTACTTAGGTATATTTTTTCTACTTAGGTATATTCTTGAGATTCATACTTTCTTAGGTATCGCAAAAAACTTGACATCCCCAGACTTGCTTATTTTGGTTGCATTCTTAAAATTAAGGTAGTGTTCTTTGGGTGCAATAGGTCGAAGGTTCAATTTAATCAATCCTTTATAACGTAATCAAGTTAATCCCTTTTCATATCTTTCTTTTTTTTCTTCTTCTTATCTTTCTTTTTCTTCTTTACCTTTTCAGCAACCTCATCAGCCTTTTGTTCAATATTATCCAGCTTATTTGAGAGTTCCTTTATAGCGTTTGCTTTTTCTTCAATAACTACTTTTTCTTTTGCTTCAATTTTTTTAACTGTCTCTTCTTTAACTACGTTATCTTTTACCTCTTCCTTTTTAACGCTAAATCTACCTTTAATAAAATTTGCTATAAAAATAAGAACAGGAACATGGGCTAGACCACCAATTACTATTCTTGTTTCTGAATAAGCCATTTATTTTTAATAGAACTGAGATATTTAAGCATAAATTTGATTTTTAGAATCCTTTTATTAAGCCATTAGTAAAGCAATAGCAGTTACTAGTAGGCGTAGTAAGCATTTCATCTTATTCAACTGGAGTTAGTGAATAACAAATATCTCTATAATCATTTTCTTTATCCCACTCTTTCATCTCTGGAGCACTTGTAGCAGCAGCAAATCCTTCTAAATCCTTGACTTTAAGTTTTTATGTTCATTTACCCTGATGAGTTAATAGTCTTCGACATATTTATAACTCTCCTTTTCATGGCAATCGGCTACAAATTTATCGAAATCTTAAAAAGAACAAACAAAAGTAGAAACTATTAAAGTATTCATAAAAAACATTGTGTTATCCCCTCAGTTTAGATCGATTGACAATTAATAAAAGGCATTTAATTTTTATTTACTACTTCTCCGCCATACTCTCTTGCTATTACATCTAAACACCTAAGAATATCTTTATTTTTTAATAGATCTGTTTGTTCCAAATAATTAAGAAGAGTTCTTATTTGTTCAATAGTATTTTCTTCTAATTCCTTCATTTAGGCCCCCATCTTTTTTTCAAATTTAGCAAAGGTATCTGTAGGAATAAACCTTGTGTAATTGTGTTGATGTACTTCTTTTTCATGAACCATCACAAAAGAAATATCTTTAATGTTTAGATTTAGTTCTTCTCTTCTTTGATAAGTTACTTTTGTATATCTTTGATTGAAGGCATAAGGCACTAATACTTCTGTTTGTTTATCGGTTTGTTTTCTATATTTAGTCTATATTGATTTTTAATTAATCTGATTCTTATAGGATCACTTCTTTTACTTTCTTTCCCTACAAATGCTAAATCTTCTCCGTTTTCTTTTACCTATAGTCTTATAGACTCTCGATTTTTACCAACAAGTATTTATGCCTAGCGTAAACAATTCTTTCAAAAAATCTCTCCATTCACTTGTCCATGAAAACTTTTATTTAATGCGTGGCATTAGAAAAACCGATCATCTATTTATCTACATTGCGGGATAGTTGTGATTTAGAATCAAGAATGCGTTAGAAGATTATGGAATTTGGAGAAAGTAAATATAAGACAGAACTGTTGATAAAACTAAATAGTCTTATCATAGCTTGATTTGTAAGAGTGCTTTGGGAGTACTAGGTCGCAGGTCCTAATCCTGATTCCAAGCTTGTCTTCTCAGTCTTCTCAATATTCCTTTTAGTGATTATTTGTATAGCTTTAATATATTATTTTAGCCTTAATCGCTAATCAAAAGAATAATTTTTATGAGAAAAGTGTAATTAGTCTGAATTTTTCTCCAAAAAAATTAAGACAAAATAATCTTCACCTACATTTATTTTAGATGTTTTGTTCTATCCAGGATCAGCCTGCAAATCAATACAATTTATCTTTAATAGTAGAATGACACTAATTATCTTCATTCAAATCAGAATACTCAATTTCTTTAGAGTTTTTTTTGTCGTCTTGCTTAAAATAATGAAGATTCGTTTTGTCAATCGCTATTAGTAATCCTCCTATTAATGATAGATTTCGAGCAATTGCCATAACTTGAAGAGGCACTAAATGAAAAATAATCGTTGTAGGGATTAAGAAAATGAGGAGTAGAGAGCACGCAAGTTTGGTTTTTTCTGAAAAAATCAAAAGAATTGAACCGCTTATTAATAGTGCTATTGCTGCAATTAATAAAAGATTAGAAAGTGGCTCTGGGAATCCTCTGCTTGTTATATATTGGGCTTGACTGCCGAAGTCAGTAATCTTACTAGGTATGGCATTTACAAAAATCGCACTTAGAAGTAATTTGGCAAGAAAATTTAAAGAATAAAATCTTTGAAAGTTCATAAATAAAGTATCAGCTATTACATAATTAACTTAATTAGCCTTTTTTACAAGGATTATTTGTTACTCAGATAATGCATAAATGAGTGAACCTTAATTTGATAATTTATGGCAATAGTACTTTTTCTAGCGATTATTTAGTAATTTAATTGTATTTCTATGTTCAACTTTGTATACATTTGGAGTATTTTTGAGATTGGTAACATCTTGGTCATTGAAACTATTAAGCAATAGCCTAACTTGTTAATTTGTTTTAATGTCTCAATTTACAGACGGGTGCTTTGGTAGCACTAGGTCGCAGGTTCGAATCCTGTCGCCCCGATCAGTTATAGCAGTAAGTCTCAGCTAACAATATATTTAACCTAAAAAGTAGAGTGCCCAAAAAGTGTCCAAAATTAGTCAAAACATTTTGAATAAGGTTAAATAAACTCAACTGCAAGGAATTAAATTGGTTAATGCTTCTTTAAATTGGGCTTCAATAGCTGGAATATTTTTAATAATAATTTGGATACCCGCTATAACATCTGGTGTCTTTCAAATTTGGTTTACTTTAAATAGAAGAGCAGACACTTCCCCAAAGGTCATACTTAAAACTTTTTTCATTATTTTCTTAACAACTGGAAGAGCTTTTTGTATCCCTTTAGCGGGTGGGATAATGTTTTTCCAAGGGTGGAGACTTGATCCTATTCTGCAATTTGGGATGTCGTTATTAGTACTTGGAATTGCTGTTGAAATGATCCCTTCATTTATAAATGATTACCAAGGGTGGAGATCAAGAATTGGCAGAGCATCAGCTACAATTTTGGTTAATAAACAACCAAGCGACAAAAAGTAATGAAAATATTTTCGTTTTTTTCAAAATTCAAATTCAAATGGTGGAGCTGGGAAATAGATACGGTAAAACTTTTTCCTTTTATAGTTCTTGTTTTAGCTTTCTTGCCTATCCTTCCTTATGAGAAAAAAGATGGACAATTAATTTCTGTAATGGGATTTGAGGCAAAAGAAAATAATTTTTATTTGAACCTAAATGATTTCGTTCTACTTGAGGGAACAGATAATAATGTAGAAAATAAAAATGTTGATCCTAAAGTAAATAATAAGCCAGATAAATATCAAAGTCATTTGGCAAAGATCAATTCTTATTTAGATAAAAATGGCATTGTAAATAACGATAAATATAAAAATTATCTGGAATCAAAAAATTACAGCGAAGAACTAAAACAATGTCTTATCTTGAGAAATATTTTAATGACAGAGCTTGTGATTTCCGGAGAGACAAAAAGGTTATTATCTCAATGGGTGCCAAGTCCAGTTCCAGCTGTATGGATAGCCAGGTTAGGAATATTTTGGATTTTAGAGCTTATAATGAATCCTTATTTTAGCCCCGAGACGCTTGAAAAAGGAGCCAAGAAATGTAATCAGTTTGAACACCTATGGCCATCTGAAAAATATCTTGATCTAACTTTCGAAGAATAAGGTTAATTAGTGCCCATAATGTGCCCATAATCCAAGTCACAGAAAGTTTTCCCAGCCTGTCTTTTTTGTTGCTCAAAACAAGACCACTTTAATTGTGGTCAAATAGTGGTCATTATTAGACAGCAATATTTCCACATTCGTTTAAAGAGGAATCATTTATACCACTTAAGTCTGGTCTTTCCACATTTAGTTGTTGAAGTATATCAATAATCGAAACAGCGAAATTAAGACCTTGAGTACCTCCAGTTGTAGTTCTAGCAAATGTATTTATTCCAATAACTTCTCCTCTTGAATTAAGGAGTGGCCCACCACTATTCCCTGGATTAATGGCGGCATCAGTCTGAATGAGTGATGCTCCTGAAGTTGCATAACCCTCAAAATTACCTGACTGTCTGAATGCACTCACAATTCCTCTAGTAATAGTATTTGTTAAACCTCTTGGAGAACCAAGTGCAATAACTTCTTCACCAGGGACTGGATAACTCGAATAACAAATAGGTATTGAACCTGGATAGTTGTCTCCAATTATCTTCAATACAGCGAAGTCATCTTCTCTACTAACAAAAATTACATTTGCAAAAAGTTTTGCTCCAGTTGCTGTTTCAATTTGAATTTTTCCTTTTGTACCTGAACCAATAACATGTCTATTGGTTATTAATAATCCATCATTATTAATAAAAAAACCTGTTCCTTGACCTCTACTTGATTTAACAGTTACTACCTTTGGTAAAGATTTACCTGCTATTTCCTTGATAGATGATTCGTTTTTTACTTCAGATGGATTTAAAGAAATTTTAGGTATTTCCCATTTTCTAATAGCCTTAGAATAAAGTTGGGATAGTTTTTCAACTGTTACTTCTCCCATTGGAACAAACCTATTGTTTTTTCTTATGGCTAATCCTTTATAGTCTTTTGTATTTTTAACAAGGTTTATAAAATCATTTGGGAGAGTGAAACGTCCATCGTCTCCATAGAGAGTAAAATTTTTATCTTTAAATTTAATTTCTAGAGGCGAAGATAAATTTCCTTCATCTGAAATAATATTTGGGCATCCAAAATAAGAACAGCCTTCTTTAACAAAATAAATAGCATGAACATAATCTGCAGTCCATTTCGTAAGAATCGTATACTCCTTAATGTTGTAACTATTGGAAAAATCTTTTTTGTAATCCCTATCAAAGACGGCATAGTCAACTGAGCCGTCAAAGCTAGAAGTCAATTTGACTATGTTGTTATAAGGGATTTTAGGATTTTGTTCTGCCCATTCAATATCACTTTCCATTTCAATAACCATTAGTCCAGTTTCTGGATCCAAAGTAGTTTCCTCTTTTTTTGGTTTACCAGCCTCTCCTTTACATCTGGGCTTATTTTTGTGAACTGGTGAATTGCAATTTATTTCTAAGGCCTTTGAAGGTTGAGTAATAAATATTTGAGTAACGAACAAAAGTAGAATTGAGAATATAGTTTTATTCATGAAAACCAAAATTTATTAAAATTTGAATTGTGTGTAGTTTAGAAAAAGTGGTCAAATAGTGGTCAAATACTTCATGATTTGTCTTGAGAAAGTACGCAACACTACGCAAGAAAATAGTCATAGCTTGAAAACCTAGTGCTGCACTATAGCTAATAAGTGCTTTGGGAGCACTAGGTCGCAGGTTCGAATCCTGTCGCCCCGATCAGTTATAGCAGTAAGTCTCAGCTAATAATATATTTCCCTCGAAAATACCTTCCCTCATATTTCCCTCAAATAACTATTTTTGATATTTTTGTTGAGGATTCTTTTTGTGATTAAAAAATTTAATAATCCTAAAATTTTATTTTTCTCCAGTCTCCACTCAACTGAAATGCTGCCCAAATTCCAGGGTGCCGGAATCCAGGAATAGAATGTTTTTTGAACTCTTCTTGAGTATCAATTAAAGCCTCAGATCTACTTTTGCCTGACAATATTTTTTCAAAAAAACTTTCCATAAAAAATGCTGTTCCTACATCATCAACCTTCCATAATGAAAGCAAAGTAGACTTCGCTCCTGCAACAGAGAAAGCGCGTTTGAGCCCATAAACACCTTCTCCAGATTGAAGATCTCCTTTCCCAGATTCGCAACCAGAAATGACAACCAATTCCGTTCCTTTTAAATCAAGTTTAGTAACCTCTAAAGCTGTTAAATATCCATCATCATAAGGGTTAAGATCTGGTTGATTTGCTCCGGCCAAAACAATCCCACTTCTTAATAAAGGGTTTTCTCCCTCGGATTGGTTGGGCATGTAATAAGCATGACTAGCGATGTGTAATATCTTTGGAGAAACTTCTTTTTGAACAGCTATAACTGTGGCTTTGTTTTGAGTTAGCAATCTTGCATTAATTAATTTTGCAACCTCTTTACCCTCTTTTGACGTTCCTGGTAAGGGACTCCAGTCTAGTGTTCTTAAATCAATTGATCGACTTTGAGGCCTATCAGTTGATAATGATTCTTTTTTAACTTTTATTGGAATAGATTCTTGATAATCAAAAGAGGGATTAGCAACAACCAAAGGCTTTTGAAGATAAGTTTCTAATTGTTTTTCAAGACTTATTAATTCTCGACCAGTAGTTAGAAGACGTAAATTAACTATTTCTCCTAATAAACTATCCCCCCTATGGGAACTAATAGCAGAAAAAGGTACACGATTAAGTTCTGCATCAGGAGAAATAAATAATGTGTCTGAATCTCCTAGAAGGTTTTTTAAAGGTTTAATTATTAATTGTCCTACTTCGTTCCATAAATCTTGAGCATCAACCAATCCTTTTTCTGATGCAACTAGTGCCTTTTGGATCTGTTTATCTATTGGAAGAGAAAGACCGAGGTCAAAACTTTTAGATTTTCCATCACTATAAAGAATAAGAGCAACATATCTAGGTGCACCCCAAATTTCTCCAGATTCTGAAAGAGGTTGATAAGGTGAATATTTCTGATATTCAATCAATATTGATTTTGGAGGTAATTTTTTACTAATAATCTTTGCATCAACAATCTCAAAATTTAATTTTGGTAAAAGACGATATATTTTCTTTTCTAATAAACTTTTTTCCAATATCAATTCACTCCTATCATCCTCAGATAATGAGGTATTAGATAGATTTTTTAAAATTTCATCAAATTGTCTAATTAATTTTTGATCCTTTTTAGATAAATTAATTAATTCATTCTGTTTTCTTTCAATATCCTCCAGTAATCCCTGCCGATTTAATCTTACGAAAAAAGCCAACTCTAAACCGGAAGAGGACTTTAATGCCTGGGTAAAAGCCATATCAGGTCCATCACCAAAGCTATCAACAAAATCAAACCTCTCCTCTTCTGGAAGATAAGGGGCTTCTTTTTGAATAAACCTTAATTCTGTCTCCATACCTTTTCTTGCAAAAACATTTGATTTCTCATCATTTCCAGATTCCTTATAAATTCCTGCGATATTGTTTAAAGTTAAAGATATATTTGGATGGTCGATACCAACATAATTCTCATAATATATATCTAATGCTCTATTGGAGTACTCCAGTGCATATTTAAAGTCCTTTTTATTTAGGTAAGCCATAGCCAAATTATTAAGCGTTACTGCTACATCAGGATGGCTGCTTCCTAAATATTTTTCTTTAGTGAATAATGCTTCTTCATATATTTTTATTGCTTTTCTATTTTTTCCAATATCAAGATAATATCCTCCTAAATTATTGATAGTGGTATGAAATAAAGGGTTATTGTCACTAAGTAAATTTTTAGCTAATTTATAGGCTTTAAAAATATATTTCTTAGATTTCTTTAAATATTTAGAGGATTTTCCATAATCTCCAAAATAATAATAATTTAATTCAGCATATGCTCGCCCCAAATTAGTGAGAGTTGTAATCCAAGAAGTCTTATCGAAGGGGTTAAGTTCCTTTTGCATCAGCAATGCTCTTTCTAAATACTCTGTGGCTATTTCATATTGGCCTTGATCCAAATACATAAATCCAAGATTATTTATCCCTGTAGCAGTATCTTCATGAAATCCCAGTTCCACAACATTAATATCTACAGACTTTTCATATGATGTTTCGGCTTTAGCATAATCTCCTACTTCATAATAAATATGTCCTAATTCCGAGTAATAATATGCTATTTCCAACTTAAGTTCATCATAAAATTTTTCGGCAGTTTTTATAACCTCATCAATTAAATTTATTGCCAAATCATATTCACCCAGTTGACCATAAACAATTCCAATGCTTGTTAACAAATTCAATAGGGATGGACTTTGATCTTCAGAAAAGTTTTCTAAAACTTTTTTATAAGATTCGATTTTTTTATCAGAATTATCAAACTCAGAAATAATCGCTAATATTTGATGTGCAATTTCAAGTTCCTGTTCTAAATTTCCCTCTTGTCTGGCTTTATCAACTAATTTCTCTAATGAATCCAAATCTTTTGGATAAGTTTCTTTCGAGATATTTTCACTAATAATTTCAGATCTTAGTTCTAAAGGATTAACTACAACAACACTAAGAAGTGACAACTCAATCAATATTACCGTTGATATTTTTTTTAGATTGATCATTCTGAATCTATATTATTAGATTTTAGCTTTTCCCTCAAAATTCCCTCAAATAAACTGTGAGTAGTCCGAATTAGTCCACACTTTAGACCTTAAAAGTGTTGATATAGCTTTGAGTCTCAGTTATAATCTTATTCTTGCGGGTGCTTTGGGAGCACTAGGTCGCAGGTTCGAATCCTGTCGCCCCGACTCAATCAAAACCAAGTCATACTAGCGAGTTACCCAGACTCGCTTTTTTATTGGAAATATTTGTCCACGCCCAAAGTGGACAGATAGTGGACAATATTTTCCAATAAACATAAAATATTCAATATATTTAGTTCTTTATAAACGTGAGTTAATTAGTTTTGTGAATAGTAATAACTCAATACTCAAATTATTCTGTAATAAAGAATTTCAAATAATTCTATTTTTGTTTATATGTTCTGTTTCATCCAATTCAGTTTATGCTAATTCAATAAAGTCCAATCAATCAAAAAACAAATCAATAAACCTTAGCTGCCTTCAATATATTGAAACGAAAAGCACATATTATTGTTGGAATGGTGCTAAGTTTACAAAGACAAATAAAATTACACCCAAAGAAGAAAAAAATAAATTAGCAGACTCTTCGCTATCTAATGATATTCAACTTGATGAACTTATTGATGAGGCAAAAAACACTAAATTACAAATCGAAGAAAAAAATAAATTAGCAGACTCTTCTCTATCTAATGATATTCAACTTGATGAACTTATTGATGAGGCAAAAAACACTAAATTACAAATCACTGAAGTGAAGATAGTAAATAATAACGAAAAAGATAGTAGTAAATTATTAATTGCCCCGATAATAAAAAGTGTTCAAGATGAAAAACCTAAAGAAACAGAACCTTCTCCTGGATTGAGCTTTGGCATTCCAAGTGCAATGGGTTCGTCTTGGAAGGATGTATTCGTATCAGTTGCTTATACAGCTGATTATGATGAAGGTTTGTTTACTTGGCATAATCAAGATAATAATAAGGTTGCTGATGGATCAATGAATTTTGGGTTTGGATTTGGAAATCCAAATGAATCAATAGGAGGAGAAATATCTGTTGGAATTATCAGTTTATTATCTCAAAATGGTGAGAGTGGTTTTGGAGCAGATGGAACTGCCGGTTTAAAATTTCATAAAGCATTGCCTTCTTTATTTAATACGCATGCCGCGATTGCATGGACAAACCCAATTAAGTGGGGAGAAGCCACTAAAAAAGACACTATTTATGGAGTTATTAGTAAAGAGTTTGAATTAAGACCAGACACTAATAATAAATTCCCCTCTTTATTAACCCTTGGGGTAGGGACTGGGTCACACAGATCAAATAGGGCAATTGACGATAATAGAAATGATCCAAATTTATTTGGAGGTTATGGCGTACAGATATTACCAAGAGTCTCTATTGCTTCGAGTTGGAATGGGAATGCATTAAATGCAGGTATCGGTCTAAGTCCTTTTGATTTCCCTTTAAATTTTTCTATAGGTTTATCTGATATTACTAATAACTCAACTAATGGTGCTCAGTTCAATATAAATACAGGTTATTCATTCAGGTTTTAAAATTAATTATGAATAAAATTATCATCAAAAAACTAAAAAGATTTCTATTCATCTTTGTTTTTTTCCTGTTTTTTACTCAACAAAATTGTTTCGCAGGCAAGAGTGAGAAGGGTGGTGGAGATTCAGGCAAATCAAGCACAACTGGGAAGAAGTCATCTAATTCGGATTCTTGTAGCTCCTCTTCAGGTAAGACTTCAAATTCAACTGACTGTGATGCTGCATTATCTTCTGCGGCAACCAATTCAAGCGTTTTTTCATGGGGAGGAATGCCTTCCTTTTCACCTAATTCAGAAATAAGTAACTATCTTGGAGGTAATTCATTTGAAATAAGTTTTGTCCCAGGAACGACAACGATTGTCACTAACTCTATTGGATTAGAACTAAGTATTTCAAGTGCTTTTACAACGGAGGGGGCTTCCTTAATAACAAGTACACCTATTGGCTTAGCTAATAGCAGTTCACTTGTAAATTTCAATAATATTGATTCCATAAGTTTATCCATAGGATTAAACCCTGCTACCTCAAATAATTTGTCACCTGCATTGTCTTTATCAGTTTCAGAAAGCAAAGTAATAGTGCAAACAAATGAATCAGCAAATCAAATAGTTGAATCAAAAGGTATAGGTAATTCAAGTGGAGTAGTTTTAACTGTTTCTCCAATAGTTGCCCAAAATATTGAATCATCAATTGCCAATTCTGGATTAGCTTCTTTAGCCTTAACAATCAACGGGCAATTCATCACAGAACCAAGCACAGCTGGAACAAACCTTAATAATGCAATTAATGCGTTACTAAATTCTAGTGATCTTGCTATGGCCGAAACAATTCTCCCTACAGCGCTAAATGATGCATTAGACGCAATATCTCAAATAATTCCTGTAGTTGAACCAGGTGACAATAGCAGAATTGCTAATGTTGCGAGGGCATTGCACGAAATAAAAATTAATTCAATACCAGGATTAAAAACTAATTAATAGAACCTTTTGCATTTATCTAAGTGTGGACAAATAGTGGACAAATGTTGCTTAAATTATCAGGACAACCCACGCAGAACTAAGCAAAAAAATAGTTATAGCTTGAAAACCTAGTGCTGCACTAGAGCTGTTAAGTGCTTTGGGAGCACTAGGTCTAGGGTTCAAATCCCTACACCCCGATAGTTATAGCAATAGATCTCAGCAATACCAAAAAGTGAGTCTCAAAAATCCGTAGAAAATTCCGTAGATATTTATGGAAATTAACAAAAACTTCTACGGAAGTTGGAGGATATGTGTGCAATTAAATGTTGAATACAGGCAATATTGGACTATATTATGATCAATCGGATTGCAGCGAGTGACTTTTCGTTCCCTTATATATAAGGGCGTGATCAACCTTAATCGGCAATGTTTACGAAGAAACCTCCGCCAACCCCCTTCCACTACCTCCACGAAGCAAGCATGGTTGCCCTTCTTGAAAAGCGGAATTATAGATGGAGCTCGAGGAAAAAATTAAAGGAAATATTCAATTTAAAAAATCTAATGTCATTAAAAAAGGGGCTAAGCCCCTTTTTTTTAATAATTCGGTTTAATTAAAATTAATTTCCTCCCAGAGGTGACCAAAGAGTTGCTTCTGATCCTATAACTGGGGCAACACCATGACTTTTGATTTTAGTAGAAACTTTATTTTTAACAATAGGAGTATCTATTTCTCCTAAAGCTGACCATAAAGTTGATTGATGAGCGATAACAGCTGGAACTTTTAACGTTTGAGATTGTAAAGAAGGCTTATGGGTTCTTACAAGTTGTACTCCAAGAGAACCAACAACAAATGCTCCAAGAAAACCTGCAAATATAGCAGTAGTATTGTTACTCCTTACTGAGGTAGATACGTTATTAGACATAATAGTTATGTGACTAAATTTCATTTTTTGACCGAAGTCCCCGTTCCTTGGCTTCAATCTTAATGCGGCTCGCAAAACGAGATGAACGTTTTTGTAGTCTACGCTACATATTAACTATAAGTACAATTTAATTTATAAGTTGTTCATTACTATACAAAAACTTATTAAAAAATAAGAAACTTAATTTTAAAGTGAAGAAAATATATTTGAATTTTGTTCAGTAAAAAATAATTGATTATTTTCATAGTTGTTAGCAGAATAACTTTCAGAAACAACAACCCCGTGAGTTAACCCAAAAATAAAACCAAGTAAAATCGCTAAACGCATTGCGAGATATAAACTAAAATCAATTTCCCTCGAATTAAGAATATATGATGTAGTTATTTATACTTAATAAATTTTTTATCCCCCAAGATATGACATAGATGGATGCATTTTTTGATTTTTGTTAGTTGTTTTTTCTAATTTTTTAAATCTATCTTCACTATAGTTATCTTCTCTCGCTTCCCAAATGCTCTTGATTTTATTTTCCAGTTCATGGAGATTAATTGGTAGAGATAACCATGGGTTTAGATTGATACCTTCACTAGAAAAAAGACACGTGTAAGCATAACCATCGCTAGTTATCCTCAACCTATTACAATCTGAACAAAAAGGATTACTTACTGAAGAGATTGTACTTATAAAACTTTTTGAATCACTGATGTACCATCTATTGGCTGTTTGCCCTTCCTTTCTTCCGTAGTCTTTTAATCGATATTTCTTCTTTAATAAACTAATAATTTTTTCAGAGAAAAAAACATCTGATGGCTTCCAATTATTAGATGTGCCTACGTCCATATATTCAATAAAACGAATTTCTATAGACCTTTTTTTTGCAAAATCAACTAATTCAAAAATTTGATTATCATTTATCTCTTTTTTAATGACTGCATTTATTTTTAATTTCCCCTCCTTTGGATTAAATCCAGCATTAATTGCATGATCTATTCCTTCAAGGACAGTAAATAATTTTTCTTTACCAATAATTTTATTTTCCTCTCCAATCATGTTTGAAAAAATATCAGGTTCAATTGCATCTAAACTTACTGTTATCCGGTCTAAACCATTTTTAAAAAGCTCAATAGCTTTTTTCTTAGAGAGCAAATATCCATTTGTAGTTAGAGAAATATCCTGTAAATTTGCTATTGGATTTGATTCTTCTAACCTTTGCAATTTAATTTCATGAAGCAGTTCATCTAATTGAGAACTTAATAAAGGTTCACCTCCAGTAATTCTTATAGAATTTACCCCTAATCGACAACTGACCAAAATTAACTTTTTAAATTGTTCAATATTTAATACATCTAAACTATAATTTTCTGGCTTACAGTAAATGCATGAAAAATTGCAATTTTGTTTAAGAGATAACCTTAAAACTTTTAACTTTCTTTTTCTATTATCCTCCAATTGCTTAAGTCCCATTATTCATATTTAAAAATTCTCTCTTCGAATTTATATTAATTAAATCTCCATTGTTTGCATAGAAATATTTATGGGGAATTTGATCAACCCATCCAAGAAAGTTTTTCTTTCCAGAGGATAACTTTTTTTTTAATTTAAAATGATTTTCTTCATTGATGGGATAAATACCGAATAATGGTTGTACAAAAATTCCATCATGGGATATTACCGCAGAATTTTGATTTTTTTCCCATGATTGAATAAGTGAATAAATTAATTTTGTATTCAAATTAGGCATATCGATTGGGATAATCAGGATATTTTTAGTGGTTTTTTTAAAAGATGAAAAAATTTGTTCTATACAAGTTAAGGGGCCATCAAAGGGTTTGGCATCTGAAATAAAGCCAACATTATTTATTTTATCAACTTCTTTTGAATGAGAATTATGATTCGTCATTACAAAAGTTTCCAAATTAAGGGTATTTAATATTTTTATTTTATGAGTAAGCCAATTTCCGCCTTCATGATGTTTAATTAGTGCTTTATCAAACCCCATTCTTGTACTCTTGCCACCAGCCAAGATGAATGCCTTAAATTTTTTATGTTTAATTTCCATAACTTAGGTAATATTTTCCCACGAGTATTTTATGTATCGAATAATACCAATAATTAGATTGCTAATTATTCCCAATTTTGAACTTTTCTTAGCACTGACAATAGAATTTTAGCCTTTTAATAAATTTGAATTTATTTTTTCCCAAATTTCGTATTAAATAATACAAATGTGTGCACTGATGGAAATATAAATTGCTTAAAAATTAATTTTGAAAAATTTTTATGTTAAGTGATGTTTGGTCTTTGAATGGCAAATATAGAACTCTTCACCTCACCTGGTTTGCCTTTTTCCTTACTTTTGTTGTTTGGTTTAATCTCGCACCTCTTGCAACTACTGTTAAAGCCGATTTAGGTTTATCTGTCGCTCAAATTAGGACAGTAGCAATATGTAATGTTGCTTTAACTATTCCTGCAAGAGTTTTGATTGGAATGTTATTGGATAAATTTGGTCCAAGAAAAACCTACTCAACAATCTTGATATTTTCTGTAGTCCCATGTTTATTATTTGCTAGTGCGCAAGACTTCAATCAACTTGTAATTGCGAGATTGCTTTTATCAATAGTTGGCGCAGGATTTGTTATTGGAATAAGAATGGTATCTGAATGGTTCCCTCCCAAAGAAATTGGATTAGCTGAGGGAATATATGGAGGATGGGGAAATTTTGGATCTGCTTTTTCTGCACTTTCTCTTGTTGCCGTTGCTGGATTCTTGTCTTTTTCAGGAGGTTTTGAGTTGCCAACTGGAGCTGTACTGAATTGGAGAGGAGCTATTGCGCTTACAGGAATTATTTCTTTTGTTTATGGAATTATTTATTTCTTTAGTGTGACTGACACACCTCCAGGAAAACCCTACCAAAGGCCTGCAAAAACAGCTGGTTTAGAAGTAACAAGTATAAGAGATTTCTGGGGTTTAATTGGAATGAATATTCCATTCGCAGCAATTCTTTCAGTACTATGTTGGAGACTTCAGAAGGTAGGTTTTCTAACTTCTTCTACTTATCCAATAGCTTTGCTTGCAGTATTGGCTTGGTTTGTTTTTCAGACTTGGGGAATTGTAAGGACAAATATTGAATTGTTGAAAGGAACTAAAATTTACCCTAAAGAAGATAGATATGAATTCAAACAAGTAGCTATTTTGGAATTAACTTACATAGTAAATTTTGGTTCTGAATTGGCAGTAGTTTCTATGCTTCCTAGTTTCTTTGAATTTACTTTTGATTTACCTAAAGCTGTAGCTGGAATTTTGGCATCATGTTATGCATTTGTGAATTTAATAGCTAGACCTGCAGGAGGATTAATATCTGACAGAACAGGTAATAGAAAAAATACAATGGGATTCCTGACAATGGGATTAGGTTTTGGATATCTATTGATGTCTTTAATAAAACCTGGAACTTTTACAGGATCAGCAGGAATTCTTATGGCTGTATTTTTAACTATGCTCTGTTCATTTTTCGTTCAATCAGGAGAAGGTTCAACTTTTGCTTTAGTTCCTTTAGTTAAAAAGAGAGTGACAGGACAAATAGCTGGATTGGTTGGGGCTTATGGAAATGTTGGTGCGGTAACTTATCTAAATATTTATAGCCTTTTACCTTTATGGATGGGAGGAGGTAAAGATCCTTCGCCAGAAATAATTGCTGCTTCCAATAGTGCTTTCTTCCAAGTTTTGGGTATAGCAGGATTAATAGTTGGATTCTTCTGTTATTTCTTTTTAAAAGAACCTCAAGGATCATTCGCAGATGCTTATGAAGGGGAAAAAGCTGAAAATTATGTTTAACCAACATCCATGTAGATATTGATAAAAGAAATTTTATGAATTTTACTAAAAGTCAATGCCCATATTGCGGTGTTGGCTGTGGGTTAAAAATGAGGCCTAAAAGTTTGGTTTCTGATGATAAATGGTTAGTAAGTGGAGATAGGGATAGTCCTTCAACTCAAGGTAAATTGTGCGTAAAAGGAGCAACAGTATGTGAGACTTTAAAAGACGGGAGATTAAAAGAACCACTTTATAGGGAAAATTTAAATGAAGAATTTAAACAAATTTCCTGGGACGAATCATACGAAATTCTGAAAGAGAATATTTTGAGTTCTATAAAAAATTATGGACCTGATTCAATAGCTATGTATGGCTCAGGTCAATTTCATACTGAAGATTATTACGTAGCCCAAAAGCTTCTCAAAGGAGCAATAGGCACAAATAATTTTGATGCTAATTCAAGACTATGTATGAGCTCAGCAGTAGCTGGATATAACAGAAGTTTTGGCTCTGATGGCCCACCTTGTTGTTATGAAGATATTGATCATTGCTCTTTAATTTTGTTAATAGGGACAAATACTGCAGAATGTCATCCGGTTCTTTTTGATCGAATTAAAAAACGTAAAAGAAACGTAAATGATAATTTAAAAGTAATAGTAATCGATCCAAGAGAAACTGAAACTTCATCCATAGCAGATTTTTACTTACAAATTTCTTCTGGAACAGATCTTTTTTTATTTATTGGGATTGCGAATTATCTTTATAAGAATCAATTAACTGATCAAAATTTCATTAATAAGTCGACCGAAAGCTATTTTCATTTTGTAAAACATATACAAAAATGGGATTTAAAAAAAATAAGTGAAATTTGCAATATATCTGAGCAGACAATTTTTGATATTGCAAAATTATGGGGAGAAAGCAAAAATGTTTTAAGTCTCTGGTCGATGGGTTTGAATCAAAGGCAAGAGGGTACAGCAGCCGTAAATGGGCTAATAAATCTTCATCTAATGACCGGCCAAATAGGCAAAGAAGGTTCTGGTCCTTTTTCCTTAACTGGCCAACCAAACGCTATGGGTGGGAGAGAAGCTGGAGGACTATCTCACCTTCTTCCAGGATATAGGTTTGTAAAAAATAAAATAGACAGGAATGAAATTGAAAAAATATGGGGGTTCCCTGAGGGAAAGATATCTGCAAAACAGGGTCTATCTGCATTTGAACAAATAGAAGCTATAAAAAAAGGATCTGTGAAAATTTGGTGGATTGCAGCTACGAACCCTTTGGTTAGCATGCCTAATTTAAACTTTGTAAAAAAAGCACTTTCAAAATGTCCTTTAATTATCCTCAACGAATCATATGAACAAAGTGAATCAATTAAATATGCTCATCTAGTTTTGCCGGCGGCTCAATGGAGCGAAAAAGATGGTGTTATGACAAATTCAGAAAGAAGAGTAACCCTTTGCCCATCTTTCAGAGAATCGAATAAAAATTCAAAACCAGATTGGCAAATATTTGCTGAATTAGGACAGAAGATAGGCTATTTAAAACAATTTGAATATGAATCTTCATCGGATGTTTATGATGAATTTTTAAAAACGACTACAAAAAGATTATGTGATATGAGCGGATTATCATATCAATTATTAAAAAATCATGGTCCTCAACAATGGCCTTATCCTAAAGGCAGCGTACCTAGTACATCTTCAAAAAGATTATATGAAGATGGTCATTTCCCAACTGAGACTGGCAAAGCAAATTTTTGTATTGATGATCCTATAGGGTTGGCTGAACCCCCTTCAGATGAGTACCCACTAATTTTGACAATTGGAAGATATCTAAGTCAATGGCATACAATGACAAGAACTTCTAAAGTTCAAAAACTTACAAAAAAGAATCCAGAACCGTTATTGGAAATTAATTCTAAAGATGCTTTATCTTTAAAAATCAAAAATGATGAAATAGTAAAAATTAAATCCAAAAGAGGGGAAGTTCAAGCAAAAGTTCAGATTACTGACAAAATTAAAGCAGGTACAGTTTTTTTACCAATGCATTGGGGTTTTAGTCAAAAAAATATGTGTGAAGTAAACTCTTTGATGCATGAGAAGTCATGCCCGATATCAAAACAACCAGAATTAAAAGCATGTGCAGTAATAATTGTTCCAAACTAGGCAAGAATCTTATTTTAGAATCTCATCAAATGCTCTATCCAAATTGTTGTGTTCATGACTGGGTCTAACTAATTTGCAAAAAGCAAATCTATCTAGTTCGTTTAAATTGCTCCATTTTTCAACAGAAATATTAATTCCCCTTGCTAGTGCCGATTTTAGAACTTGGTCAGGAACTTTATTTTTATTTTGCCAAGGTTGATTAATTGAAATTTCTATTTCTTTTGCTTCTCCATATTTTGAATTGGATGTAATTTCTTTCAAAAAAGTTTTTAAATCAAAAAGATCGTTTTTTGAATCTGGCCAATCTACTATCTTATTTTTTTCAATTAAATTAAAATCTTGCCAATGAGTAAGTTTCAATTTTATTCCAATTAAATCAAGTTTCCTTCTTACACACAAAGGTATGCATCTTAAGTCTTTAATAAAATCATCCTCGAAATTAAAATAATGATTTGATTGACTGTTGACCAAAATTAAATTGATATTTTATTAATAAATTAATGCTAAGTATAAAAAATTGATATTAGCTTTATTAAAAATTTTATTTTTTGTATTATTGAATAAATTGCTAAATGTAAATGGATAAATCTTTAACTCATATTAATGAAAGGGGAGAAATGAGCATAGTTGATATTTCAGATAAAGTAGAAACTAAAAGAGAGGCTTTAGCAGAAGGATACATTAATTTAAACAAAGAAATATTAGAAAAAATAAAAAATGAAAAAATTAAAAAAGGTGATATTTTTGCAGCTGCTAGATTTTCTGCAATAAATGGTGCAAAAAAAACCTCAGACCTTATTCCTCTCTGTCATAATTTATCATTAAATAAAATCACAATTGATTTTGAAATTTGTGAGTCAGTGAAAGCAATTAAAATTATTGCTTTTTGCAAATCTCATTCTAAAACAGGTGTTGAGATGGAGGCTCTTACATCAGTTTCAATTGGTCTTCTTACTCTATATGACATGCTTAAAGCTTTAGATCCTTTTATAACAATTGACAATATTCGCCTTTTAGAAAAAAAAGGTGGTAAAAATGGAATATTAAAAAGAAGTTAAGTACTCACAATAATGGGAATTGATATCAATAATCAGGGTCTTTATTTAAATGATGCTATTAAAAAAATCTTGGAAGAGATAGATACTTTAATAGTGAAAAATAATATTTTACATAAGGAAGAGATCAATTTAGACGAAGCACTTGGAAAAGTTTCTATGGAGGAAATCTTATCTGAGGAAGATATACCAGGTTATAGATCATCAGTTATGGATGGATATGCTTTAGGAGAATCAACTACAAAAGGAAATAAATGGAAAATTGTCGGAGAGTCTTTTCCCGGGAAGCCATTTAATGACCTTCTTAAAAAAGGTGAAGCTGTAATGATTAGCACAGGTTCGTTTGTGCCAGATAATTGTTTCTCTGTGATACCTCAAGAACAAGTTTCTTTAGAACTTTTAAACGGAAATGAGTATATTGTTATAAAAGAAAAATCATCTAATAACTCTTGGATTAGAGAAAAAAATGATCAAGTATTTAAAGGTGAAATATTAATCAAGAAAGGGGTAAAGATTACACCAGGGATTTTAAGTAAATTAGCAAGTTGTGGGATAAAAACTATAAAAGTTAGTAAAATTTCTAAATTAGGTTTACTAATTACTGGAGATGAACTTATCAAATCAGGAACTGCAAGAAAGAAAGGAGAAATATGGGAAAGTAATAGTATTTTGATAAAATCAATCGCAAATAATATTGGATTTGAAATTAATGAAATTCATATAGAAAAAGATAATTATCAAAATATTAAAAATTCTCTTAGAAATATTTCTGAATTTAATGATGTGGTTATTTCAGTTGGTGGGATATCAGTGGGTAAAAAAGATTTTTTAAAAGATATTATTAATGAGATAGGAGAAATTAAATTTTGGAAACTATTTTTAAAGCCAGGAAAACCCTTTGCTTTTGGATTGATAAATAAAAAAATTCCTTATTTTGGATTACCGGGGAATCCCGTTTCAGCAGCTATTACGTTTATCCAACTTGTGTGGCCCGCGCTTCAGAAACTTGAAGGCATTACTAATATTGAATTCCCTCTTAGGATTAAGGTTAAGCTGAATTCTGATTTGAAAAGAAGAAAAGGGAGACCAGAATTACTTAGAGGAAAACTTATTGTTAATGAAGAAGGTGAATTGATTGCAGATATTTCTGAAGAACAATCCTCATCAAAGATTAGTTCAATATCTAATTCAGATTTATTAATAGAAATACCCTCTGAAATTGATTTTTGTCAGAAAGGAGATTCATTATGGGCACAACTTTTAAAAAATAATTTTTTATAATTCAAACCCTAAGTCAGTATTCTTTTTTACCCATGAGGATCCTTTAAAAGTCCATTCTTTTTTCCAAAAAGGAACTTTATATTTTGTAAATTCAAGTATTTCCTGGAGATATTTATTTGCAATGCCTCTATGATTAGCACTTACTGCTATTAAAATAATAGGTTCATTAGGGTAAATGAAACCTATCCTGTGTAAGAGAAAAATAGATAAATCATCCTGTTTTTCAGCAATGTTCACTAAATATCTTTTAATATAATTTTCGGTCATTCCTTTATAATGAACAATTTCTAGTTTCTTTAAATTATTTCCAAATTGATCAAAGGGTCTTACTCTTCCAATAAAAAGTGAGTTTGCTGAATTTTTATTGACATTCTCCCAAAGTTCGAATTCTTTATAAGGATTAAAAGTTTCTTCTAGGATTTTAAATTGTATTCTTAAATTATCCACCAGTAAACATTGGCATAAATGCCACCTCATCATCCGGATTAATCTTCGCATCCATATCTGTAATTTCTTGATTTATAGAAACGATAATATTATCTTGAGGTAATTTAGAATTAATTAACTTCCATACAGAAAAAACCTTCATTTGAGAGCCTTCAATTTTAAGAAATTTTTCATTCCATCCTAGATCTTCAGCGATACTAGATAATAAAACCACTTTAATTTTGTTAGATTTCTCGCTTTCCATCTATAGTGATCTAGTAACTAATGGTTTAATTTTAAGTGGTTTCTATAGCTTTGCTTACTGTTTCTGATACTCGTAACACAAAAAATGATGAGAGTGGAAATTATCTCCTGCAAGAGGCTGAGAAATCAGGACACAATATCTTTGATAAGATAATTTGCAAAGATGATATTTATTTAATTAGAAAATATATAAGCGATTGGATCTCAGATCCAAATATTGATGTGATTATCACAACAGGTGGTACAGGAATTACAGCAAGGGACGTTACTCCTGAAGCTATTAGACCTTTATTAGATAAAGAGATTGATGGTTTTGGGGAAACTTTTAGATTTTTATCATTTAAAAAGATAGGAACAAGTACTTTACAAAGTAGGTGTATTGCAGGGTCTGCAAATGGGAAGTTTTTATTCGTTTTGCCTGGATCTAAGGATGCTGTAATGACAGGTTGGCAAGATATAATTTCTTATCAACTTAATGAAAATACAAAACCTTGTAATTTAATAAATCTCATTGATAAGTTAAAAAAATAATTCACTAGTTTATTTATTTATTAGAAATTGATTTGAGATCACTTTTTGATTTTTTATGCATTTAAGTAGAGAAGGATCTTTTATTTCATTTTCTAATTTAGATAATTGTTCAAAACTATTATCATTCCAAATACTCCCTAAAGAAAATATTGCATATTTAGCGATTTCTAATTCTTTATTTAAAGAATATTTATAGAGCAATTTACAAACTATTTCGCTTTCTCTTCTTTTTAAGATAGAGATTATCTTGTAGTTGATTTTGAGATTATCGTAAATTTTGATTTGATCAAAAAAATATAATAATTTTTCATCAGTTAATTGATGGGCTTTGAAATGGAGAATATTAAGGCCTGCAATCCAAAACTCTGTTTCGCAAATTTTGAATATTTCTCTAATTAATTTAAGTTCGATTTCTCCTCCCCATGGCTCTAAAGCTTTAATTATATGAATATTTAACTTATTATTTTGATAAAGATTTTTTAGTAAAAGATCTTTTGCATTTTTTTCATTTGTTAATTTAAGGGCCTCAATAAATTCAACTTTAAGGCCAAATTTTTTTATCATCTTTTCCAGTAAAAAATATCCTTTCCTTTCTTGCATTCCTATCTTTTCCGCAATAACTTTACGAATCTCAAAAGATAATTCCAATGAATAGTAGGAAAATAGAATATCAAGATCTAATTTTTTTGAACCTAATCCATTTAAAACTTCTAATATTTCAGTTTCACTTTTGCTCATTAAAATATTTTTTAGGTTTTTAACTTTGCATTAAACTTGTTGATTAAAATTTCTTTGATTAAATTATAAATTTCATGTTTACTAACTTTTTTAAATTCAGTTTCGCCTAAGGTTTGCAGGTGATCTTGTCTCCCTCCAATACTGACATTATAGCCATCCTCAGTTCCACCTCCCTCTTTTTTTACCTTTGTACCAGTCATGCCAATACCACCCATATGAGCTTGTCCACAATTATTTGGACAACCTGTCCAATGAATTTTAACCTCCTCTGATAATTCAAGTTCTAGATCTAATTTTTCAGAAATATTCCTTGCTATATCTTTGGTATTTGCAAGAGCAAAGCTACAATAACTACTCCCTGTACATGAAACTGTACTCGCTGAAAAATGGGATGGATTTAATTTGAATTTATTAATAATTTCTTCATCACCAAATTCTTCTAAAATATTATCTTTCAGGCCAACAATAATTAGATTTTGATCTTCGGTTAGTCTTACTTCACTTTGTCCATATTTTTCACTTAGTCTTGCAATTTCTTGTATGTCTTCTACACATAATCTTCCTACAGGAATATGTAATCCAGCGAAGTAAAGATTGTTTTGTTTTTGTTTATTAATCCCAAATAAACTTCTTTGTTTTGCGTTGAAAATTGAGCCTGGATCGTTAGACAAGGTTCCAAATTTTTCTTCTACAAGTTCTCTAAATTTTTCGATACCTATAGAGTTCAAATAATATCTAAATCTTCCTTTATTTCTGAGAAATCTATCTCCATTATCTCGCCAAAGAGAACAAATAATTCCAGTTATTTTGCATATATCTTTTTCTTCTACCCAGACATCTAGAGGTAGAGCATAAGCATTCAAAGTTGCTGACAATATTCCTCCTACCCAGACACCAAAGCCTAAGATTCCATTTTTAAAAACAGGATGAAAGATAAGATCATTATGTAGAAGAAAATTATCTTTTGCTCCTGCAACTGCAGTATTCCACTTCCTCGGTAAATTCGAGAATTCGGGGTTGCCATTACCAGAATTTGTTAAGTAATTTTCTAATTCAGAAGTATATTTTCTTGTATCTATAATTTCTTCAGGATCAATTCCCGCTAGTGGATTGCCAGTAACATTTCTTGGATTATCCATTCCAGACTGAACGGATGTAATATCAACCTCCCTAAGTCTTTTAATAATATCTGGTAGATCATTTATCAAAACTCCCCTTAATTGAATATTTTGCCTAGTTGTTATATCCGCAGAACCGTCTTCTCCATATCTAGCAACTATTGATGCTATTACTTTTAACTGATTAGAATTTAAAATACCATTAGGAACCCTAAGCCTCATCATAAATCTTCCAGGAGTTTTTGGTCTCCAAAAAAGGCCATACCACTTTAAGCGCATTTGCAAATCCACTTCATCCATTTCTTCCCATCCTTTAAGAGCGTAATCATCTAACTCTTCAAAAATTTTCAGACCATCTTTTTCCGCCTTTTGCTTTTCAATCTTATTTAATTTTTTATCATTTAAATAATATTGCATATTTATTTTTGAATCCGATTATTTTCCCTAGATTTTGGGGTATAAAATGTATCCTATTATACGAATTTCTATAAATATTTTTTATTTTTAAAAATCTATTGCTTTCATTAACAATTTAGTTCATTTACTCTAATAATTGTAATTTTCTAGAATTAATTTTTAAATTTTCCCAACTTGTTTTCTGATTTCCTGATAACAGAATCTCACTAATTGCGTGTTAGTGCTTTGGGAGCACTAGGGCGCAGGTTCGAATCCTGTCGCTCCGACTCTATAAAAAACAAGTCATACTTATGAGTTTCCCCAGCTCTCTTTTTTATTGCCTGTTAGTCTCATTACCCAAAAGGGATCTCTAGGGGGATCTTCGAAGATTCTAAAAAGGTACTTAAATTTACTCCTTCATCTATTTCCTAATTCAGCTCTTTCTTCCGAACTTAATCATTGCGACAGGGAACCCAACAGTCAAAACAAGTCCAATTAAAATAATCAAAATCCCTATTGGAGAAAAAATATCAACACCTTGTCCAGTTTGTGCGAAGAGCACGGGTAATAATAAAAATAAACGCATAAAAAATTACTTCTTATATGTATAGTAATTATTTTCTAATTAAATATCTATTGCTTGGGGTTCTCCTTCAAGTCTTTCAATAGATACTCTGTATTAATTTGGTTTTAATTCCGCTTCTTTTTTGACTTCAACTTTAGGTTCAATGCTTACTTCTTTTTCCTCCTCTCTACTTTCTTTAATTATTAATTTTTTTTCGGTTCTACCAAAATCATCTTTACCTGCAATAAATAAAACAAGTGCGGTAATAAAAAACATTGTCAAAAGCAATACTTCCATTTACTAAGCCTATTGAAGTAAATCCAACTTAGTTTAGAAATCTTATTTTAATCAACATCAAATAATACAAATCATAGTAAATTTCGTTCAATCAAATTAAAAATATAAACTTCTTTACTATCAATCTATTTAAATAGATAACAACCTAAAAGTGTTATTTATTTTACTATGATAAATATTAAAAAGATATTAATAGATGTAGTTATTAATTTTGATATCGATTAACTTAATTACATTTTGATCATTTAATCTTTATATTTAAGAATGATTTTTTCTTCTTTGTCTTATAAATTTTGAACTTGAATAAATATTGAAAGATGTTTATGGTTACTTGAGTTATTAAATTTTTATAAAATGTTAGGAACAATTAAAGATCCAACTTTATTTTTGCTTTTGAGTAGTGTTGGAATTTCACTATTTGGCTCAGTAGGCTATGGAATTTATACAACAGTTGGACCATCATCTTATAAGTTAAGAGACACAATTAAAGATCATGCAAGAATGCATGAATTAGGAATTGCTCATGCTCACAATCGTCATAATCATAATGAAGCAGAACATATTCACTAAGAAATATAATTGTTTAGCACTTAAAAAATTCTTTTAGATGTTTATTTGACGGCATTAAGCAATTAAAGAAATAAGAAGGGTCATTATTTTTTCAGCGATAAATCTTCTGTCCATAAAAAAGGAGATAATTACGCCTTATTGTAGATCTGCTGTCAATAATTACTACTTATGTATTGAGTAACCATAAACCATATATAAAAGCTATCGACAATGATAGTACTAGCCCACTTACACCAATAATTTTATTTGGTTGGTTCTGCCAAAGTTCATTAAAATCTGCCATTAAAAATTACTCCTTATATATAAAGAGTAATTATTATCAAATTAAATATATAGAGTAATTATTCTCTAAATTTTCTCATTTCTAATTTACTTTGTCTATTAACTACCCCTTCATGGAGAATAGACATGCAACACATAATCTTAGGATTAGTAAGCATTTCATTTAATCTTTCTGTTTATATTTCTTTTTTTATTAGTTCCTTCTATATATGGAACAAGTAAATCTAGTAACCACCTTTTAAATATGTCTATTGGGTTCTTCATTATCTATCTAATAAAATAAATAATCCCACCAACAAATGTGCTTCCTACAAGGAGTAATACCATAGCAAGTGCAATTAATTTTGGTAAGCTTCCCATCTTTTAATACTTATTAGCCATCTACCAGTCAGGATAACGAAAATCTTCACCTATAGGCTCTTCGTAAAAGTCCCCAGCTTTTATTCCACGCTTATAATTATTAATTGCTTGATTCCAATTAGAAAAGGAAGGGATTAGGTCACCCACATAAGAAGGAATATCTTTATCCATTTTAAAAGAGATGGAGTCTACAGATCCATGTTAGATCGTCTGTCAATCAATTAAAGAAAAATAAATCAGCATAACTACGCATATACAACATAAATTAGTTTGACTAGTATCTTAATAATCGAATGGAGGGATCAGAAATGATTGATAGTCCACCAGAGAATTTAATAAGATTGGTTTAATCAGTCAGACTATTAGAAAAAATTACTAGCAATTAAATAAGTTCATGAGATTAGTTCTTTAAGGATGGAGTTAATCTCTTTTTTTATGTAATTAATTAAGTAGAATATATAAAATTCAAATTTCTAATAGGATGAGTAAATTTAAAGATAATTTTTCAAGCGAAAGCTTTTACCCAGATAGTAATTATTATCTTGATCAGGAAAATACTCCTAAAGAGATTCCACTTTCAGAAGATCAAATATCTAATATGGGGGAAATCTTTGAATGGCCAGATAGCTATTGGTTTATTGCGGAAAGAACAAATGGCAGGCTTGCAATGATTGGATTTATGGCTGTCATTATTAACTACACCTTATTTGGTTGGATAGCATATCCAATTCTTTAAATGAATATAGAAATTTTTAAAGAGCTTTGGCATAATCAACCAACTATAGTTCTTGGTACAGGTGCAATAGGACTAATATTGTTGATAATTTATATCAGATTACTCAATATTTATAAGTAGTATTTTTCAATGAAAATTAACTCGCAGGGGTGGAGCCTAATTTTTAGTATTGGAGCAATCGTTTGCTTATTGCTTATTTAATATGGATAGTGAAGCAAGAAAGATAACAGAGGAAGCATGGTTAATATGTCCTAACTGGACTGAGGTAAGAAGATTTACGAAGAATAAGAATAATAAGGATAAGTTTTTTGAGTATATGTTTATTGATAGTGGAATAGTTGTTGGAGCGTTAGGTGAAAATCCACCGCTTATGAAAACAAGAAAAGAAATAGAAATAGATGAAGCTAGGAAGGAGTATCAAAAATTAATTACATCAGGATGGCAAGTAACTGAACCTAAATGGTAAGCACCTATTGGGGATCTATAATCTTCGAAGAACCCCCTAGAGATCCCTTTTGGGTTATGAGACTAACAGGCAATAAAAAAGAGAGCTGGGGAAACTCATAAGTATGACTTGTTTTTTATAGAGTCGGAGCGACAGGATTAGAACCTGCGACCTAGTGCCCCCTTTTGTGCCCCTTAGCGACCTAGTGCCTAGTATCAGCTAGGTCGATCGAATGATTTATTCAATAATTCAACCTTTACTTATTAACGATTGACAGTCGGTCAACTTTAGCTGATTAAAACTAGAGAACTCTTGAATAATAGATATTTAGATTATTTCTTTTTTATATATATTAGGTATATTTTCCTCTAAAATTCTGTATGATTTCAAGATGTTCGTTTTTTAATCATGAATTTATTAGCTTCATTTGCTATAGGTGGTTTCAATCCTTCTGCAGCTGCCGTAGGATTTGGTTTTATGGCTCTTTTTGCCCTTATAGGGATTTTTGCTGGACCAAACTTTAGTAAACTTGACCCTGATCAATAAATTTTTTTATAGATTTGAATTAAAAGACTCATTAGAGTCTTTTTTTTTGTGTGAAATGCTATTAATTTTTTATTATTTGAATCACTAGTTTATTTATATAAAATGAATATTAAATTTAGAAATAACATATTCCGTAATAGATAAGGAGAAAACTAGGTAAATTTTAGATCAAACTATATCTATTAAGTGCCCTTTTCTCAAGATGAGACAGTAAGCAATAAAAAGCGACTTTCCCAACTCGCTTTTTTATTTCTCATTTGTCTTAAAATCTCTGCGGGCGAGGATTTGTATAACTTTGGATAACTTTGGAGGTTAGCTCGCCCGTTATTACTGATAAATATCGAGTAATTCCATATTCTCTATCCTTTAATTATTAGTTATGATTTAATTCTTCAAAGTCACTTGCTCAATAACCATTAAAAAAGTCAGCCTGTATCCCTACTAGCTGACTTTCATAAAGATGTAAGTTTTGAAAACTATACGAATGTATTTGTTGTTGTGATGCTTAAAACAACAGCAACAAAAAATATGTAAGGAACCACTTTAAAGGGTACATATCCTTGTTTTTTAGATATAAAATCCATTTATACAAACCCTGGAATAATTTGTCCTGTTGTTAGATATGCGCCAATAAGTGCAATAAAGCCAATCATCGCAAATCTACCGTTAAGCTTCTCAGCTACGATTTTTTCCTTCTCAACTGTTTTTGTTTCGTTCATTTGTTTGGTTGGTTGTTTAGCTAAGACGCTTCCTAATGCAATCTTGAAACAAATCTAATAATGAAAAACTATAAGTGTGAGTATAATTACTTACTCTCATGCCCTCTATAAGCTGAACTTATTAAACCTTTTTGGATTTTCTCGATTTAATAGGGCAATTATCTAATAAAATAGTCGATTTAATAGCAAAGTACGCTATCCGCTTTAATTGACTCTTCAATTAGTACATTGGGCATCGCAAATTCTGCCTTATATCCGTGAAGCAGCGTGTTATCGTAACCCCTCGATTTGGCTGACATTTCTGAGACATATATGGTGACGTTTGAATTTTTTAAATTTTCAAGATGTTCGTATAAATCTCCAGTCCCCTTACCAACTATTTCACCAGCTGTTTTGCAATTTAGTATGTTTACTCCGTTTCCCTCTAGAAAAAGAGTTACTTGATGCCCTTCGTTCTCTGCAGCAAGGGCAGCCAATAATCCTAAAGTTACTTTATTCTTGGATTTTATACCGCTGGAAATATTAACTAGTACTTTATTGTCGGTAATGATAGACATTTAATTTTGCTTAAAATTTACTTATGTAATCTAGGTTTTTCTTTTAACTTTATCAACCATCTAATCTATCAGCGTAATCCCTTAAAATTTCGGCCATCTTTTGAGGTGGGATTTCTTCTTGATATTCTCTACATAAATCAAAAAATTTGTCTAAGAAATCTTTCATTGAAGAGGACATAAAAAAAGAGGGTTTAATCCCTCTAGTTTAAATTGACTGTCAATCGTATTTACTTAATGAGTCACACCACCATCCATTATTGTGATATTTGTATCACTTGAGTTGGCCCAGCGTAACTTACTTAGTTCCTGATATTCAGAACTATTGTAAGCATCAATTGCCGCTTGCTTAGATGGGAACTGAATAATTACTGATAATTTTCCACCCTTTCCTTCTACAGTTTTACTTTCTAAATCCTTTGCTAATACAGAACCACCTACTGACTCGATCCACGGTTGAAATGCTTCAACATATTCAGCAAACGCTTGATTTGTAACTGTGGTAGTAACGAGCCAAAACCCTTTGGACATAAAAAATATAATAAATTTTTAGGACTTTAACATGAAATAGAGGTGTAAGTAATAAGCGTTTAATGTATTTAGTAAAAAACGAACAAAATCAATCGAATAGACAATTAAATGAGCTTAAATTCTCTAAAAATAGTTTCTTTTGCATTTATTTTGTACTATTCTAATTTATATATTTGTGAATAGATGCTAGTTATATTAAGTTATTTAGTATTTCTGCTTATTGTATCGCTAGATTCTCGACAATATAATTAAAAATAAACTTTAAATATGGGATTCCCTCATTGCCCTATATGTGTAGCAGTAGCATTTCTAACCGCTTGTATAACGGTTACTAGATGTTATTTTTTGTATTTCCTTTATACGGAGGCTGAGAAGAGAAGAGCCTTAACATTAGTTCCCGTCTATGATTAATTTTCCTTTATTTCTAGAGGGTTTACTAATACCTTTAGTCTTTTTAGGATTTTTTGCGGTTTATAAGAAATCAAAAAGAAAGAAAAATAATAAAGTCTATAATCGACCTAACAAGAAACCTCCAATTTAATTAAGCAAATTGGTTGGTGTTGTACATTTTTCTATAATCTTCATGCAAGCTTTTAGTTTCTAACTTTCTGTTTTTCATTGCTTCTCTAATAAATTCCATTTCGTGGAAGTTCTTATTGAGGATAGTGAAAGGAGTAATGAGTTTCATAAGACCTCTCGAATCTACATCTATATTGTCCTCCTATTGTTATTAAATTAATAGTGTGGTTTTAGGAACTAAAAACAACATAATAAAAAAATTTACTCATTATTTAGAGAGAAAATTATTATATATATATGGAGAAATTTACTCTTATAAATAAGGATAGATCGAGAATAAAAGTATTCGAACCTTTCGAAGATGTTTCCAAGCCTTCTCCTTCTATTGATGCAATGATGATTTCCTATGGTTGTGTTTTCAAGAGAAGTAGTAAACCAGTCATGAAGGGAAGCAGAGTGGAAACTATAGAAGAAGCGAGAAAAGAATATAAGAAACTACTAGAGGAAGGGTGGAAGAAAACCTCAATATTCAGAAGCTACTTCTAGCTCCACCTTCAGCACCTATTTGTACTTGTACTTACTTCCTAGCTCCTCTTTCTCATCTGAGAATGAGAACAATAAAAAAGAGAGTCTGGGAGACTCTCTAGTATAAATTGGCTTTTAAGAGTCGGGGCGATAGGCTTCGAACCTGCTACCTAGTTCTTCCAAAGCACTCGATCTATTATTTGAGATTACAAAACAAAACTAAGCTATGACTAGGTTATAACCAAGAGAGTGGAACGAGTTTGAGTCTCAATATTGTACAAAGTTATAGTTCTATATACAAAATATATAGCCTCAGCCCCCTGTAGCTCCCCCCTGAGCGACCTAGTGCCTCATGTTAATTAGGTCGTAGAAATGATGTTTTTCACTCTGAACCATACACTTAAATTTAAGAACAAAAGTGATGAAATCTTTGATCATCAACGTCAGCCATTAAATCATATTCTTCCAATTTTTTTGTAATCCTTTTATATTCAATATCATTTACAAAATTAGATATATATTTTTCTAAAAAATTTAGATTGATTTTTAGTTTCATTAATATCCTTTATTTATTAATAGCTATTAATTCTCTTTTTAACTTTTATTTATTGACAGTCGATCTAAACTGAGAGGGATAAAACCCTTTTTTTATGACAGATAGAGAAACAATTGAATCAATGTTGTACAAGTTAGCAACACCTCAGAATATGGGCTCATTTTTTGTAAATAATGCCACTTCAGATTTTTTACTCATCAGGCCCAGTGGGAATCCAATAAGTGCAAAGGGATTCGAGGAAATGATGAGTTCTGGAGATGTTGTTCAGGAAAAAGCAGAAATTACAAAAATTCATAAGTTTGAATTTCTTTCTTCCGATGTAGCAATGTGTGTTTTTACGCTTGGGGCAAAATTCTCTTACAAAGGGACTCCCAATGATGATTTGCCAACTGTAACTTCTATTTTTAAAAAGATTAATGGGATTTGGAAAATCCATTGGATGCAAAGATCAACAGGAGATTCAGATTTGTCTTTATGGGATTAGCAAGTAATTAATAGTCAGAATTATGTACGGCATAGCAATTACTTATGCAGTTGCTAGTTTGTTATTACTAGTTGGTTTTGCGTATTTAACCTCCAAGATGACCTCTAAAAAATGAAACCCTTACTTTTTAAACCAGATAAGATTTATTGTAGATTATTTTTAAATTCAGGCCTAAATTCAGTAAGTTTTGAGATCTCTAATTCAAGATCTTCTTCGGAATTAAAACCTAGTTCTTCGTAGGATTCTAGACCTAGTGAAGTTTCTCTTTTTAAAATTATTTCCATTTAATATAAATTTATTATTTATACTAGATTTTTATAATATAAAGAAAATACTTAGTTGTTGATTCAACACCTTTTGTCTAATTTAATAATTGACAATCTATTTACAATGTATGAATGAGCCCCTTCTTTTATTTATGGAGGAAAAAGGATTTAACGTGACCCAGGGAATGGCTTTGCTACTTTTGAAGCCATTAAACTTGCCTGCTAATTACGTTTTAAATCTAATAATTTACATAACCAACCCAAGAAATAATATTGGTTATTAATTATGCCTCTCGAAGTAAAAAAAATTAAATGAAAGTTCTCGAAAATATTGCATCCGATTTAGAACAAAGAACTGCTGAGGCTTCAATAGGTAATTCTTCTAGGCCAACTATCTTGTTCTGTGGCTGCGATACTCGACTTAAAAAGGATTTGCATAAACGTGCAAAGCGTATTGGCTTTAATCCATCTTACGCAATAAAACATCCATCTATTAAAGTTGAATTGCAGAATTTTGGGAATAGAAAAATAGAAACAGATAGGTTTAAGACAATAACTATGGACTACGAAAACTTTGAATTTATTTGCAGGTATTTAGAGAGTTAAGCACCTTTAAAAGATCTATTTTTGTTCTTGTGTTATTGTTAATAAATATCAGGTAGAGATAAGACAAAGCAATATTGACCAGCTAAAGAATTTTTGAAAAAGAATCCCACCTGCAAGAGTCAAATACTTTCTGATAAACAAGTTGTATTGATCTATTCAATAGAGCAAATGCAAAAAATGACAATCACTTATTAAGCCTGTGTCTATGACACTAAACAAACAAACAAATGAAAAAACTAAACAAAAAATATGCTGACTTAATGCGCCAAGCGCAACAAGCGACAGGAAGAAAAGAAGCAGTTGGATTAATCCATAAAGCAGCAAAGTTAAAAAATAAATTTTATCAATACGAAATGATGTAGTCTATTTGAAATACATAGATAAAAAAATGAATAAAAGAGGAGCTAAAGGTTATTGGATATCGACTGCAAAAATAATTAATCAAGATTTATTTGATGAATATGTAAATAAAGTTGGACCATGGCTGAAAGAGGTTGGAGGCCAAGTCTTTGCAAAAGATACAGAGCCTCAAGGGAAAGAGAGGACAGAAGATGTCGATTTAGCCGTTATTTGTGAATTCCCTTCCATGAAAGATGCGGTCGAAGCTTATGAATCTGAAGAATATAGAGAACTTTCAAAGCTAAGAAAAGAAGCTACTGAAAATTCTACATTTACAATTATGGAAGGTTTAGATGAGGCTGCAAAGCTGAGAAGAGCAATGGGTATGTAAGATATCTAAGTTTTCCTACTCGTTATTTAGCGAATAAAGAGTTAAAGTAAAAACAATGGAAGCATTTGATTGGAGATAACTTCACTAGTCCAAAGCAACTATTTATACCTTCATAAAAAAAAAATTAAAGAAATGACTATTTTTATTGGAAATTTATCTTGGGAAACTGAGGTCGAAGATCTTGAACAACTTTTTAGTAATTATGGAGTAGTTAAAAAATGTTATTTACCTCTTGATAGAGAAACAGGAAGAAAAAGAGGTTTCGCTTTCGTGGATTTAAATGATCATAATTCCGAAAAAAAAGCTATTGATGATCTTCAAGATGTTGAATGGATGGGAAGAGAGATAAGGGTTAATGAGGCTGAAAAAAGAAAGGGACCCAATAATAAAAAAAACTATAAGTTCAATAGAAACAATTAGTCCTTATTAAGTGGTGATGTTGCACCACTTTTTAAAATGGATAAAACTAAAACTTGGGTAATCAGAGTATTTGCTGTTTTTGTTATTGGTGTATACCTTCTTTTATATCTAAATGTACAGAAGAAACCATCCTTACTTTTTTTTAAACCTAGCATTGAAGATTTGAAATATAAAGAATTAGATAAGAAACGGGTAAATGCAGAATTTGCTGCAAAAAGAGATTATACGGACTATGAAAATTTTGGAAGTATAATTTTTTGCAATTCTTCATTCAATAGTTGGATTGAATCAGCAAACTTTTTGAAACAAATGGATTTGTACATTTCTGGGAAAGAAGCCGATTTATCAGAATGGGATATTGCTATCAAAGATTATGAAAACGAAAGATCAAAATGTAGAGATTTTAATCCTTGAAACGCTTTCCCTATAAAAATAAATTCTAAAAAACTACAATTAATTAGAGAATAATCTTATGGTTGCTATCCTTATTGGCAGGTGACAATTAAGTACTAATGAAAGAATTACAAGAAAAGACTATTGATCAAATAAGAACTCTTCTTAGGTATTTAAGTGAAACGGATCTTTTAAAAATAGGGATATTCTTATGTGTTTAGATGTAATACCTAGAGATTATAGCGGAGAAGGAATAGATAAAAATTAAATGGCGAATTTAGATCAAAAAACAATTTTACTAGAACAAACTTATGACGAAATTAAAGTCATTTGCAACAAGTTCCAGGATGAATCTGGAGCTACAGATATGGAAGTAAAAACTCTACTAAGAGAACTTGCAAGGGTTTGGGGAAAAGATATTGATGAAGATTACGACATAGATTGGGAGGTATAGCTTCTTACTAACTCTTTACCTGTGACCTGTGTGTCGTTAAAAGGCACTAAATACATCAAAGTACTCCTATGAACTCCTCCTACAGCTCCCCTTTCTCAATTTGAGACATTAAGCAATAAAAAGCGAGTTTAGAGAGTCGCTAGTATGACTTGGTTTTTAAGAGTCGGAGCGACAGGATTCGAACCTGCGACCTAGTGCTCCCAAAGCACTTGACACCCCAAAGCGAGCACTACGGTTTCGAGCTATAACTAATATCTTGCGTGGTATTGCGTTATTTGACGTGTGAAAATTCAATACTATTGACATCAAAATGACATCTAAGAGTTAAAAAACTTAAATTATTTTGGCCCTTTAAATCCATATTCCCACCAATATTCATTTGATTTGCAACCTGGTTTAGATGCGTCTCCACATCTAGTTAGAGTGTTACTTGTATAGTGCCTTTCAATAGGTTTTTGATCATATCCTGCAAAGAAATTTATTTTGGGTTGATTAATCCAAAACCAAGTGTTTTCAGTATTCAAAGGAATTGCTTTAGCTTCAAAGCAAGTAGGTTTATAACGTTTAACTAAATTTTCAACTTTCCCTTTAGTTATTTCTTTACCTTTTTTATTCCTTATAACAGGCACTATCTGAAACTCATCAAAATTCCCTGAAAATGCTGGAGCATCTTGAAACCTCGTAGAAAGATTATTTCTATATCTTTTACGACATTGATCAATACCTTCATATAATGCTTTTTTGACAGATTCGACTTTGCGATTAGTATCTTCACCTCTTAAAACTCTCTGATCTTTGTCCAAAAATAAGATATACGAAGTAATCAGAATTATTATGGAAGAAAAAATCCACCATAATTTAGCTAGGCTTCTAATTGCTTCGTTAGAAAGTTTTCCTCCAAAATTTTTGTACCAATTTAATTGAAAATTATTAATCCTATAAAACGCTATTGAACCCAGGACCAAAATTAAAATTATTAAAAACTTGAATAATCCTGCTTCTGCATTGATGATGTTAATGCTAAAAAGTACAATTCCAATAACAGAAAATAATGGGGCTATAAATCCCCCTGAATAAAAAATTAATTTTTTTAAAATTAACTTAATTGGAGAAAAAATATTTGTCATTGACCAGACCTTATTATTCTCACTTTTTGATGCACTATTTCTTGAATAAGAATTAGAGCTTTTTCTTTTGGTTGAGTTATTGTTTTTGGAGCCTTTTAAAAAAGCATATGCTTCATTAATTAACTGCAATCTTTCCTCTGCGTATATGTCATCTTTATTTAAATCAGGATGCCATTTTTTAGCCTCTCTACGATAAGCATCCTTAAGCTCTGTCTCATTAAAGTTGCTTGATAAACCTAAAACTTGTAAGTAATAGGCCTTGGATTCATTTTTCACAAGCCTAAAAACTCATTTGCTTAAATCAAAATAACCCTAAATTTTTAAATTTTCCATTGGTTTTTACAAAGAAGTCTCGATAAAATATTTTCTTTTTAATTAAATTGACATCAAATTGACATCAAGAGAGTGATGTCAGTTTTTACATAATAAAAAAGACAGGCTGGGAAACCTGTCTGTAACTTGGATTCTAAGAGTCGGGGCGACAGGATTCGAACCTGCGACCTAGTGCTCCCAAAGCACTCGATCTATTATCTGAGAATATTCAATAAACTCAATCTATGACTAGGTTATAACTAAGTGAGTGGAACGAGTTTGAGTCTCAATAATGTACAAAGTATATAGTTCTACATACAAGATATATAGTCTCAGCTACCCCTACAGCTACCCCCTGAGCGACCTAGTGCCCTGTGTTAACTAGGTCGGTGATTTGTTAGTTTTTTTAGGAAAGTGGATCTAAACTTAGAGGGATAAACCCTCTTTTTTAATGAAAAAAAAGGATAAATTTATTTTTTATTTAGGTGGAATTGCTTCCCCATATTTGTCTTTATTTATATGGATAATTGCGGGAATTATTGTACTTTCGATTCTATTTTCTCCTCTTAGTCAAATAATTACATTTATAGTCTTCCCAATATTGGGCTTTAAATATATAAGAAAAGTCCATAGGTACCAATTAAGAAAATATATTAGAGACCTTGAACAATCATCCAAGGATAAAATTTCTTCACTTGCTCAAAACTGGTGGACTTTGCATGTAGTTATATTTCCTGTCTTATTAATTTTGATAGCAATATCTATACCAGCATTTAACAATTCAAGATCTTACAATTATTCTTCTGCTATAAAGTATGGATTAGTTAATGGTGTTAAAGAATGTATTGTTCATAATGCTGATAATCAAACTACAAGATTTGGCGATGTTCAATCATTCTCAGCTAACTATTCAAAATTTAAAATAGAATCATTAGATCCAAATAGTTGTTATAAAGCAAAAGCAGTTCCTACAAATAATCAGAACACATGGTTTGAAATTGATTTTAATAATGAGACTGGAAAAGTATCAAAAACATGCGGGGATTCATCCAAGCCAGGCTGTGAAGAAGGAAATACTTGGTAATAGGTCTTTCTAGACGTTTGCATGTGTGTGGTACAAAGGCACAAACTACATCAAACTATATCTATTGAGCTACCCCTAGAGCTACCCTTTCGCAATCTGAGACTATATCCAATAAAAAAGCGAGTTGGGAGACTCGCTAGTATGACTTTGTTTTTAAGAGTCGGGGCGACAGGATTCGAACCTGCGACCTAGTGCTCCCAAAGCACTCAGTAATTTATTTGAGAATATCCAATAAAGTATTGTTATGACTAGAGTTTAGGGTAGTAAGTGGAATGTATCTGAGACTCAATATCGTACAAAGTATGTACATTTATATACTTAATATATAACCCTAGCTCCCCTTCTAGCTCCCCCCTTTACGACATAGTGCCCTCTGTTAACTAGGTCGGTGATTTGATGGTTTTTTAGGAAAATCAATCTAAACTCAAGGTTGAAATTAGACTTTTAATCTTTGATTTTATGCCAATATTTTTTGTAGAACTTTTATTACCAATAATAATTATTATAGTTCTTCCTTTTATTGCAATTCCTCAGTTTATAAATGTGCAAAATAGAGCTAAATCATCCGCAGCACTAAATATAGTTAGGAATATTGCGAAGGAATGCTTAGATGCATTATCGAAGAAGGATCTGGCTTATACATTTTCAGACGTTGAGCTTCCTGGATATCAGCTTTTTCCCTTAGATGGTAACTGCAAAGGAGATGGAAATAATTTAATAAAGGCGAAATCTGAAAATACGAAAAAATATCCCACATATTCTTATAACACCGTGACAGGCGAAAAGACATGCTCCCATGACGGCCAAAATGATGAGCTAAATGGTTGCAGTGCTAAAAGAAATGGAGAATGGTGAAACACAAATCACCAGAGAAGCCAAAAAAAGGCTGTATTGGATGTCTCGGTTTTACTGCTTTAATAGCAATATTAAGTGCAGTTTTAATTCCTCCGTTTGATGATTATTCAACCAAATCAAAAACTAACTTCATAAAAAATACAATCATTAATATCTTTGATGAATGTACTTTTAGATCAAAAGAGGGTTTATCCACAAGATTTTCTGATATTAATTCCTTAATTGATGGATCTGTAGGTGCCATACAGGCTCCAGATTTTCAGATAGAAGTATTTGGTGCAGATACTTGTTTCAATATAATTGCTTATCCTCCTGATGAAGATGCAAATGAAATTACTTGGTTCTCCATTAAATTAGATCCAGAAACTAGATTAATAAAAAGAAATTGTGGAGACCCTTCCAAGTTTGGATGTGATGAAGGAAATACTTGGTAATAGATTCTTTCTAGACGTTTGCCTGTCGTTCGTTCAAAGGCACAAACTAGATCAAACTATATCAATCTAGCTACCCCTAGAGCTACCCTTTCGCAATATGAGACTAGCTCAAATATTTATAATCCATTGCTATAACTGATCGGGGCGACAGGATTCGAACCTGCGACCTAGTGCTCCCAAAGCACCCGCTACGCAAATTGCGACAGTAGGCCAAATAAACAAGTGAGGCTATAGCTTATTAGTTGCTAATAAAGGGAAATATCTGAGTCTCAAAAAGTTGGAATATATAGCAAGGTATTGCATAAATATGCAAAATCTCGCTCAAATCTCGCTCATAAGCGACCTAGTGCTCATAAGGCACTAGGTTTAATGTTTGTTATATAAAAATCAAATTATTAGATTGAATGTACAATTTAAAGAAATCAATCAAATCAAAGAGTGTTCAAGGGTTTACAAGCAGCTTCAGCTAGATTTAATTTGCGTTCTACGATGAATCGATTGAACGAAAAGATTGGTGCTGGATCAGGTAAAGCCCTTGATTCAAAGACTGCTGGACTAGATATAGATTTAATGAAGGGGTTGTTTATTGATTTGAGATTTTTAATTGATAATTGGAATCCTGAAGTTAAAGATTTGCCTCCAGAAAAAGTAATAAGAGATTTTAATTTATTTTTGTTTTCTGGTAAATATGATTTATTTGTAACACATACTCTTGCAATAACTGTCTCTTATCTTGATGAAAAAAGACTAGGGATATTTACTTCAATATTAAATTACTATTTTTCAACATATGGACAGAAGGATTGTAAAGAAAGAAAATTAATACAGATTTTTGTCAGCTCCATTTTTGATGGATTTAATAATCAACGCAACGAAGGGGGGGCTGATAAAAAATTTATAAATGAATTTGAAAGTGCCCAAACTAGTTTTTGGGAATTAGATAAAGAATCGACAATTAAGGAAATCGCGAAATCTCTTGATGATGCTTTAAATAGAAGGAAAGAAATTTCAGATGTAAATGAGGACGTAAATTCAGATTTTAATTCTCTTTCAAATTTAGCTTTTGATCAACTTAAAAAGAACGACAATGAAGCTGCTATCAATACTATATTGAAGGCAATTAAATTAGCACCTAATAAAATAGAGATTGTTAATTGTTATACAGGGTTAGGCATTGCAAAATATCAACTAAATGATTTTCATGGTTCTATAGATGCTTTCACTAATGCTATTCAGCTGGAAGAAGATCCCTCTTCTACATATCTTAGACGTGCTAATGCTAAATATGAAGCAAAAGATTTCTCAGGTGCAATAGCTGATTACGATAAAGCTTTAGAAAATTATCCTACAAAATATCCAGAGGCGTATTACAACAGAGCTAATGCAAAAATGTTTTTAAATTATAAAAAAGGAGCCATTGAAGATTTGAATAAGTCAGCTGATTTAGGATCTCAATCAGCTAGGGATCTATTAAAAACAATTCAATCTGATCTAGAGAAAACGAAGGTAAATAACATAGATAACTTGAAAAATAAATCTATAGATAATAAATATTCTAAAAAAAATGAGAAAAAACCGATTCGTAGAGATGCCATTCAAAATGTTCTCGAAACCAAATTAGACAATTTCAACCCAACTTTTAAAACTTGGGCAACTTTTAAAGCATTAAAGAGATTAGCTTGGGTAATGGAAGATGATGAAAGTGATGATAAAGAATTTTATCCTTTTTTATTGCAAAGATATGAAGCAGTATCCTCTTCAGAAAAATTTAAAGAATGGATTAAGGAACTTTTATATGATAAAACTTACGATAACGATGATCCTGAATGGTTAGAGAGTGAGTGGAATATTGGCCCAAATAGTGATTTACATGCTTTTAATTCAAAAGAGAGCTTTTTAAAATCATTTGATAGTGAATATACATATTCGATTTTCAGTAAATGTTGGGAAATCGCATGTTCAGAGGACTTGTATAAGTTGAATGATTATGAGAGTTGGAGTAAAAAGAAATACTGGTTCTTTAAAAATAAAATCTGGATTATTACTGCAGAACAAGTCAATAAATATTACTTAAAAAATGATGTTCTTAATAAATTCTTAGATTCTTCTCAGTTGGAGAGTTTTTTTAACTACAAAATAGGTAATGGTATATCCGTCCTGGAAATTAGTGGAGTAAAAGAAGTAGGTGAAGAACTAAATTATATGGATAAGACTGATTTAATAAAGTTTCATGAATTACCAGTTGAACTATTAGATAATTTAGCAACACGTCCAATCTCAAAAGAGGATTCTGAATTAGAATTCGATTATGTAGAAGGAAATGATACTTTAGGAATCTTACCCGGAGGATATTACTGGATTGGTGACCCTATTAATATTCAAGGTAATTTTCGCAATAAATTAAACGATTCTTCAAATGGTGGATGCTTTTATTCAAAAAATGGGATGCCATTTGCTTTTTTTGAAACTGCTTTAGGAGACGGTGTCTTTGAGGATCAGAAATCTAATCAATACCTTGTTGATAGTGGACAAATTGCATGTATACCAATGGAAAAAATTCCAGAGGAATTAGATGAACTAGGACATATATTTCATATTACTAACCCTTTTGTCTGCCAATATATCGATAATGGTGGATTTATTTGCTTCGGAGAAATTGTAATCAAGACAGACATAACCAATGAATGTTCTTTCCCTGAACCATTAAAAATTGAAGAGCTTGGAGCTTTAAACTACGGTAAATATCTTTATGAAAATGATTGTGGCAAGGCAGATACATGGTCTAAATGGGCTTCAACTATTGCGAATGAAAAGATAGAAGATCAATCTTTTAAAGCTGCTGTAGAAATTTATGCAAAGGTTAAAAAATCAGAGATTTCTGCTGAATCTGCCTTTAATTTAATTGTTGGTAAATATGGATTGAAATGTTCTTCTGGTTCCTTCATGGCTATATATAGCACCCTAGATAACCAATCGAAATCTAAGGAGATTGATCTTTCCGATGCAGTCTCTACTCAAAAAGATCTAGTAATGGAATTTTTAAATAAACACTACTCTAAGGAATATATACAGGAAATAATTAATGATAAAAATAAAACTAATGAAGAAATAGAAGAATATTTATTTGCAATATGGTTAGAACGTAATAATTCATTAGTTAAGAAGCTCAGCGCTTGGGTTGAACATAAAGTTTTTGTTCATAAGAATAGTTAGTTTTATTTTTTTTTACAAAATCCCTTTATCTATATTTCTGATTTATTAAATTAGGATCTTAAAGTTTGATTTTCTATAAATTGCCTTAATAATTAATTAAATAGATTAATCAAGCGTTTTTAATGGAAGACCCGAAATCAAGAGATCAAATCAATTCTGCTTTGCAAGATGCTCAGATGAGTCAACAAATAAAGAATCAAGCACAGTTTGAGACTACAAAACTTATAGGTAATCTACTTACAACTCTAGGTTACTTAATTGGTGTCATCGCTCCCTTCTTATTGATGCTAATTAAAGGTTCGATCTCTCCATTAATTCTTATACTTGTTCCAGTACTTGGCACAATCATTCCGACTATCTGGTTTAATTCATCAGGAAACATATTTTTAAAAGTTATAAGTATTGTTTTGGTATTAATAACTAATTTGGTTATGAGCGCTGGCTTAGAGTCAGGACCATTTTTCTATTGGATAATTCCAATTTCTTTATTTATTGGGTTTTGGATTACTCAACGAAAAATTCCAAAGATGGAAAAAGAAATTAATTAGGATCAATTTTTATCTCATTAAATGGGACTTTATTAATTCAAATAACTTAAGTTTTAGAGACATGAGGCAGCAAAGTATTGCAGGGTATAGCAGAATCTCGCTCAAAGCTCGCTCAGTCTCATCTTTCTAAGTGTTGCCAATAAAAAAGCGAGTCTGGGTAACTCGCTAGTATGACTTGGTTTTAATAGAGTCGGGGCGACAGGATTCGAACCTGCGACCTAGTGCTCCCAAAGCACCCGCGCTACCAAGCTGCGCCACGCCCCGCTCATAAGATCTTAGTCCATAACATGCATCTGTTAAAGACTAAATTTCTAAATTTTTTATAAAAAATCACTTTTGAGGCTAGAAAATAATATTTATCACTAATTTTTAACTAGAAAAATAAGTTTTTGTCGCAAGAAATTATTCTTTTTAGTAACTCAACTTATCTTTGAACTTGATTGAAATTTCTATGCAATATTTTCTAATTTACTTAATCTCGATAAAAGTTTTTTGTTGTGAGAAATTATCTCATCATTTTTAGCTTTTGAAATTTTATGATCTTTTTCAAGAATTGAAATTCTTTTTTAATAATTTTATTGTCTTTAAAACCCTATCTGAGTTGGTTTTGAGGATTTACCTTTTTTTAAGCAAATCCTGCTCTTGCAGAAAAATTTGGGAGCTTTATTTTGAGGTCCCAAAACGCCAAATCAGACTAGCTTCAAAGATATTGGCATCGAGATTCCCATTATTAGAAATCACTTTTCCTATGCCAGTTTGAAGGCTGAAGTCCTTATTTAGAGTGTACTCTAAGCCGATACTCGGTTTGTACAATAAGGCGCTACCGCTATCAACACCTCCGCCACCTCCGGCACCAATGAGCATTTCGCCATAGAGTTGCAAGTTCATCCAGTTTGGGCTAAAAACGCCTGCCCCCCAGAATCCTTCTGAATAGCCACCGGCTCCTCCTGCATACGCGCTTAATCCTTGTCCAGTAAGGTACCACCACTCTCCTCCCATCCAATCGATTTTCCCTCCCATAAGTTGCATATCACGTGAAGCGCCTCCCTTACGTTGCGCATCAAGATACCATTGGTGCGCCGGGCGAAAGCGCCATTTAGCAGTTTGTATAAGGTCTGTTTCTTTTAAGGGAGCACCTTTTTGATCCTGAGCAAAGGTTTCCATTACGTATGCCAAATTTAAGCCAACATATGGGGTGTCAAAATTAGCATCTGGGGCGGCGAGATAGCCGCCGTCCATAATTAGGCTGAGATGTGGAGACATTCGGTATTCCAATCCTAGATTTGCTCGACTAACAAATCCTCCGCCGGTCTCGACCCCTCCTCCACCCGCCCCCCCGATGGTTAGGGCGGGGAGTAGGGCTAGACGATCGTCTTTGGTTAAGGGGAAACGATAGCCTAACCCGGCTAAAAGCTCGGCATACCCGCCTACGCCACCTGATACCGCGCCGGCAGTCTCAAAGGTGGCAAACCAGTTTTGATCAAGAAAATAAGAGTACTCTACGCCCACCAGGCCCAATGAATTATCAAGCGACCTACCGGAGGTTGTTTTGCTGCCGCTGGAAGGATAATAGGCTCGAACACGCGCTGCCAGGTGCGATCGGTGGCGACTCACGTTGCTCAAGTCGGATCCGAAGTAATCCGCTGCAGTCAGCCCATCATCTTCCCAGTTGAGTGTTGGAGAACTAAAGGGAATATCCAGTGAAAGCGCCGTTGCATCGCTGGATATATCTCCATTGGGAAAGTCTACGTAGGTATAATTTAGCCCCATTGCGCCCCAGCTAAATTCGTACTTGATACCTATATGGGGGCGGATCATTAACCCTCCCCCTTGTGCGGCGGCACCGCCGCCGCCGGCACCCACATAGCCTCCGGCATCGAGAATCCAGTTATCGGTCAACTTACTTTCCACTCCCAAGGTATAGCCGCCAGTAAAGAACCCGCCACGGCGTCCACTGGCGGCACCGTAAGCAGTGATACCTCCGTATAGCCAAGGGTTGAGCCGATCGTATGCCCCTATACCGTACAAACCCATATATTCGCCAGGATCTGGCATTTCAATTTCCTCAAAGGAAAACCTCAAGGTGCGATTGCGCCAAGTTGGATGATCCATTTGAGTTTTATCAAGATTCTTCTTTGATTTATTTATTATATTTTTATTTTCAAAATAACTTTTTTCGTTCTTATAAGATTTCCAAATAATTTTTTTTAAAGGTTTTTCCTTATTTTCTCGTACCTTTTCCCACTTAATTGAATTTAATGTAGGAGAATTTTTTTTAACTTTTTCGGCAAAGACACCTAGAAAGTTTAAAAATTGAAAAATTATAATAATATAAAATACTAACTTCATTTAAAGAATATTTGATTTGTTAAGTTCCCTTTATTAATAGTACTCTCAACAAACTAGATCCATCAATTTATAGATTTACTGAAAAATTAATACAAAAAAACATAATTTTTTTGTATTAATTTATAAGCGATAGAGTGGCTAAATAATGCTACAAATTATTCTCTCGTAAATAAGAATAGTGTCACTTTTTAGGAAAATTCTGCTTTAACAGGATTACATAAAACTGAGATAAAAATTTCTAGAAATAAGACTTTAGAAGGATTTGGTATGGGAATTTAGATATCTAGTGAGATCATATTTAGGTAATGTTTCTAGTCAATAGGATTTTTTTATTAGCTAAATATATAGTGACTTTAAGCCCCTTCACTACTATGGGTTGTAAATGTTGGTCAAGTTATGGCTCATAAGAAAGTCAGTTATTGCAATCAGTTTCGCTTCTAAAAAGGTATGCTCCTAAAGCTCCCGAGCTGCCAAGCTGCGCCACTACCAGCTTAGATGATATTAATTCATAAAAGTCATCTATTATTTAAAGACCAAATTGCAAATATTTTATAATTAATAGGCTTTTAGTTGAAAATTTACTCCTCATAACTATTTAGTAGCTAATGTTTGTAAATATTTTTTTAAATAATAAAGATGATGCTTGCATTTAAAAGTGCTATCAGCCTTTTAAAACAAGTCTCCTATTAATAAATACATTTTCAAATATATATTCTCGTTGAGATTTCTGAAAAAAATACTTAAGTATATTATTTTTTAAAAGGTTTAGATTAAAAAAATCATACAACTTAGAATTAAGATTAAGTAAATCATATAGACCTTTAAACTTTTACAAATGGTTTTGGAGAATGAAAAAGCTTTTAGAATTAATTAACACATATAAAGATTTTCCTAAAAAAGGAATTGATTTCAAAGATGTTCTTGGAATTATGCAAGAACCGAAGATATTTAAAGAACTAATTTTAATGATGACATCTAGTGAAATTATTAATAATGCAGATGCGATAATTTCTATAGATGCCAGAGGTTTTATTTTCGGTTCTGCAATATCTTTGGAAGCTTCAAAACCAATGATTGTGGCAAGGAAGCCTGGCAAACTTCCAGGAGAACTTTTTAAAGAAGATTACTGTCTAGAGTATGGTGAAAATTCGCTTTCCGTTCAAAAGAAAGCTCTTCATAAATATAAATCTTTTGCCATTGTCGATGACTTATTGGCAACAGGAGGAACAGTTAATTGTGTCTCTAAGCTGCTTGAACGTAATCACAAAGAAATTACTGGACTTTTAGTTGTAGCTGAATTGGGGAAGTTGAAGGGAAGACTAAGATTTGATTTTCCAATAGAATCATCAATAATTCTTTAAATTTAAAAAATATTAAATTAAGAAATTACTACATTTTAAAATATTATGAAATGTCTAAAAATTTATTAGAAGATTTAGAAAATGCTTTTTGTTGTTAATTCTTTTATTTATTATTATTTTAGAAATTTAATAAGAATTAAATTAATCCTATAGAACCAGCCGTGAATCCGATTACTAGAAATAATGAAAACTCTGCTAAATCTCTCGGTAAAGAATTGACAATAATTTTTAATTGAGTCATTTAACCTTGTGCTCCTCAGGTTTATTTTGGATGAATCTAACTTAAAAGTTTCTAAGTCGAGGGCAAAGCATGTATTTTTTTCTTTTTTCTAAAGAATTCAGAAAAACTTTATTTTTAAATGCAGATTTCTATTAATAGAACTGGAAATTTACATTATATATTTATAAATCTTTCTTCAGTGCTATCTTATATATTAACTATTATAAAAAGATGGATTATAAAAAGAAATCATTAAAGAAACTTAGTTGCAGTAAAAGTTATGAAGAAATAGATTCAAGATTAGCGTCTGGCTGGTATGTAGATTCTTTAGCAAATGGTAAGAAAAAAAAATATAAAACTAAAGAGGTAAAATTTATTATTGCTAAAAAACAAAAAGATTAAAAAATTTTTTTTTAATAATTTTCTAAGTGAAATCAATAATGTTCAAATAAAAAACTGTCACAATTAAAAGAAAATGTATCGTAGGATACTTGCTTTTGTATCTCGATATACATTATTTTAAGGTGTACTTTAAATTTCGTGTGAGGAAATTTATGAAGCTTTTCAAAAGCTTGCTTGTAGCTCCTGCGACATTAGGCTTGATTGCCCCAATGTCTGCTACAGCAAACGAAGTTACTATCAGTAACTTTGCCCCAGCAGAACAACTGGCTGTAACTAATAGTCGTGTAGATGGTTTAGAAGCAAGACTAAACAACATTGAAGCCGGTAGTTTCTCAGAAACAACAACTGCATCATTCTCCGCTGATATGGCTATCGGTGCTCTTGATGGAATAGCTGGACAAGAAGCAGTTACCGCTCTTTACGGTTTCCAAATCGACCTTAATACTAGTTTCACTGGTGAAGATTCTTTAGATATCTCTATTGACGCTGGTAATGGTGCAGCGGCTGGTGATGGACTTGATG